>NZ_CP094516.1:2833875-3148750 GCF_029909975.1 Bradyrhizobium sp. ISRA430
TTAATCAATCAAGTTGCCGAATCCGCCGGTTCTCGGTGCCATATCGCCCGCAAACCTTGAAATTGTCGGGCCGCCGTGATCTCAAGCAGCCAGTTTTCAACCAAGCCCCCCTGGCGGCGGGGCAAGCCCCAACCCGGCAGTTTCATCGATGGCCCGCAGGTTTTCCGCTCCCTATCAGTCGGAGCCCGTATCCAGCCTCGCGAACTGGGCGCGCAATCTGGCCGTGTTCGCGGTGGTGGCGGTCGTGGTGTCGATCATCATCGTCCGCTTCGACTTTCTGGAGATGAAGCCCGCGCTCGTCACCTTCTTCGGCGGACTTGCAATCGCCGGGCTTTCGATCCTGTTCGGGCTCGCTGGCTTTGCCGCGATCTGGCAGAACGGCTCGCGCGGCATGGCGCGCATCCTGTTCGCCTTCCTGATCGACGCGCTGATCCTCGCCTATCCCGCCTATCTCGCCCTGCAATATCGCAGGCTGCCGGCGATCCACGACGTCACCACCGATCCGATCGATCCGCCGCGTTTCGACGCATTGGCGCGCTTGCGCACCGGCGACGGCACCAACACTGCGGTCTATGCCGGCCTCTATTCGGCCGAGCAGCAGCGCCACTTCTATCCCGACATCGAGCCGATCGAGCTCGAGATCCCCGCCGAGCGCGCCTATGCGATCACGCTTCAGCTCGTCCACAAGCGCAAATGGCTGGTCATCGACGAGCGCGCGCCGCAGCCGCCGCGCCGCATTGGCCGCATCGAGGCGGTGGCGCGCACGCCGATCATGGGGTTCCGCGAGGACATCTCGATCCGGGTCGTGCCTGACAGCGACGATTCCCGCGTCGATATCCGTTCCGCCTCGCGCTATTTCGACAGCGACCTCGGCAGCAACGCCGCACGCGTCACCAAGTTCATCGATGATCTCAATACCGCCGCCGATGCGGATGCACTGAAGCCGGTCAAGAAGGCGCCGGTCATTCCGCCGAAGACCCCGGCGAAGACGGTGAAGAAGTGAGATTGGCGAATAGGGAGTAGCGAATGGAAAAAGGCGCCTATTGGCTACTCGCCATTTCGCTATTCGCCCTCAAGCCATCCTGTAGGTCCCCGTAATCACGGGATCGCCGTCAGTCGCCACCACGCCGCGCGCAACCAGGTCTTCCAGATGCGCCAGCACGGAATAGCCGGCGGCCGTTGTCAGCCGCGGATCGATGCCAATATAGATCGCCCGCACCATGGTCGGGATATCGGCCTCGCCCTTGGCGAGGCGATGCAGGATCGACGCCTCGCGCGCCTTGCGGTGACGGATCAGGAACCGCACGAAACGCGGCCCGTCCGGAATCTCGGGCCCATGGCCGGAGAAATAGAGATCCTCCTCGCGGCCGGCGAGCCGTTCGAGTGACTCCATGTAGTCGATCATCGAACCGTCGGGCGGCGCCACGATCGAGGTCGACCAGCCCATCACGTGATCGCCGACGAAGTTGAACTTTCGCTCGGGCCAGGCGAACGCAAGATGGTTGGCGGTATGGCCGGGCGTCGCCACCGCCTCGAGCTGCCAGCCGGCGCCCTCGATGACGTCGCCATGGGCGATCCTGACGTCGGGCGCGAAGTCGCGATCGGCGCCTGACTCCGGATTGTGCTTCTCGCTCTCGAAGCGCGGCCGCGCGGCGCGGTGCGGCCCCTCGGCATAGACGGTAGCGCCGGTCGCCTGCTTGATCCGCGCCGTGTTCGGCGAGTGATCGCGGTGGGTGTGGGTGACGAGGATATGGCTCACGGTCTCGCCGCGCACGGCATCGAGCAGCGCGGCGGCATGGGCCTCATTGTCCGGACCGGGGTCGATGATCGCAACATTGCCCTTGCCGACGATGTAGCTGACCGTCCCGGTGAAGGTGAAGGGGCTCGGATTGTCACACAGCACGCGCCGTACGCCGGGGCGGACTTCCTCGACGATTCCGGGCTTCAGCGGAAAGTTGCGGTTGAACGGGACGTCGTCGTTGTCGGACATTGGACTTCCTGTACGCTGCTGCCCCAACCCTCTCCGTCATACCCCGCGAAAGCGGGGTATCCAGTACTCGGCGGCGTCTGAGGCGAAGGCAAGGTCTCTGGAATACTGGATCGTCCGCTCCAGTGCGCTATTGCGCACAAGGCGGACGACGACAGCGGAGCACATCAACCACGTCCGAATTCCGTGGCGCTCAGAAAAACGCCTGAATGCCCGTGATGGCGCGGCCGAGGATCAGGGCGTGGACGTCGTGGGTGCCCTCGTAGGTGTTGACCGTCTCGAGGTTATGGACGTGCCGCATCACCTGGTACTCGATCGAGATGCCGTTACCGCCGTGCATGTCGCGCGCCTGGCGGGCGATGTCGAGCGCCTTGCCGCAATTGTTGCGCTTGACGATCGAGATCATTTCAGGCGCGAACTTGCCCTCGTCCATCAGCCGGCCGACGCGCAATGAAGCCTGCAGGCCCAGCGCGATCTCGGTCTCCATGTCGGCGAGCTTCTTCTGCACGAGCTGGGTCGCGGCAAGCGGCTTGCCGAACTGCTTGCGGTCGAGCGTGTACTGGCGGGCGCGATGCATGCAGTCCTCTGCGGCGCCAAGCGCGCCCCAGGAGATGCCGTAGCGGGCGCGGTTGAGGCAGCCGAACGGGCCCTTCAGACCGCATACGTTGGGCAGCAGCGCGCTCTCGGGAACCACGACGCCGTCCATCACGACTTCGCCGGTGATGGAGGCGCGCAAGGACAGCTTGCCGCCGATCTTCGGGGCAGAGAGGCCCTTCATGCCCTTCTCCAGCACGAAGCCGCGGATCTGGTTGTCGTGCTCGGCCGACTTGGCCCAGACCACGAACACGTCGGCGATCGGCGCGTTCGAGATCCACATCTTGCTGCCGGTCAGGCGATAGCCGTCCGAAACCCTCTCGGCGCGGGTCTTCATCCCGGCCGGGTCGGAGCCGGCGTCCGGCTCGGTGAGGCCGAAGCAGCCGACCCACTCGCCGCTGGCGAGCTTCGGCAGGTACTTCTTGCGCTGGCTCTCGTCGCCATAGGCGTAGATCGGATACATCACCAGCGAGGACTGCACCGAGTTCATGGAGCGATAGCCGGAATCGACCCGCTCGATCTCGCGCGCGACGAGGCCATAGGCGACATAGCTCGCATTGGCGCAGCCATATTCCTCCGGCAGCGTGATGCCGATCAGGCCGAGCTCACCCATTTCGTTGAAGATCTCGCGGTCGGTTTTCTCTTCCAGATAGGCCTTGGTGACGCGCGGCAGCAGCTTGTCCTGCGCATAGGCGCGCGCGGTGTCGCGCACCATACGCTCGTCTTCGGTGAGCTGTTCATCGAGCAGGAACGGATCGTCCCACTGGAAAGAAGCCGCAGCCGGCTTGTCCTTGGCCTGAGGGCGCACGCTCATGAAACGTCCTTTCGCGTCTGGTTCCGTCTAAAAATTGCCCGACAAATTAAAGCGCCGGGACAACAAGTGCAAATGCATCCTGGTTTCGGTCGTTCCGGGACGCGCGATGCGAACCCGAAATCTTGCGACATCAACCAACATCGACGTTCCGGATCTGGCGCTATCGCGCCATCCCGGGATGACAACGCCTCAGGTCTCGAGCTGTTCGTTCGCAACGATCTCGATCCCGAAGCCGGACAGGCCCTTGTAGTCATGCACCGAGGAGGTGAGATGCCGGATCGAGGTGACGCCGAGATCGCGCAGGATCTGTGCGCCGACGCCGACCTCGCGCCACTGCCGGTTGCGGTCCGCCTCCGCCGAGGTCTCGTCCGGCAGCGGCTCGACAGGGACACCGGCCGCGCCATCGCGCAAGTACACCAGCACGCCGCGACCCGACTTCTTGAAATGCTCGAGCACGGCCGCCATGCGCTTGTGGCCGGTGAAAATGTCCTTGACGATGTTCGGCTTGTGGAAGCGCGTCAGCACGTTCCTGCCGTCGCCGACCCCATTATAGACGAAGGCGACGTGAGCGATGGAATCGAAGGGCGAACGGTAGGCATAGCCCTGCAAGGGGCCGATCGGGCTTTCGGTGACGAAGGTCGCGACCCGCTCGATCAGTTTTTCGCGCGCCTGACGGTATGCGATCAGATCCGCGATGGTGACGTGCTTGAGCTTGTTCCGGGCGGCGAAGCGCGCAACCTGCTCGCCCTTCATCACGCTGCCGTCGTCGTTCATCAGCTCGCTGATCACGCCGACCGGCGGAAGCCCCGAGAGCTTGCAGAGATCGACCGCGGCCTCGGTATGGCCGGAGCGCAAGAGCACGCCGCCGTCCTTGGCGATCAGCGGGAAGATGTGGCCCGGACGGGCAAAGTCGTTGGCGCCAACGTTGGGATTGGCGAGCGCGCGGCAGCACGAGGCGCGTTCCTCCGCCGAGATACCGGTGCCGCCGTCGGGCTTGTAGTCGATCGAGACCGTGAACGCGGTGGTGTGGGCGGAGTCGTTGTGGGCGACCATCGGGTCGAGCCGCAGGCGGCGCGCGTCCTCGGTGGTAACAGGCGCGCAGACGATGCCGGAGGTGTGGCGGATGATGAACGCCATCTTCTCAGCGGTGCATAGCGAGGCAGCGACGATCAGATCGCCCTCGCCCTCACGGTCCTCATCGTCGGTGACGACGACGAGCTCGCCCCGGGCAAAGGCCTGCAAAACTTCCTGAACGGTATCGGGCATTTCCCAATCTCTATCGGTTATGGGCCGGAGGCTTAGCCGGACTTGCGCCGGCGCGCTAGTGTCCTGGACGCAACCACATATGCCGGGGGGCAGGCCTGCTTACGGGTTTCAGGCTTGCACCGAAGATACCAGCGATATAGGCGCGGCCCGATCGGGCGGAAGATGGCCGGTCGCCTCAGGGCAGCACTTCGCGCCGCTCGCTGAGCCTTACCTCGAGCTCCGCGCGCTTGTCGGTCAACAGGCCGGCCTGGGCGGCCTCGATCACCGTGAACAGCTCATGGGCGTCGCTAAGCCGGGTTACCGTGACGTAGCTGGCGCCGGCCTTGTAGAGCTCGCCGACATCGGCCAGCAGATCGGCGGTCGCCACGACCAGGGCGTTCGGGTTGAGCGCGCGGACGTGGCGGACCAGCTTCTCGTTGGTTGCACCTTTCAGGAGCGAATCCGGCACGCTGAGGATGATCATCTCGGATTTGGCGACGCCGGCATGGACCAGCGTATCGACGTTGCTGATGTCGCCATAGATCACGTGCAGGCCGCGCGAAAGCAGCGTCTGGTACACATTGGGGTTGAAATCCACGACCGTGATCTGCTCCAGCAGCACGGGCGCCTGTCGCTCGATCTCCGCCAGCAGCGCGCTCGCCGCGCGGAAAAAGCCGAGGATGACGATACGGCGGGCCTCGCCGTGTCCGCCCCCATGCCCCTCTTCGGCGTGCGCGTGGCCGTCATCGAGGTCGCGCAGGCCGATCCGCTTCAACGGGCCGATCGCCCAGCGGGTGATCTCGTCGCTGCGCACCATCACGAAGGTCGAGAGCACGGCCAGCACCACGAAGGCGAACGAGGCCGCGTTCGCCGTCTCCGGCGCGATATGGTGGTCGGCGACGCCAGTCTGGATCACCACGAGCGAGAACTCGGAGATCTGCGCCAGGTTGATCGCCGGCAGCAGGCTCGCGCGCAGCCCCTGCTTCATCAGATAGAGCGGCGCGAAGGTGGTGATGATGCGGCTCACCACCGTGAAGGCCGCGATCATCACAGCGAGCCCGATGACGGAGAGCCCCGGCACCGGAATGGTCATGCCGAGCGCAACGAAGAACAGGGTGATGAAGAAGTCGCGGAGCGTCGTGACCTTGGCCGTGACGTCGAGCGCATAGGGGAAGGTCGAGAGCGAGACGCCGGCGATCAGGGCGCCCATCTCGCGCGACAGCGACAGCCGCTCCGCGGTCTCGGCGACCAGGAAGCACCAGGCGAGCGCGCCGAGCAGGATCAGCTCGGGCCGGCGGGCGATCTGGTGGAATAGCCGCGGCAGCACATAGCGGCTGATCAGGAGCGCGGCCGCGACCAGCACGGCGACGCGGCCGATCGAGAGCAGGATGACGCTGACCTGCAGATTGGCGAGGCTCGGCTGCACCGCCAGGAACAGGATGGCGAAGATGTCCTGGAGCACCAGGACGCCGAGCGTGATGCGGCCGGGCAGCGTGTCGAGCTCGCGCTTCTCGTAGAGCACCTTGACGATGATGACTGTGCTGGAGAGCGCGCAGGCGACGCAGAGATAGAGCGCATCGAAATGCCCGCCCCCGAGCGACAGGCCGATGCCGACGAAGAATAGGATGCCGAGCAGGCAGCCGCCGAGGAGCTGGCCCCCGGCCGCGAACAGGATCACCCGCCCTGCCCGCACGATCTTCTTAAGGTCGATCTCCAGCCCGATCATGAACAGCATGAAGATCAGGCCAAGCTCGGAGATGACGGCGATCGATTCCTGCGACTTGACCCAGCCGGCGCCGAATGGACCAATGCAGAAGCCGGCGATAAGGTAGGCCAGGATCAACGGTTGCCGTGAAAAATGGGCCAAAAGGCCCAGCATCCAGGCAAACAGAATACAGAGAGTGATGTCGCGAATGAGCTCGTGCATGCCAAATTGGTCCGTTTTGCCGCACCGTAGAGACGGGTTGCGGCGCGGCAAGCGAGCAATTCGTCACATGCGAATGGCGTTAGCCGCTGCAATCCTGCTATGTCCAATCGTCTCCGCGCCCCTGGCAACCGCTCAGCCCAAGATCAATCTCGACAAGGTGAATCTCGAGCAGAGCTTTGCCGATTCGCTCACCGCGCTGCCGAAGGAGGAACTCAGTGTCTCCGGCGGCTTCTACGTGCCGGCCTATTCCAGCGTCGCGATGAGCCAGGGCAAGCTGCGCGTCGACTTCTCGGTGACGTTGAGCGTCCACAACGCCTCAGAAACCCAGCCGCTGGTCGTCAAACGCATCGCCTATTTCGACACCGCAGGCAAGCAGGTCGAGAGCTATCTGAAGGCGCCGGTCGCACTGAAGCCGCTCGCCACAGTCTCGATCTTCATTCCCACCGACGACGTACGTGGCGGGACCGGGGCCAATTTCATCGTCGACTGGGCCGCCACCAGCGAGATCGCCGAGCCGGTCGTCGAAGCCTTGATGGTTGGCGGCGTCGCCAACGCGCATTACGCTTTCGTCAGCCAAGGACGTCCGACCCGGACGGCCAGCAAGAAGTAACCAGCCAGCCGGTGCAACGCCGGCCGGCTCAACAAGAACAGAACGAGGAACATCCATGACGTCCAGCTTCGATTTCGCGCCCCTGTTTCCGCCGGGGCTGCCGGCCCCCACTGCGCGCTGGACGGGCCTTGCCAAATACAGCTTTGTCGGCGGCAACAATGATCCCGAGCAGGTGCCCGTCGATCGACTGGTCGAGGCGGTCGACGCGGTGTTGCGGCGCGAGGGCCGGACGCTTGCGACCTACGGCCTGGCGCACGGGCCCCAGGGCTATCTGCCCTTGCGCGAATTCCTGGTGACAAAGCTCAAGCGCGATGCCGGCATCGCCTGCACCGTCGACGATCTCCTGATCGTCTCGGGGTCCCTGCAGGCGCTCGACCTCGTCAACCACACGCTGCTCGCGCGCGGCGACACCGTGATCGTGGAGCAGGAGACCTATCAGGGCTCGCTCAACCGCCTGACGCGGCTCGGGGTCAATACGATCGGCATCCCGCTCGACGAAGACGGCATGCGCATGGACGTGCTGGCCACGACATTGGCCGACCTCAAGAGCCGCGGCATCCGACCGAAATACATCTACACCATTCCGACCGTGCAGAACCCGACCGGCAGCATCATGCCCGAAAGCCGACGTGCCGAACTGCTGCGGTTGTCGGCCGAGTACGGCGTGCCGGTCTTCGAGGACGATTGCTACGCCGACCTCGTATGGTCGGGGCAGCGCCCCCCCGCGATCCACGCGATGAGCCCCAGGGGCGGCGTGATCCATATCGGTTCGTTCTCGAAATCGATCGCGCCGGCGCTGCGCGTCGGCTTCATCGTCGCCCCCTGGGAGGTGATGTCGCGGATGCTGTCGCTGAAGACGGATGCCGGCTCCGGCGCGCTGGAGCAGATGGTGCTCGCCGAATATTGCAAGCCGCATTTCGCAACCCACGTGCCGGCACTGACGAAAGCACTGCGCACCAAGCTTGATACGTTGATGGAGGCCCTGAACGAGCAGTTCGGGACGGCCGCGGAATTCGAGGAGCCGAAGGGCGGCATCTTCCTGTGGGTGAAGCTGCCGGACCAGGTCGATACGCTAAAACTGTATCAGGCCGCGCTTGCCGCCGGAGTCTCGATCAATCCAGGGCCGGAATGGTCGACCGACAAGGGCCATTCGCGCCCGCGCCTGCGGCTATGCTTTGCCAGCCCGACGCATCAACAGATCCGCGAAGGCGTCGCCGTTTTGGCCGAGGTCTGCCGCAAGGAGTTCGGCGTGCCCTCGCGCAGCGCCAATGTGGAGAAGGCGCGCGCCTAACGGTTAGACGTCAGGCCGCCTGGGGCTGGCTGCCGTGAATCGCGGAGGCCAGCCGCAGCAACAGCACGATCGAAACGTTGCCCTTGCCGGCCTCGATCTGAGCGATGTAGCGCTCGGAAATCCCCGATCTGCGGGCAAGCTCGCGGCGCGACAGCTCGCAGCGCAGGCGCGATGACCGGAGCCGGTCGCCCAACTCGGCCAGGAACGCGGTCTCGGAATAAGGCGGCGCGGCGCGGCCGCCCGGCAGCACCTCGCCCGCGAACTCGACGACTTCATCCAGCATTGATCTATCCACGATCGCCCTCCGGAAATTCCATCCTATCCGAGAACCGGGCGGCCTCATTGATGCGGATCAAATTGGGGGAGCGTTGGTAGACTGGCGGGCCGGAGATGCTAGACTTCGGCCTCGATCGAGGGCGGGGCTTTCTCCGGATATGATATGTTGCTTGAGCCGCTGGACCGCAGCCGCGCTGCTTTGCGCTGCGCTGACGTCTACAGCACAGCCGAAACGCTGGCGACGACGGTCGAGCAATGGGGTCTGCTCGGCTCATGGTCGGTCGACTGCTCGTTGCAGCCCGACCGCGACAAGGGCGCCGTGCTGAGCTACGAAATCAGGCCAGACGGCCGGGTGATGTACCGGCGCAATTTCGGCGAGGCCAGGGACGAGAACGAAGTCGTGGCGGCCGCGATCGATGCGGAGGGCCTGCTCGATCTGATGGTGTTCTTCCCGTCGCTGCATCAGACGCGTGAATTCGGCCTGCTGCTGTCGAAGGACGGCAGCCTGCGCGCGATCTACAATCGCAGCGAGCGCGGCCACTACACCATCAAGGACGGCAAATACGTCAAGACCGGCACACCGACTCCTGCGCAGTATCGCTGCGACTAGCGCACGAGCAGATTTGAGAGCGGTTGCGGACTGCTCACCTGAACAGCCATTCAGAATTCTCCCAGTTCCTCCGGAACGTTCATGTATACGCGCGGTTTAAATTTGCATTCGATTGGAGGAGGACATCATGAGGAAGATTGGCTACGTCGTTGCGGCTCTCGGTGCGCTTGCGATCGTGGCGCCGACGCTGGCGAATGCCGACACGGTGGTGGTCAAGCGCCACCATTACGGCCCTTACGGCGCCCGCGCCGAATTCCGCGAGCATCGCGACTATGGCTGGCATCGCGGCTGGCGCCATCACGGCGACAAGGTCGTGGTGATCAAGCGCAGTCATCGCCATTATGACTACTAATGCATGACTACTAATGCGCAACACGGAAATGGCCCCTTGCGGGGCCATTTCTTTGCGCATCTGGAACCGACGAACCTAGTCCCAGGCCGGTGCGAAGCCCGGATCGACGCAGCGCCTGTCCTTCGGCAGCGCGGCGATCTTTCGGCGGTCGGCATCGTCGAGCGTGATTTTCAACGCGTCGAGATTGGCCTTTTGGCTCTCGCGCCGGGATGCCTTGGGGATCGCAGCGACACCGTCCTGGTCGACCAGCCATTTCAGCGCCACCTGCGCGGCGGTCGCATTGTGCTTGGCGCCGATCTCGCTCAGCACCGGATCCGACGCGAAGCGCCCCTGCGCCAGCGGGCAATAAGCAACCAGCGGAATCGACTTGGCTGCGAGATAGGCCAACACCTTCGATTGATCGAGCATCGCGTGATATTCGACCTGGTTGCAGGCGATCGGGGCCCTGATGTCCTCGACGGCGGCCTTCAGCAGCGCAGTGGTGAAATTGGCGACGCCAATGGCTCGCGTACGACCTTCCTCCTTCAGCTTCATCAGCGTTTCGAACACCGCGCCCCAGTTCGCGGCGCTGGACGGCCAATGCACGAGGTAGAGGTCGACATGGTCGAGCCGGAGTTTTTTCAGGCTGGCGTCGAAGGCCCGGCGGATCGCGTCGGGGGTCAGATTTTCATGCCAGACTTTGGTTGTGACATGCAGCTCATCGCGCGGCACGCGGGCGCCGGCGATCGCGGCGCCGATCGGCTCCTCATTTGCATACATCTCCGCGGTGTCGATATGGCGATAGCCGAGCGACAGCGCGCTCTCAACCGCGGCGCGGCAGGCATCGCCCTGCATGCGGAAGGTGCCGAGGCCGAGCTTGGGCATGCTGATGCCCTGGGTCTTCAGATTGTCCATGAACAGGCTCCTGACGTACTCAGCCCGCCAGACGCGCGCCGGCGCCGCGTGAGCAGACTCTTCGGTGATGGAAAGGAGATGGCGGGAGACGACACCATAGCGCCGCAGCCGCGAGGCGGCCAATCAAGATCAGGTTAGGTGCTTCCCGTCGTCATGGCCGGGCTCGTCCCGGGCATCCACGTTCTTCGCGCCTTGGCGATAAGGCGTGGATGGCCGGGCCATAGGCGAGCGGAAGCGACGCTCTCCTTCGGACGGCTATGCCCGACCGTGACGCTTGGGCGATCGATTCGTGTCCCTCACGAATGCTGCGCCAGCACGGCTGGACGCGCTTGCGGCTGCGGCACGATGTCGACCGACCAGAGGTCGCGGTTGTCGACGTCCTTCAGCGTCACGGTCATCACTGCGGTATCGCCATCGATGTCGACGCGGCCGAAGAATTGGAGTCCGAAGCAGGGCGCCAGGTTCTCGCCCTGCGCTACGCTGCATCCGTTCTGGTACATCGCGACCGGGCCAAACGTGTTGTCGAGCTCGCCCGGCGCCCAGGTACCGGCATGCAGCGGGCCGGAGACGAACTCCCAGAACGGCTCGAATTCGCTGAATTGCGCCTTGCCCGGATCGTAGTAGTGCGCCGCGGTGTAGTGCATATCGGCCGTGAGCCAGACGACGTTGCGAACGCCGGCGCGTTTGATGGACGCAAGCAGATCGGCGATCTCGTGCTCGCGCCGGTCAGGTGGCCCATCGCCGAGAGCGACCGCATCGAGGCTGATCAGGCCGATCGGCAGGTCAGCCGCGATCACCTTCCAGGTCGCACGCGAAGAAGCCAACTCGTGCTTCAGCCACGCGAGCTGCTCGGCGCCAAGAATCCAGCCGCGATGGTCGTCGCCTCTGTTCCAGGTGTCGTCGCGAAAACTGCGCATGTCGATCATGAAGATGTCGAGCAGCGGCCCGTAACCGATGCGGCGATAGATCCGGCCCTGCCGCGCGCCGATGCCGCGGATCGGCATGAAATCGAAGAAGGCGCGGCGGGCGCGCGCGACCAGGCGCGGCGTGCCGTCGGCATCAAAGCCGGCGTCATCGTAGCTGCCGGTCGGCGACCAGTCGTTGGTGACCTCGTGATCGTCCCATTGCGCGAACATCGGCACCTGCGCGTGGAAGGCGCGAAAATGCTCGTCGAGGTGATTGTATTTGTAGTTGCCGCGAAACTGCGCCAGCGTGTGCGCGACCTCGGATTTTTCCTCGGTGACGACGTTGCGCCAGGTCTCACCATTCGGCAGCTTCAATTCGGACGGAATGGTGCAGTCGGCGTAGATGTGATCGCCCGAGTGGATGAAGAAGTCCGGGTGATTGTCGAGCATGGTGCGATAGCTGCGATAGCCGCCGCGCGAAATATCGATGCCCCAGCCCTGCCCCGCCGTGTCGCCCGACCACACGAACGAGATCGACCGGCCCGCGGCCGGCGCGGTGCGGAAATGGCCGATGCGGGCTTCGCCGGCAACGCCGGTCGCGATGTCGTCGAAGCGCACGCGATAGAAGATGTCCTGCCCTGGCGGCAGGTCGCTCAGCAGAAGCCTCGAGGTGAAATCGGTATCCGGCAACGCGTCGCCTGACGCGGTCGCCATGATTGTCCTGAAGCTTTCCACGGTCGAATACTCGACCTGCATGCGCGCGGGGCGGTCGGCGCGCGCCCAGACCACGGCAGAGCCATCCGACACGTCACCGGACTGGATGCCACCCGCAATCTGCGGGCGGTCGGCAGCGCGGCTGATATAGGGCTTCGCGAGCGTGCCGAGCGAGGTGATGGCGAGGCTGGAGGTGGAGCGGACCAGGAACTGCCGCCGGGTCCATGCGCGCGAGGCGCGGAGCGTTGCCATTCAGGAGACCTTCGTCGAATCGCGACGGAAGGTGCCTGCGCTCCTTGACTCCTATCCTTACGGTTTTTTGACTCCGCGCCTACGGTTTTGCGACGCGCGGATGACGCTCCAGGACCAACTAGCGCTTCCAATTGCAGATGCCGCCGGAGCGGCACGGCCAGGTCTGGATGCGGGTATCCATCGCCTGCGCGTCGAGCGGATTGCCGTGACGATGCGCGAGCTTGGCACGCGCGGCGCCGCGCGGCGCTGCGCTCCTCGTGTGAGCAAGCTTCGGCTGAGCGAGCTTCGGCGCCGGCACGTGCACGCGCTCGGCCGCAACCTTCTTCGGCACGTCCATCGGCCGGGCGCGCGCCTGCGCGTCGTTGCCGCCGCGCGCTTCGAGCGCGACCGGCGCGAACTGCGTCTCCGGTCCGAGCCGCTTCGGCGACAGCACGGCCTTGGACAGATCGAGGCTCAGATAGTCGTCGGGTTTGTATTCGTCGGCGCGCGAGATGTTGCTCCACGCGAGCGCGGCAACAACTGCAAAACGAACGCCTTTCAGGACCAAGGACGCCTCCTGAAACCTGATTATAGGGGCAATTTACCCCTATTTAGGAGGCGCCGCGGGCAATTCCAGCGACCGATTGCCGCCAAGGTTAAGACTGTACGGACGGATCAGGCGACCTTTCGCGCGGTAGCCGCCCCGTCCAGGAACCCCATCAGGCGGTTGCGGATGATGGTTTCCGCCTCGTCCATGATGCGATCGACGAGTTCCTTGCAGGAGGGAACGTCACGGATGAGCCCTGCGACCATGCCGCAGCTCCAGGCGCCGGCATCCATCGCGCCCTCGATCATGATCTTTGGATAGACGCCCGCGACTTGATCGTGGATGTCGTGGATCTTGAGTTTATCGCCTTTCTCGCGCTCGATCTCGAGCAGGCGATCGACATTGGCGTTCTTCAGCACACGCTCGGTGTTGCGCAGCGCGCGCATGATCAGGCGGGTGTCGAGCTCGGTGGCCGCGACCAGTGCGTTCTTCACGTTCTGGTGCACCGGTGCTTCCTTGGTGGCGATGAAGCGCGTGCCCATGTTCATGCCGGCCGCGCCCAGCGACAATGCGGCGACGAGGCTGCGCCCGTCGGCCATGCCGCCGGAGGCGACGAACGGGATCTTCAACTCTTCTGCTGCGCGCGGCAGCAGAATCATGTTCGGGATGTCGTCTTCACCGGGATGACCACCGCACTCGAAACCATCGACGCTGACGGCATCACAGCCGATCCGCTCGGCCTTGAGCGAGTGGCGCACCGAGGTGCATTTGTGGATGACCTTGATGCCGGCCGCCTTCATCGCCGGCATGTATTGTTCGGGACTGCGGCCCGCGGTCTCCACGATCTTGACCCCGCCCTCGACGACGGCGGCGATATATTCCGGATAGGGCGGCGCCGCGAAGGTCGGCAGGAAGGTGAGGTTCACGCCGAACGGCTTGTCGGTCATGTCGCGGCAGCGCGCGATCTCCTTGGCGAGCAATTCCGGCGTCTTCTGCGTGAGTCCGGTGATGATGCCGAGCCCGCCGGCGTTGGAGACAGCGGAGGCAAGCTCCGCAAAGCCGACGAAATGCATGCCGCCCTGGATGATGGGGTGCTCGATGCCGAACAGTTCGGTGATCGCAGTCTTCACGTATTGGCCTCCCGGAGTTCTGGTCGCGTTTGTGACAGTCTAGTCGGACTTTTGCGCCGCGGTCACCATTTCTCTCCGAAGGGGCGGATCTCCATCTCGAAGGTCCAGGCGCTTTTCGGCTGCTGATAGAGCTGCCAATAGGCGTTCGCGACCGACGACGGCGGCATCAGGAGGTCGGGATTGTCGAGTGCGTTGGGGCCGAGCGCCTCGAGCCTGCGCTGCCGCACCCATTCGGTGTCGACCCCGGAATCGATGATGAGATGGGCGACGTGAATGTTCTTCGGTCCCAATTCGCGCGCCATCGCCTGCGCCACTGCACGAAGGCCGAACTTGGCGCTGGCGAAAGCGGCAAAGCCGCTACCACCGCGCAAGGAGGCGGTGGCTCCGGTGAAGAAGATGTTGCCGCCGCCGCGCGGCAGCATCAACCGCGTTGCCTCGCGGCCGGCGAGAAAGCCGGAATAGCAGGCCATCTCCCACACTTTCCGGAATACGCGTTCGGTGGTGTCGAGGATCGGGAAATTGACGTTGGCGCCGACGTTGAAGATGCAGACCTCGAGGGGCGCATGCTTGTCGGCATCGTTGAGAAAGGAGATGATCTCCTCTTCCTTCCGCGCGTCCAGCGAGCGAGCGTGGATCTCGCCGCCGGCGGCCTCGACATCCCTCACCAGCGGCGCGAGCTTGTCGCCGTTGCGGCGGCCGGCGAAGATCGAAAAGCCCTCTGCGGCGAACTTCTTGGCAATCTCGGCACCGATGTAGTCGCCGGCGCCGATGACGGCGGCTGTGGCGTTTCGCTTGGGCAAGGTCGCTCCTCCGGTGAATGCCGCCGCTTCGTCTAGGAGCTGCGGCTGATGCGATTGATCGAAGACTATAGTTCTAAAATAGAACTGTCAAATTTCGAACATGGATGTTAGAGTTCGCCAGAAATCCTCTTTATCCTTCAGATAAGTTCCTTTTTCAGACTAACACGCACCGGAGATATCCGATCATGAAATGGGACACGCTCGAGGAAGAGCCCTGCTCGCTGGCCCGCACCGTCGCTGTGGTCGGTGACCGCTGGACGCTTCTGATCCTGCGCGAGTGCTTCCTGCGGGTGCGCCGTTTCGAGGGTTTCCAGTCCGCGCTCCAGATCACGCGGCATTTGCTCTCGGAGCGGCTGAAGAAGCTGGTCCGCTTCGGTATCCTGCGTCGCATCCCCTATTCGGAGGCGCCCAAGCGCTACGAGTACATCCTCACGCAAAAGGGACTCGACCTCTATCCGATCATCATGGCGATGGTGCATTGGGGCGACATCCACATGGGTGACGAGCGCGGCCGCCCGCTGCTGCACGAGCACAAGGGCTGCGGCAAGCTGTTCGATCCCGTGATGGTGTGCTCCGAATGCGGCGAGGTGCTGCACGCCAAGCAGGTGCATGTGCATGCGGGGCCGGGACGAAGGGGGGCGGCGGGTTGAGCAATGTTGGGGCTTCGCCGAACGTTGGAATTTTAAGATCTTCTGGTGTCGTCCTGGCTTTCGCCAGGATGACGTTGTTGATGCACGAGTACGCAACGGCATCAGCATCGGGCGTTGCAGCCCGCTTCCTCAATGCCCCCGCGCCGGCGCGTGCAGGTCGATCGGGCGCAGCACCGCGGCGGTCGGGATCATCAGCGCAGCGATGATGGCGAGTGTCCAGAACACGTCGATATAGGCGAGGAGGTCGACCTGCTGCTGCAAGGTCTTGCCGACCCAGGCGATCGCTTGCGACGCGGCGTCCGTCGCGCTGGAGCCTTGCGCCTGGAAGAAGCGCGTCATCGCGTCGATGGTCTGCTGGTAGCCGATATCGGACGGCGCGACGTGCTCGATCAGCCGGCTTTGATGGAATTGCTGGCGTTGGGCCAAGAGCGTCTGCGCCAGCGCAACCCCCATCGAGCCGCCAATATTGCGCGCGACATTGATCAGGGCGGAGGCCTGGTTGGTCTTCTCGGGTGGCAAGCCGTCATAGGACGCCGTCGTCACCGGAAGGAACAGGAAGGGAAGAGCGACCGCGAGATAGATCCGCGCCATCGCGGCATAGCCGTAGGTGATGTCCCCGGTTAGCCCGGTCAAATGCCACATGGAAACTGCGGCAACCGCAGCGCCGAACATGATCAGATATTTCGGCTGCACTATCGTGACCAGTCGTCCCGCCACCGGCATCAACATCATCGTCACGACGCCGCTCGGTGACAGCACCAATCCCGCGAGCATGGCGGTATAGCCGAGCTCAGTCTGCAAAAGCTGCGGCAATAGCTGCGTCGTTGAGATCAGCACCGCAAACGTAGCGAGCATAACCAGGAAACAGGCTCCGAACTGCCGCCTGCCGAGCAGGCGGATGTCAATTATCGGATCATCCCGCATCAACTCCCATGGGATCAACGCGAGCAGGCAGAAAGCGGCAAGCAGTGCAAAGGACAGGATCATGTTCGATCCAAACCAATCATTGCGTTGGCCTTCGTCGAGGACGAATTCGAGCGCACCGAGGCCGATGGCAACCAGAATGAACCCGACATAGTCGACCCGAAGCCCCCTGCTCAACAGCTCCGCTCTCTCCTCTTCCGCGCCTGACGGCTCCTTGACCAGCGCGCCGACCAGGAACAGCGAGACGAGGCCCATCGGCACGTTAATCAAAAACACCCAGTGCCAGGAGTAGGTATCGGTGATCCAGCCGCCGAGCGTCGGACCGATCACCGGCGCGACCACGACTGCGACGCCATAGATCGCAAACGCCTGACCGCGTTTTTGCGGCGGAAACGAATCAGCGAGGATCGCCTGCTCGCTGGTCGCCATTCCGCCGCCGCCCAGCCCCTGCAGAATGCGGAACAACACCAGCGCCTGCAAATTCCAGGCAAGGCCGCAGAACAACGAAGCAACCGAGAAGGTCGCAACGCAGATCATGTAGAAGCGTTTGCGCCCCAGCACGGTCGAAAGCCACCCCGAGATCGACAGCACGATGGCGTTGGCGACGAGATAGCTGGTGATGACATAGGTGCTCTCGTCTAGACCGACGGCGAGCCCGCCCGCGATGTGGCGCAGCGCGACGTTGGCGATCGTGGTGTCGAGCACCTCCATGAAGGTCGCGATCGAGACGACGAAGGCGATCAGATAGGGATTGTGCCCGCCGGCCGCCGAGCGCTCCGGCGACCAGCCGCCGGCGGACGCGCCGCCTTGCGAGATATCCGTCATCGCACCTTCGTCCAGGGCACGACCGACATGCCGGGACCGACCGGCAGGTCGGCCGGCCAGTTGTCGACCACAATCTTCACGGGCACGCGCTGTACGACCTTGACGAAATTGCCTGTGGCATTCTCCGCCGGCAGCAGGCTGAACGCAGTGCCCGAGCCGGGCTGCACCGATTCCACGTGGCCCGTCAGCTTGTGCCCGGGATAGGCATCGATGCGGATCTCGACCGGCTGGCCCGGCCGCATGTCGTCGAGCTGGGTTTCCTTGTAGTTGGCGACGATCCAGACCTCGTCGGGCACGAACATCATCAGGCTCTGCCCCGCCGCGACGAACGTACCCTTGGCGCCGCTGAGCTTGACGACGCGGCCGGACTGCGCCGCGACGATACTGGTATATTCCAGGTTCAGCTTGGCCTGATCGAGCTGCGCCTGCGATTGCTGGAGCTGCGCTCTTACGCCCTCGAGCTGGGCCTGAAGAGTCTTGATGCCGACTTCCGCCGCGGTCACCGCTGTCTTCGCGCGCTCGGTATTGGCCTGCTGCGCCAAAAGATCGGAGCGGGTCTGTTGCTGGCGCTGTACGGTGCCGGCGCCCTTCTCGACGAGGTCTTCAGCGCGCGAAAACTCTTCCTGGGAGAACTGGAGCTGGGCCTGCGCCTGTTCGAGCTGGGCCTTGGCCTGCTTGATCTGCTCCTGTTGTGAATCGATCTGCGCCTCGACATTGGCGATGTTCGCTTTCGAGACCTCCACCTGCGCCGCAGCCTGATCGACGGCGATCCGGTAGTCGCGCTCATCGATCTTGGCCAGAAGATCACCGGCATTGACATGCTGGTTGTCCGTGACCGGGATATCGGTCACATAGCCGCCCACCTTCGAGGCCACGGAAAAGCTGCGCGCCGCGACGAAGGCGTCATCGGTGGATTCATAGTGGCGGATCTGGAGCCAGTAGACCAAACCGCCCGCCAGCGCGGCAAGCAGAACGATCGCGCCGACCGTGGCGAGCAGCCAATTCTCGCGAAGCCGGTAGCGCAGCGATGGCGTCTTCGCCTGCTCTTGCGACCGGTCTGCGCCCTCGCGGGATCTATCGGATACAGTCCTTGGAGCTTCCTTCGTCCTCTGCGGCTGCTCCGCGGACGGCCCATGCTCCCGGGTTTGAGCATCCACGGTGAACACCTCTATCGGGGATTGAACCGGCGCCAACCGGGCTGAACCAAGCTCGCGCCCCCGGGGCGTAACCGCAACGCCAAAACATCGTTCCGACGTCTGGAGCACCGCAGGCATTCGTGAATGCGCTGCTCAAAAAAAGCGCGACACTCTGAGTGCCGCGCTGTTCATGCCATGAAGACGCCTTGCGTCAATGCGTCTTGCTCTCATGCCACTTTTCGAGGTCCGGTTTTGCTTTCGACCTCTGCTCCTTCTCCGGCTTCTCCTCCCAGGGCTTATTCGTCTGGGAGTGCGATCCCCAGTCGTTCTGCTGCCGGGGATCGTCGTTGGGCCGTTCCTTGCTCATCAGATCCTCGCACTTAGCCCTCAAGCGCTATGCGACCGGAACACCATAATAGGCGTTGATGCCGCGCAGCGCAGCGTCATCGCCCCAGTTCCAGTCGCTCCGCTCTCCGTATTTCGGCGCGCCTTCCAGCGCTTTGGCGGTGATTCCGGTGACGTAGCCGCCGAGCTCGGGATCGTATTTCAATGATTGCCAGGGCAACGGATAGTGATCATTGCCGAGCCCCAGAAACCCGCCGAAGCCAAGTACGGCGTAGGACACCTTGCCGCTGATCTTGTCGATCATCACGCGTTCGATCGAACCGATCTTGTTGCGATCGGCGCCATAGACCGATGTTCCCTCGACCTTGTCGCTGCCGATCAAGCGGCCTGTCTCGCTTCGGTCCAGTTCGCCTTGGTCCATCATCTCGATTCTCCACTCAGCCTTGGTGTGAACCAACCGGGTACACGCGCGATCGTTCCGAAAGCCGGTTCCATGCGCGATCGGGAACATCGCCGGGAAAGCGCGGTTCTCTGATTTCAATGGCGGAAAATCGGGAGCCGCCCGCGATGTCACAGGCGGTCTCCGACTTCATCGTTCAGCGTCTGCATCCGAGAAAGAAGTGAGGTGAACCATGAGCGATTTCCGCGACATCCAGCATGGCGTCAACGACCCCGTCGACGGTGTCGACGTGAAGCGGCAATTCAACGACAACAAGACGCCGCATGAGCGGGCACAGCGCCATGCCGACGTGCGTGCCGAGCCGACGGCCTCGCCGAGCGAGCCGTTTCTCCCCGAGGGACTTCGGCGCAAGCCGACCGATCCGATCAACCCGCGCACCGGTCGCAACCCGACGGACTAGGCGTTTGGAACATCGACCTCCGGTGCGTGTTGGTCGCCGCAAACATCGCGCGGCGCAGAGCGGCCGCGCCGCCGACCCGTGGAAGGATCGAGCCATGAAACGAACCATCATTGCCTTGAGCTGCGTGCTTCTCGCCAGCCCGGTGCTCGCCCAGTCGCTCGGCGAAAAGACTGGCGTCAATTCGGCGCTCGGCGTCGCGCCGACCACCACCGACTTCGTCAACGAGGTCGCGATCAGCGACGTCTTCGAGATCGAGTCGAGCAAGCTCGCCGAGCAGAAGGGCAATGCGCAGGAGAAATCCTTCGCACAGCAGATGGTGACCGACCACACCAAGACCAGCAGCGAACTAAAGGGCCTGATCGGCAACGGTAAGATCCAGGCAACGCTGCCGACGACGCTCGACAGCTCGCACCAGAGCAAGCTCGACAAGCTCAAGAGCGCGACGGGTAAGGATTTCAGCTCTGACTACGATTCCTATCAGGTCAGCGCGCACGAGGACGCGGTCTCGCTGTTCGACCGCTACGCCAAGGGCGGCGACAATGCCGAATTGAAGGACTGGGCCGGCAAGACGCTGCCGGCACTGAAGCATCACCTCGACATGGCCAAGGAGCTTGGCAAGGCGCCGACCGTCGGCCAATCGAACAGGTAAGCCGAATACGCAGCCCGCCCGCCTGGGAACGATCATTGTCTCCCGGGTTTACAAAATCGTCATGGAGGATATTTCGCCGACCGCAGACCGATGGCGCTCGCAACAGTCAAACCCACTCGGATTGATAGTGTGATCGCGAATGAGATCGCGGACCACACCAACTCAAGGCTCGAGCGCACCGCCCAGACGCTGACATGGGCCGCCGACGAGCATGTGCTGCTCGCGTCGGCCGCAGCGGGTTGGCTCTACACCCAGCTCCGTCGTCCAGACGATCGTCCCGTTGCAAATCACGTCCTGACGGTTTCATTGGCGGCAACGGTGCTGCCGCACGTGCTGAAGTCCGTGTTCGATCAGACCAGGCCGGACCGGCTGATGGTTCGTGCCCATTTGCGCGGTGTTCCCTTCTCCGGACGATCCCGCGATGCATTTCCCTCCGGTCATGCCGTACACATGGGTGCACTCGCTTCTGCCGCCGGCCTGCTTCCAACAGGACCGCGCCGACTGGTCCGCACCGTTGCGGTAGGGCTCTCGCTGACGCGCGTCACGCTGCTCGCACACTGGACGAGCGACGTGGTCGCCGGCTTTGCACTCGGCATCGTCGTCGAAAGGCTGCTGCGACCCTGGACGCTGACGAGGCCGCGCCGCGAGCACCCTATTCCGCGAGCAAGACCATGACCGAATATCTCTTACGCTTCATCGCCGGTGGCGTGATTGTCTCCGCTTTTGCGATCCTCGGCGATATGCTCAGACCCAAGAGCTTCGCGGGCCTGCTCGGCGCGGCGCCCTCGGTCGCGTTGGCGACGCTCGGCATCGCGGTCGTCCATCATGGCGCAGGCTACGCGGCGGCCGAAAGCTGGACCATGATCTATGGCGCCGTGGCGCTCGCCTGCTACTGCCGCGTCGTGTGCCAGTTGCTGATGCGATTTCGCCTCCCTGCGCTGCCCGCCACCATCGCCGCCTTTGCCGTGTGGCTTGCGATCGCCTTCGGCCTGCTCGCCGGCTTCGGAGGCGCCGCCTGATGCTCGTCAAGCTGTCATCGTCGTCGCTGAAGCAGACTCATTGGTACGAATACGCCACTCGCTTCGTACTCGGTGGGCTGGCGACGATCCTCGCCGGTGCAGTCGGCGCGCGGTTCGGCGTGTCGGTGGGCGGGCTGTTCCTCGCGCTTCCCGCCATCTTCTGTGCCAGCGCGACATTGATCGAAAGCCATGAGCGGCGCGCGAAGGAGAAGGCCGGGCTCAGCGGACGGCGCCGCGGACAGAAGGCGGCGGCGCTCGATGCCGCGGGTGCGGCCCTCGGCAGTATCGGTCTCGTCGCATTTGCCGCTGTTTTCCACATCACCGTCACGGCGAGCATCGCCGGTGCCTTCGTTGCCGCCCTGTCGACCTGGGCCGCGGTTTCGGTGACGGCCTGGTGGCTCAGGCGAAAACTGCGTACCGTCTCCCATCATCCGCGCCGATCGAACCATTGGTCCCGATCAGCGGACAACCCTCGCCTGTCCCCGTAGCGACAGGAATTTATGCATCTCCGCCGCAGCCTGGAGCTGCTCGATCCGCCTCGCCGCGGCGTCCCGCTCCTTCCCCAGTGGCAGGCTCGCAAGCTTGCGCTCGAGCCGTTGCCGCTGCGCGTCAAGACGCTGCTCGAATGTGTGTGGCTCAGACCGCTGTCTCATCTCGTGTCCTCGGGGGCTGCAGACCGGGACTGTTGGCCCAGCGCTCCAATTGCTCGATGACCTTTCGATGGCTTTCACGTAGCGGCTTCGGCGCTTCCGGTTCGTCGGAAAGCTTGCGGGGTAACCTGACTTCTTCCGTCATCACATCTCTCCCGTTACCCCAAAAGATGCACCTCCCCTCTCCTGTGTTGCAATATCTTAAGTTATTGATTTTCCTTTTATTTTTTACTAATTTAGCATCGCTATCGTATCCTGTGGAACTCCGGCCAAATTGGTTGGTTGAGTAAACCACTCAACCCGCACATTTTGCGTGATTGACGATGAACGATCTTCGCGCCGACCGTCTTCAGGTCATGCTCTCGCCGGACGAGCTGGCCGCCATCGACGACTTCCGGTTCAAGCATCGCATGCCGACCCGCGCGGCCGCCGTCCGCGAGTTGCTCAAGTTCGGACTTGCCGCCGCCAGCGTCGATGCGGCGGCGGGCACCAAGTCGAGTGATTTTGGGGTGTTCGGCCGAGGCCCCGAAGGACACACGCCGGCCAATGGCGATCACGACAGTAACGACGAGTCCGCCTGAGACGGAGCCCACGAATAGGAGCGCTTAACCAAACGGCCCCGGCACCGGGAGTGCCAGGGCCGCCCTTGGAGATTGCTTCCGGAGCACCGGGGGCATGACAGCCGGAAGCAATCAGTCGACTCCTGATGCGCGTAATTGTTCCTCGCAACTAGCCAGTCGGCGCGTCGCCCGAATCATCCGACGACATGCCTGAGCCCGGTGTCCTGTTGTTGTCATTGAGCTTGGGATCGCGTGTCGCCTCGCGCGACGGCGAACCCTTTGGATCGGACTTGTGCACAGTCTGTGCGCGCTGCTTATCGCGCGGCTGATCCTCCGCCCTCTTGTCCTTGACGATGCCGTGGTCGGAATGCGCCATGATGTTCTCTCTCGTCTCTGCTGATCTCTTGCAGCGCCCTACGCGCCGGGGCGTCGAAGGTTCCGGTCACGCCCTTCGCCGCGCTAACTATGCACCGCGTGCACCGGCGCAGGCGTATGCGCCAGATGCATCTGCCGGACCGTCGTTACCGTCGCGAAGGCGACCGAGACGCCAAAGGCGAGAACGAGGGAGAGAAGGGCCAGACGTGGAGCCATAAGGAAATCCTCCTTCTGGAGTCGAAAAATCAACGCGATCGACCATTCCACGATGATTGTCGGTTGGTCGCCGTCACTCCGTGCGCGGTCTCACACGCAGATTCACGAAAACGAGAGCGCTCAGGCATCCTGCTTTCGGGGGACGCGGACCGTCACGGGCGGGATTTCGCCATCGAGCCAATCCTGCTCTTCGGCCAGCGCCATCCAGGCCTCCGCCATGCGCGTATAGCGCTTATGGGCGGGTTGTCCTTCCGCACGCTCGGCAAGATGCAGGCAGTTCTCGGCGTTATCTCTGAAAATGTCGGATTGCTTCATGGAAAGCACGTGGGCACGGAACCCATGCTCCGCAACGGGTCTTACCGGATCGTAACGTTTGCGGGAACTTCGCGCGAGACGCGTCATTAGACATCCATGCGAATTCTCCTTGCGATAGTCCTGCTGTTCTTCAGCACTGCGGTGTTCGCCGACAGCACCGGCGAGCGGATGCGCGGCGATCGCACGCCGACTGCAACCGACGTCATCAGCGGTCTCTACGCATTCAGCCGCTTCCAGCAGGGTCTCCTGGAGAGTACCGATCTGAAGGGCAACGCAGAGGTCAAAAATCTCGCTGCGCTGCGCGCCGAAGAGGCGACCAAGCGCGACAGGACCCTGAAGGACATTCAACAGACGATCGGCGCCGAGCCGCACGTCGGCAAGACAACGCTCGCCGGTGCAAGCCTGGCCGCGCCCGAAAATTCAGACGGACCCGCCTACGTCAGAAGTTTCTACGCGGCCCAAATCCCTGAATATGAATCCGCCCTCGCCCTGCTCGAGCACTATCTGCGGGCGCCCGACAATACTGCGCTTGCAATCTTCGCCCGCGAGCACCTGCCGATCCTGCGTTCGCAGCTAAAAGACGCGGAGCGCACCATGGCCGACAAGTAACAGATCTATTTATCCTGCGGATGATGCTGCTGGCTCTCCGGCCGCATCCTACGGTCGGTCTCGGGCATCTTGTCCCGGCCCTGATCGGCATTGTCATCCTTGCCGCCGGACGTCGAAGTGCCGCTGCCGCTTCGACTCGGCTTGGTCACTGCGCCGGTGGTCGGGGATTCCGCCCGCGGGGTCGCAGAGCTGGCGGCGGGATCGCCGGTCGTGGCACCGCGACCGCTGGGTGTGCCCTGCGCGAGCACCGATCCGGCGGCAAGCAACGTAAGGACGAGAGCGGAAAATCCGGCTTTCATACGAGCTCTCCCTTTATCTTGCGGGCTAACAGCAGCCCCTGTTCCTACGTTCCGAACGCGGCAGCCCGGGCGGGCTCCGGTCCGAGGGCCGATTTTTGTTGGAACCGGGAAGGAACCAATTATGCGGACAGCCGTTAATTTCACCGGGCTGAGCGAGGCAGGTTCCATTTTCCTGCGACGCAAGGTTGCTGCTTGATTTGGAATTTGGCTGACGTTCTATTTCGGATACTGCGTCTGGACCGGATTCGGCGACGTAACCGGCGGGGGGAATTGAGAATGAGCGACCTTGATCCCGGAGCTACATCACGGTCCGGTCGTCGCACCCCGAAACGGACGTCCAACGGCACCTCGGAGCCCGACTCTCGGCAGGAATTGCTGCTCGCGCTGCAGGCCGTGCGCAGCGGCGATTTCTCGGTGCGAATGAGCGGCGACTATCTCGGCATCGACGGCAAAATCGCCGACACTCTTAATGAAATCATTGCTGCCAACCAGCGCATGGCGCAGCAGCTCGAACTGGTCGGGCAAGTGGTGGGGCGCGAAGGCAAGACGCGCCAACGCGTGAAATTTGGTCTCGCCAGCGGCTCCTGGGCCGACATGGAAGGTTCGGTCAACACGCTCATCGACGACCTGTTGTGGCCGACGCGCGAGGTAACGCGCGCGGTCGCGGCGGTTGCACAAGGCGACCTGCTACAGACCGTCAAGCTCGACGTCGAAGGCCGCCCGCTGCGCGGCGAATTTTTGCAGTCGGCGACCATCGTCAACACCATGATCAAGCAGCTCGGCGTGTTCACCTCGGAGGTGACGCGCGTGGCGCGCGAGGTCGGCACCGAAGGCAAGCTCGGCGGCCAGGCGCAGGTGCCAGAAGTGACCGGCGTCTGGAAGGACCTGACCGAGAGCGTCAACTCGATGGCGAACAACCTGACCAACCAGGTTCGCAACATCGCCGAGGTGACGATCGCGGTCGCCAACGGCGACTTGTCCAAGAAGATCACCGTCGACGTCCGCGGCGAGATTCTTCAGCTCAAGGAAGCCATCAACACGATGGTGGACCAGCTCCGCTCCTTCGCCTCCGAAGTCACGCGCGTCGCGCGTGAGGTCGGCACCGACGGCAAGCTCGGCGGCCAGGCAATCGTGCCCGGCGTCGCCGGCACCTGGAAGGACCTCACCGACTCCGTGAACGCGATGTGCGGCAACCTGACCGCGCAAGTGCGCAACATCGCCAACGTCACCACGGCCGTGGCGCGCGGCGACTTGTCCCGCAAGATCACCGTCGACGTGCGCGGCGAGATCCTGGAGCTGAAGGACACCATCAATACCATGGTGGACCAGCTCAACTCGTTCGCGTCGGAAGTCACGCGCGTCGCACGCGAGGTCGGCACCGAAGGCAAGCTCGGCGGCCAGGCGCAGGTTCCCGGCGTCGCCGGCACCTGGAAGGACCTCACCGACAACGTCAATTTCATGGCGTCGAACCTGACCGCCCAGGTCCGCAACATCGCCGACGTCGCCACCGCGATCGCCGGCGGCGACCTCTCCAAGAAGATCACCGTGAACGTGTCGGGCGAAATCCTTCAGTTGAAGGAAACGCTGAACACGATGGTCGACCAGCTCAACGCCTTTGCCGGCGAAGTCACGCGCGTCGCGCGTGAGGTCGGCACCGACGGACGGCTCGGCGGCCAGGCCAACGTGCTCGGCGTTGCCGGCACCTGGAAGGACCTCACCGAGAGCGTCAACTCGATGGCCTCGAACCTCACCGCGCAGGTCCGCAACATCGCCGAGGTGACGACGGCAGTCGCAGGCGGCGACCTCTCCAAGAAGATCACCGTGGACGTGCGCGGCGAGATCCTGGAGCTGAAGGACACGATCAACACGATGGTGGACCAGCTCAACGCCTTCGCCGGCGAAGTCACGCGCGTCGCACGCGAGGTCGGCACCGAAGGCAAGCTCGGTGGTCAGGCTCAGGTGCGCGGCGTCGCCGGCACCTGGAAGGACTTGACCGACTCGGTCAACTCGATGGCCTCGAACCTGACCGGCCAGGTCCGCAACATCGCCGAGGTCGCGACCGCCGTGGCGAAGGGCGACCTGTCGAAGAAGATCACCGTGAACGTGTCGGGCGAGATCCTTCAGTTGAAGGAAACGCTGAACACCATGGTCGACCAGCTCAACGCTTTTGCCGGCGAAGTGACGCGCGTTGCTCGCGAGGTCGGCACCGAAGGCAAGCTCGGCGGCCAGGCCGAGGTGCCCGGCGTCGCCGGCACCTGGAAGGACCTCACCGACTCCGTGAACTCGATGGCGGGCAACCTCACCGCCCAGGTCCGCAACATCGCCGAGGTCGCAACAGCGATCGCCGGCGGCGACCTGTCCCGCAAGATCACCGTGGACGTACGCGGCGAAATCCTTCAGCTCAAGGACACGCTGAACACGATGGTCGACCAGCTCAACCGCTTCGCAGGCGAGGTGACGCGCGTGGCGCGCGAGGTCGGCACCGAGGGTCGTCTCGGCGGCCAAGCCAACGTGCCGGGCGTCGCCGGCACCTGGAAGGATCTCACCGATAGCGTGAACTCGATGGCGGGCAACCTCACCGCCCAGGTCCGCAACATCGCCGAGGTGACGACCGCCGTGGCGCGCGGCGACCTGTCGCGCAAGATCACCGTCGACGTGCGCGGCGAAATCCTGGAGCTGAAGAACACCATCAACACGATGGTGGACCAGCTCAACGGCTTTGCCGGCGAGGTGACGCGCGTTGCCCGCGAGGTCGGTACCGAAGGCAAGCTCGGCGGCCAGGCCGAGGTGCCTGGCGTCGCCGGCACCTGGAAGGACCTCACCGACAACGTGAACTTCATGGCCTCGAACTTGACGGCCCAGGTCCGCAACATCGCCGAGGTCGCGACCGCGATCGCCGGCGGCGACCTGTCCAAGAAGATCACCGTGGACGTGCGCGGCGAAATCCTTCTGCTGAAGGACACGCTGAACACGATGGTCGAGCAGCTCCGCTCCTTCGCCGCCGAAGTGACGCGCGTCGCCCGCGAGGTCGGCACTGAAGGCCGCCTCGGCGGCCAGGCCGTCGTGCCCGGCGTCGGCGGCACCTGGAAGGACCTCACCGACAACGTCAACCTGCTCGCCGCGAATCTTACCACGCAGGTCCGCAACATCGCCGAGGTCACCACCGCCGTGGCACGCGGCGACTTGTCTCGCAAGATCACGGTCGATGTGAAGGGTGAAATCCTCGAGCTGAAGAACACCATCAACACGATGGTGGACCAGCTCAATGCGTTCGCCGGCGAAGTGACGCGCGTTGCCCGCGAGGTCGGCACCGAGGGCAAGCTCGGCGGCCAGGCGCAGGTGCCCGGCGTTGCCGGCACCTGGAAGGATCTGACCGACACCGTCAACTTCATGGCGGCGAACCTGACCGAGCAGGTGCGTGGCATCGTCAAGGTCGTGACCGCGGTAGCCAACGGCGACCTGAAGCAGAACCTGACGGTGAAATCGAAGGGCGAAGTCGCAGCACTCGCCGACACCATCAACAACATGACCGAAACGCTCGCGACCTTCGCCGACCAGGTGACGTCGGTGGCGCGCGAGGTCGGCGTCGAAGGCCGGCTCGGCGGTCAGGCCAACGTGCCCGGCGCCGCCGGCACCTGGAAGGATCTCACCGGCAACGTCAACCTGCTCGCGGCCAACCTCACCTCGCAGGTGCGCGCGATCGCGGAGGTGGCGACCGCAGTGACCAAGGGCGACCTGACACGGTCGATCCAGGTCGACGCCCGCGGCGAGGTCGCGGAGCTGAAAGACAACATCAACACGATGATCACGAACCTTCGTCTCACGACGGACGTGAACACCGAGCAGGACTGGCTGAAGACCAATCTCGCCAAATTCACCAACATGCTCCAAGGCCAGCGCGACCTGACCACCGTCGGCCGGTTGCTGCTGACCGAGCTGTCGCCGCTGGTGAACGGGCATACCGGCGTGATCTACCAGGTCGAGAACGAGGACAATCCGCAGCTCCTGCTGCTCGCCTCCTACGCCAGCGACGGGGTCTATCCGTATCAACGCGCGTTGCAATTCGGCGAAGGCCTAATCGGCCAGTGCGCACTCGACAAGCGGCCGCGCTTGGTCGCTGACATTCCCGCCGACGTGGTGCCGATCAACTCGGCGCTGTTCCGCGTCGCGCCGAAGAATCTCGTCGTGCTGCCGGTGCTGTTCGAGGGCCAGGTCAAGGCCGTGATCGAGCTTGCCTCGCTCACCTCGTTCACGACGTCGCAGATGACGTTCCTGGAGCAGCTCACCGACTCCATCGGCATCGTGCTCAACTCGATCGAGGCGACGATGCAGACCGAAGGTCTGCTCAAGCAGTCTCAACAGCTCGCCGGCGAACTCCAGACCCAGCAGCGCGAGCTGCAACAGACCAACGACCAGCTCGAGCAGAAGGCGCAGCAGCTCGCCGAGCGCAACGTCGAGGTCGAGCGCAAGAACCAGGAGATCGAGCAGGCCCGCCGCGCGCTCGAGGAAAAGGCGACCGAGCTCGCGCTGACATCGAAGTACAAGTCCGAATTCCTCGCCAATATGAGCCACGAGCTGCGCACGCCGCTGAACTCGATCCTGATCCTCGGCCAGCAGCTCACCGACAATCCGGACGGCAATCTCTCACCCAAGCAGGTCGAATTCGCCCGCACCATCCACGGCGCCGGCACCGATCTGCTCAACCTCATCAGCGACATTCTCGACCTCTCCAAGATCGAGTCCGGCACGGTGACGGTCGAGGCCGAGGAGATTCTCACCGCGAACCTGCTCGAGACGGTTGGGCGGCCGTTCCGGCACGAGGCGGAGAACCGCAACCTGTCGTTCAACATCGACGTCGATTCGAACCTCGCGCGCAGCATCGTCACCGACTCCAAGCGCCTGCAGCAGGTCTTGAAGAACCTGCTCTCCAACGCCTTCAAATTCACGGCAGAAGGCGGCGTGCGGCTGAAGGTTGCCGGCGCACTCGGCGGCTGGAGCACGGATCATCCCTTGTTGAACGCCGCGCCGGCGGTGATCGCGTTCGAGGTAACCGATAGCGGCATCGGCATTCCGCTGGAGAAGCAAAAGCTGATCTTCGAGGCGTTCCAGCAGGCCGATGCCGGCACCAGCCGCAAATACGGCGGCACCGGCCTTGGCCTTGCGATCAGCCGTGAGCTCGCAAGCCTGCTCGGCGGCGAGATCCACCTGCGCAGCGCGCCCGGCAAGGGCTCGACCTTCACGCTCTATTTGCCGCTCAAATATTCTGGCCCGACGCTGGCGCCGCGCGCTGCCGCGCCTGCACCGCAACAATACAGCCAGCCGCCGGCGTTGCAGCCGACGGCGCCCGAGCAGCAGCGCGCCATCGAGCAGCTTCCCGACGACCGGCTCAATCTCGAGCCCGGCGATACCATCCTGCTGATCGTGGAGGACGATCCGCACTATGCGCGCGTACTGGTCGACCTCGCCCGCGACAAGGGCTTCAAGGTGCTGGTCGCCGCCCGCGGTGCCGAGGCGCTCGAGCTTGCCAAGCAGTACCAACCGACGGCCGTCTCGCTCGACGTGTTCCTGCCGGACATGCTCGGCTGGACGGTGCTGAGCCAGCTCAAGCACAACCCTCTGACGCGCCATATTCCGGTGCAGATCATCACGCTCGACGAGGACCGCCAGCATGCGCTGGCTCGTGGCGCCTTCTCCTTCGTCAACAAGCCGACGACGACCGAGGGCGTCTCCGCCGCGCTGACACAGATCAAGGAATATGCACGGCCGCGGCGCAAGCGGCTCCTGATCGTCGAGGACAACGAGGCCGAGCAGCTCTCGATCCGCGAGCTCCTGCATCACGACGACATTGAGATCGTGGCGACCGACACCGGCGCCGGCGCGCTCTCGACGCTGCGCGAGCAGCCCTGCGACTGCGTGGTGCTGGACCTGCGGCTGCCCGACATGAGCGGCTTCGACGTGCTGGACGAGATCCGCAACGACCAAATGCTGTCGAACATCCCCGTGGTCGTATTCACCGGCCGCGAGCTCTCGGCGGAGGAGGATGCGGAACTGCACACCATGGCGCGCAGCATCGTGGTCAAGGGCGTGGAGTCACCGGAACGCTTGCTCGACGAGACCGCGCTGTTCCTTCACCGCGTCATCACCGAACTTCCGGTCGAAAAGCAGCGCATGCTGGAGAAGCTGAACAGTTCCGACGAGGACCTGGTCGGCAAGACCGCGCTGCTCGTCGACGACGATGCCCGCAACATCTTCGCGCTGTCGAGCGTGCTCGAACGGCGCGGCATGAAAGTGCTGACGGCGACGACCGGCAGCGAGGCGGTGACGCTGGTCGATTCCAACCCGGAGATCGCGATCGTGCTGATGGACATCATGATGCCGCAGATGGATGGCTATCAGACCATCGGCGTGATCCGCGAGAACCCAGCCTTCTCCCGCGTGCCGATCATCGCGCTCACGGCAAAGGCGATGAAAGGCGACCGCGAGAAATGCCTGGAAGCCGGCGCGTCCGACTACCTCGCCAAACCCGTCAATACTGATCAATTGCTGCTTGCGATCCGCATGTGGCTGCATCGCTGAGTGGGATCCGCGAATGGACCACGAAAAGGTCAACATCCTCCTCGTCGACGATCAGCCGGCCAAGCTGCTCGCCTACGAGGTGATCCTGAAGGACCTCGGTGAGAACCTCGTAATCGCCTCGTCGGGCCGCGAGGCGCTGGAAGTCCTACTGAAGACCGAGATCGCAGTGATCCTGGTCGACGTCTGTATGCCTGAGCTCGACGGCTTCGAGCTTGCCGCGATGATCCGGGAACATCCGCGCTTTCAGAAGACCGCGATGATCTTCATCTCGGCGATCCAGGTCTCCGACATCGACCGGCTGCGCGGCTATGAGATGGGTGCGGTCGACTACGTTCCGGTGCCCGTCGTGCCGGAGGTGCTGCGCGCCAAGATCAAGGTATTTGCCGAGCTCTACCGCAAGACGCGCGAGCTCGAGCGGCTGAATCAGGAGCTCGAGGACCGCGTTCGCGCCCGCACGGCCGAGCTGGAAAACTCCACCGCGAAGCTGCGCGAGAGCGAGCAGCGGCGCAGCATGGCCATAGCCGCCGGCAAGATGGGATCCTGGGACTGGGACTGGATCAACGGCGACTGGATGTGGGACGAAGGCCAGTACCGCATCTTCGGCGTAACGCCAGAGACGTTCAACGTCAGCTCGGCGAACATCCAGGCCCTGCTCCACCCCGATGACGTCGATCAGTTCCGCCAGGCAATTTCTGCATTCAACACCGGTGCGCGATCCTATGAGGGCGAGTTCCGCGTCAGCCGGCCCGACGGCGAGGTGCGTTGGTGCGTCGGCACGGCGGCCGCGACGGTCGACGCAAGCGGCCGGGTGGTGCGCGTGAGCGGCGTCACCGTCGACATTACCGAGCGCAAGCTCGCCGAGGAGCGGCAGAATCTTCTGGCGCGGGAAGTCGATCATCGCGCCAAGAATGCTCTGGCGCTGGCGCAGTCGATCGTGCGCCTCACCCGCGCCGACGAGGTCAAGGCCTATGTCAACGCGGTCGAGGGGCGCATCAATGCACTGGCGCGCGTGCACACCATTTTGTCGCTGTCGAGCTGGCAGGGTGCCGAACTCTCCAAGCTGATCGAGGAGGAGCTCGCGCCCTACTCGCTCGGCGGGCAGATCAAGCTCGCGGGCCCCGAGGTTCAGTTGCTGCCTGCCACCGCACAGACGCTGGCGCTGGCGCTGCATGAGCTGTTCACCAATTCAGCGAAGTATGGCGCGCTCTCGACACGCTCGGGACGGCTCGCGATCGGCTGGCAGGTCGAAAACGACGTCCTTTCATTGACCTGGGAGGAATCCGGTGGCCCAATGGTCAGGACGCCGAAATCTCGCGGCTTTGGCACGCGGAGCCTGCTCGCCAGCGTCGAATCCCAGCTCGGCGGACATGCCCAATTCGATTGGCGTGCCGAAGGACTGCTCTGCCGGCTGGAGGTACCGCTGACGCCGAGGGCTGCAACGTCGACCTCACCAGCGCAGCTCGACGCGGCCCCCTCCGGCCAGCTTCAACGCGCGTCGGGTTAGCGCGAGGCGGCCGTCCTCATTCGCTGCACCGGACGCGGTTCGTCCGCGACGCGTCCTTCGAGCCAGGCTTCGGTTTGGGCCAGATCGCGCAACGCCTGCGCATAACGCCTTGCCGCGCGCTGCTCCGCGCCACGCGGCAGCTTGCGCGCCTTTCGCAGCATTTCGGCGGCCGCGTTGCGATAGGCTAGCGAGCGATACAGATAGACCACCTTTCCCATGATCACATGTCCCTTTTCTTTCTCCGGGACATCCTCGCAAGCCCGGCATGAACGTCGGATGAAGCCTCGCGTGACATTTCGTTCATCGGCCGGGAACTCGCCATCATCAGCCGCGTTTCCATGATCATCAGCCGCGTTTCCATGCAGTTCATGGTGGCGGTTCCATGCGCACGAAGAAAAAGCCGTCCGGCCTGATTTCCCCCACCGGTGCCATCAAGGTGATGACACATGCGATGATGGGCGCCGCGCTGGGACTGCTCTTTGGCCTGATCCTCATACTGGCGAATCCAGCGGTAGCCACCCTGCTCAACAATGGTGGAAGTCCGGCGATTTTCGGCTTCGTCATCACGCTGGTGACGACATTTGCGATCGGCGCAGCCCTGACGGGAGCCGTGTTCATTCTCGTCGAGGACAAGGAATTTTGAAGCGCACGTGGAGGGTGCGAACGCGCTTTGATCGGAACTCTTGCGAAGTGCGGAGGTTGGCTGCCTGCGTCAATCTAACTCAGGGAGTTCCCACGCATGAAGACGACCAAGCTCGCTCTCGCCGTGATGTTGGCAACCGGCCTCGCCGCCGCGCCGTTCGCAGCGCAGGCCAAGTCGCACAAGGCCAAACATCAATCGTCGACGACGTCATCGCAGACGACGGGCGCCAACATGAAGTCCAAGGGTGGCGACGTCTCCGGCCAAGGCGGTTCTGGTCCTGGATCCGACCAAGGCGGCACCATGACGAACAAGGGCATGAGCAACACCAAGTAAGCTCCTGCCGGAAAGACACGCAAAAGCCCCGCGATGACGCGGGGCTTTCCCGTTGAGCAATCAGCCGGTCTGCATCTCAAGCGGCGCTGCGCTGGAAATCGCGGATGGAGCCATCGTTCCCAATCGGGCGCGCACATGGATGTGCAGGAGTTCTCAGCGCCACATCGTCGGCGCTGCGGTCAGAGCATCCCGACCGGCCTGCCTCAAATCCTCCGGCGAGCAACGATCGCTTTGCACGGCTTCGCGCAGTTTCGCGGCGACGCGCTCGCGCGTCGCGATCGCGGAGAGCGGTACGTCGGCGCAGACCTCGTCGAGAACGGCCTGCAGCAGAGATGTCAGTTCGGCATCCGGCATCAGCGAACTCCGACGTGTCGCGTTGCGCGCACGCTTTAGCTGCTTCGGATGTCCGTGATGTTAAGCCGGGCGCCTTTCGGGATTTGTCTTGACGAGCTGATCGAGCTGCGCCCGCTTGCGCGAGATCAGGAGCTGGGCCGCCGCATGGTCCAGGCCCTCGCGCTGCAATTGGCGGACAGCGGAGCCCAGTTCGAGAATCTCCGCGCGCAGTTTCAGAATCCGGTACGTGTCCGGGTCTTCGTCCATTGCGCGCCTCCAAAGTCTCAACGGCGCGCAATCGCGCGTGCCGCTTTACCATCCTTCATCGGGCGGTGACGCATTCGGTTGGCAAGGTCGGGCAAGACATCTCCGCCGCCGGCCGCCTTCCACTCGCTGATCAAGAGATTGATCTTCCGCCGTAAGCCGATCTGCTCCAGCGCCCGTTCAGTGCAATCGCGATCGCGATTAAGGAGCTCGCGAACGGACGCCTCAACATCGGCCATCTTCAGCCTCAAGGCACTGATTTTACGTCGAATTTCATTAATTCTGTTGTCCACGGCTTGTTAGAACAAAATAAGAACATATAGTCAAGTCACGATTCAGGACGGAGAATGGACATGCAGCTTCAAGGTAAATACGACGCCAAGATCTTTCTCACGGAGCAGATGACGCGGGCTCAGGGGCTCAAGCTGAAACGGCTGAGCGAAGAGGCCTACCAGCCCGCACAATATGCGCGGGACCTCTCGTTCGCCGAAGCCGCACGACGCATTCACGCGCTGGAGGCGGAGATCGAGCTGGCGAATTCGTTCTAGGCCGCTGCGCTTGTAGACGCTTTACGCACGCTTTCGGAACCAATGTCTGCCGCGAACGGTTCTCCCTCTGCCGAAGGAGGACATTCATGGCACGCAAGGCAAAGAAACGGCGCTATTCGCGCAGCTCCGGCCAAGACGTCGAAAGTGAGGTGCGACGCTACAAGAAGGGTACCGCGAAGAGCGGCCGCGGCGGTCGTGGCGGACGCGTGAAGAGCCGCAAGCAGGCGATCGCAATCGGACTCTCGAAGGCGCGCAAGAAGGGCAAGAAGGTCCCGAAGAAGAAGACCACGAGGAAGACATCGAAGACGCGGAAGTCGTCAAAGAAGAAGCGCTCACGCTAAGACGAGATTCGGCAAGGCGCGTGAGCAGCGCGCCCCTCGCCCAAGATCGACAATCCTTCAGATCAATCGCTCAGATCACGCTGTCAGATCATGCTGCCCGGCATGAAGCAGCGAATCGAGATGCCGAATGCAGTCTTGACCGGCCACACCATGGTGCGACCGGCGAGGTTTGGCTCGGTGATCACGGCCTCGTCCGGCACCTCGACCCATTGCCCCTCGAGCCGCACCCGATAGTGTCCGTTGTGCGATTCCCAGTCGGGGTCGGCGACGGCGACACCATCGGCATCCGAACAACAGGGACCGAGATGGCTGCGCAAGCTGTCAAACCACGGCTTGAGCGGAGAATCGGTGTAGCGGCCATCGTCGCGGCTCAGCGCGCCGTGGGTACTGAGCACCACCAGCGCGATCAGCAGCGCGCCCCTGCCGAAGCCCCGCAATCGATCCATTGTCGGCACCGATCTATGTAGAAGTCCGGTTCCACAAAGCGGCAGTTCGACCGAAGTTCCGCTGCAGAACCGTCGTTCGCCCGCGAGCCGCGGTCGCAGCTCGCATCATCGCTCAAGTCAACGTGCTGTTTTGGGCGGAACCCTGTCTGAGGGGTTCCGTTAACGCGAATGTTATCGGTCCGCGCCGCCTTGCCCCGGAATTTCGACCCTGCGCCACGTCCATCACCGAGCAGGACGAATACGAAAGAGGCGGCCGTCCGGCCGCCTCCTCTTTACGATCGGATTCGTTCAGGCGAGCGGCACGGCGACAAATCGCGTGGCGTCGGCGCTCTTCACCTGCAGCAGCACACTGCGCTTGCCGGACGACTTCGCCTGCATCAGCTCCGAGCGGACGTCGCCGACATTGGCGACGGCCTTGCCGCCGACATTGAGAATGATGTCGCCGGTCTGGATTCCGCGCTGCGCCGCCGGCCCCTGCGGGTCAACCTCGGTGACGACAACGCCCTTCTGGCCTGCACCCTGCACGTCGCCGGCCGGCGCCAGGCTGAGGCCAAGGCGCGGCGTGCCGGCATTCGGCTGGGCCTTGCCTTCATCAGCTTTGTCGTTTCCGTTGGCCTGCCGCTCGTTCGGCAGCGCGCCGAGCGCGAGCGTCACCGTCTTGCTCTCGCCCTTATGCCAGACGTCGAGCTTCACCGAGCTGCCTGGCGCCATCGTGCCGATGGTACGGGCGAGGTCACGGGAGTCCTTGACCGCAGTGCCGTTGACGGCGGTGATGACGTCGCCCGCCTCGATGCCGGCCTTCGCCGCGGGGCTGCCGTCCTGCGGATTGTCGACAATGGCGCCGCTCGCCTCCTTCAGGCCAAGACTGTCGGCGATATCAGCGGTCACCGGCTGCACCTGCACGCCGAGCCAGCCGCGGGTGACCGCGCCCTTGTCCTTGAGCTGGGCGACGACGAGCTTTGCGGTCGCCGCCGGAATGTCGAAGCCGATGCCGACCGAGCCGCCGGAGGGCGAGAAGATCGCAGTGTTCACGCCGATCACGTTGCCGTTCATGTCGAAGGCCGGACCGCCGGAATTGCCCTTGTTGATGGGCGCGTCGATCTGGATGAAGTCGTCATAGGGGCCGTTGCCGATGTCGCGGCCGCTTGCGGAGACGATGCCAGCGGTCACCGTGCCACCAAGGCCGAAGGGATTGCCGACCGCGACCACCCAGTCACCGATCCGCGGCTTCTGGTCGGAGAATTTGACGAACGGAAAGTCCCTCTTGCCCTCGACCTTGATCAGCGCAAGATCGGTCTTCGGATCGGTGCCGACCACCTTCGCGGTGTAGATCGTGCCGTCATCGGTGGTCACCTGCACGGACTCGGCATGGTCGACGACGTGGTTGTTGGTCACGGCATAGCCGTCAGCCGAGATGAAGAAGCCGGAGCCCTCGCCTGTGATCATCTGGTGGCGCTGGTGCGGCATGCCATTCATCCCATTGGGGAAACGGAAGCCGAACTGTCGCGAGAACTGGTCGAACGGCGTATCCTCGTCGGACTGCATCCGGTTCTGCTGCAGCATCGCGCTCTTGTCGTTGTCCTGGTCGATCTTCACCCGCACCGAGATCACGGCGGGCTTCACCTTGGCAACGAGATCGGCGAAGCCGGTTGGCGTCGCGGCCGTCTCCGCGGCCTGCGCCGGCGCAATCAAGGAAGCATGAAAGAAAGACGTGCCCGGAGCCGTGGCCAGCACGGCAAGGCCCAGCGCGCCTACAGTGCCGAGCAAGGCGAGCCGGCGCGGCCGGAGAATGGTACGGGTTTTGGTGCCGAAATTGACGGGATCGTTCATGTCGAAATGTCCATGTTGGAAGATGTCGCCTTGCATCCAACATGGACGCCGCAACCTTACGACGTCCCGTCCACGCGATTAAATCTTGGCAAAGAACGTGCGACCGGGAGCCGCGCGCTACCGTTTCGCGATCAGACCCCCTTGTCGTTCGGCTTGGCGACCGCATCCTTGAGCGAAGCCGGCATGGGGAAGTTCAGGTTCACGTTCTTGGGTGGAATGGGTTTCGTGAACCATTTCCCGTAGAGCTCCGCGAACTGATTGCTCTTCATCATGGCGACCAGCGCCCGGTCGACCAGCCCCTTGAACTCCGGATCGTCCCTGCGGATGATCAGCCCGTAAGGCTCGGTGCGAAGGCTGTCGTCGATGATCCGCCAGTTGTCGGGAGTCTGGCTGTTGGCGATGAGCCCGGCGAGCAGGATGTCATCCATGACAAATGCCTCGCTGCGTCCGCTCGTCAACGCGAGGAAGGATGCCGCGTGGTCGGGAGAGAGGACCTGCTTGACCTGGAAATTCTTCTCCTGTCCACGCGCCAGCAACAGGCCGATCGACGTTGATCCGGTGGTCAGCGAGACAGGCTTGTCGTTCAAGTTCTCGAAGGTCTTGACGGGAGAGTCCTTTCTGACCACCGCGCGAATGCTCGAGACGAAGATGGTGTTACTGAAGGCCACCACTTTCTGGCGCTCCAATGTGTTGGTCGCCGGACCGCAGACAATGTCGATGGTCCCGTTCTGGATCAGCGGAATCTGGGTGCTGAGCTGGATCGGCTGAAACCTGGTCTGAAGCGTCGGAAGCTTGAGCTCTTCCTTCACGGCATCGACGATCCGTGCACAGAGGTCCATCGCAAAGCCGACGGGTTTCTGGTTGTCGTCGAGATAGGAAAAGGGGACCGAGACGTCGCGATGGCCGAGCCGGATTTCCCCGGCGTCCCGGATCTTGGCGAGCGTACCACCGGGAGATTGGGCGTGGGCGGGGACGGCAACCGCGGTTGCTAAGATGAAAGAATAAATCAGTCCCTTCATGGCCTTACTCCCTGACGGATATAATATCGGCATATTTTATACACACGATTGCATAATCTGCCAAATAATTTTATACAATATATAGTCCCGAGGCAGTGGAAGAGACGCCGGATGAGATCAGCAGAAGCTGCAAGACAACGAGGTCACGGCTCGACGCCCGATGCTGTCCGCGAGGCCTTGCGGCGCGCGATCAGCGCAGGCGAGCTCGCTCCCGGCTTTCAGCTCAGGCAGGACGAATTGGCCGAGCGGTTTGGCACCAGCCGCATCCCCGTGAGGGAGGCGCTGCGGCAACTGGAAGCGGAAGGCTTCGTGACCTTCCTGCCCAACCGCGGGGCGGTCGTGTCGGATCTGTCCATCGACGAGGTCGTGGAATTGCTCGAGATTCGCATCGCGCTCGAATGTCATGCGCTTCGTCTCGCAATCCCGGCCATGGGTGACATCGATCTCGATGATGCAAAGAGGATCCTTCGTTCCTACGACGAGGAGCCCGACCCGGAGAAATGGGGCGCCTTCAACTGGCGCTTCCACAAGGCGCTCTACGCCCCCTGCAATCGCCCGCGCCTGCTTGCGATGATCGAGGCGAATTACGGCCATGTGAGCCGCTTCACCCGCGCTCTCGTGTCGCGTGCGACCGGCAAGGAGCGTCCCCAGCGCGAACATTACCAGTTGCTCGAACTCTGCCGGGACGGCGAGATTGAGAAGGCCGTGCGCCTCCTCCGCGAGCACATCGTTCAGACGCAAAAGACGCTGCGATCGGCGCAGCGCCATGCGTTGCGGGACGACAAGGCCGAAGCCTGATCCGAAGGTCGGCCGTTCCGTTGAGTTTGAAGGAGAGTGCGTTTGAAAGCGAACGACGTTGAAATTCTCGTCATCGGCGCAGGGATCGCCGGTCTGGCCACGGCCTACTTTCTTGCGGTCCAGCACAAGCGCTCGCGCCTGCTGATCGTGGATGAGGGGCAGCCGATGGCGCTCACGTCAGCACAATCCGGCGAGAACTATCGCAACTGGTGGCCACATCCGACGATGGCAGCGTTTACCGATCACAGCACCGACCTGATGGAGGATATTGCGCGCCGCACCGGCAACCGCATCAACATGACGCGGCGCGGATACTTCCTTGCGACCCGCGAAGAGAAACCGGAAGAGCTGCTCCGGCAGCTCTACACAGGCTACGGCGCTTCGGCATCGAAACTGATCCGCCTGCACGAGGGCGTGAGCAAGAATTATTCGCCGCCGCTATCCGAGGACTGGCAGACGGCGCCCGACGGCGTCGACGTGTTGCTCGGCCGCAACCTGATTCAGCAATACTATCCGGCCTTCGACAAGGATGTCGCCACGGGACTGCACATCCGCAGGGCCGGCGATATCAGCGGTCAGCAGCTCGGACAGTACATGCTCGAGACGATGCGCCCGCTGGGCGCGCAATTCCAGCAGGCCCGCGTGCTCGGCATCTCGAAGCCGGACCGCTTCGTGGTCGACGTCCTTGCCGGTGGCGATCGCCGGACGGTCAAGGCCGATATCATCGTCAACGCGGCTGGTCCTTTTGCGGCGCACATCTCCGCGATGCATGGCGAGAAGCTGCCGATCCAGAACGTCCTTCAGCAGAAAATTGCCTTCATCGATCGCCATCGCGCGGTCGATCGCCGGATGCCGTTTGCGATCGACCTCGATGGACAGACGCTGGCGTGGTCATCCGACGAACGCGAGGCGCTGGCGGCGGCGCCGGAACTCGCCCGCCTGCTCAAACCCATGCCGGGCAGCATCCATTGCCGTCCCGACGGCGGCGACCACGGTCAATGGATCAAGCTCGGCTGGGCTTTCAACACGGAGCCGGCCGAGCCGGTCCGGGAACCCGAGCTGAATCCCTTTTTCCCAGAACTCGTACTTCGCGCCGCGAGTCGGCTGCAGCCCGCGCTGGCGCAGTATCTCGGCGCCCTGCCACGGGGCAGGGTGCATTACGGCGGCTTCTATCCGATGACGAAGGAAAACTGGCCGCTGATCGGCGCGGCAAAAACGCCCGGCGTGTTCCTGACGACCGCGTTGTCGGGATATGGAACGATGTCGGCATGCGCCGCCGGCGATCTCTGCGCTCGGGCCGTGGTCGGCGCTCCACCTCCGTCATTCGCCGACACTCTGTCACTCGCGCGTTACGAGAACAAGGCGCTGATGGACGAACTCGAAGGTGCCGAGAGCCGCGGCTTGCTGTGAAAGCTACATCTGCTCCGACTTCGTCAGGCCGCAGCCGGAGCTTCCCATACCGGTGCGACTGCCGGCTTGTCTTCGCTCTTCGCATTGCACGCGTCGAAGTGAGCTCTCAGCTCGATTTCAGCAAGATGTTCGAAATGCTCGGCCTGGCCCAGGAGCTCCCAACTCTGGAGCGGCCGATAGGCCGCCTGCTGACGACAGAGGGATGCAAGTGCCCGGTAGCGACGTACGTTCTCCATCAGACCCTCCCTCGCGCTCAACCCGGCTTATTGCGTTAATTTGCGTCAGGCCGATGGCGATTGTGCAAAAGATTTTCTGCGAGCCCAACTCGCCAATCTGCTCGCCTAACCTGGGTTAATTTCTAGGAAACGCTTGAGGGGCTTTTAGTTCCAGTCCGCGCGCGAAACCCGACGACCCCGCAGCTATGCGTAAGGCCGGCGCTCCACGCTGACACCAATCGGATCGAGATACCGCTCGATCAGTCCGGCCGGCCGATGAGAGATAGCCTGCATCTCCTCGCAGGGCCGCACTGTTGCGGCAATGAACTCCCCGTAGTCTACCGGATGAGTGCCGCCTCGGCGGCGCGCGCCGGCTGCGCAGAGATATGTTGCGAGTTGGGAACCCGGCCGGCCTCCGCGGCGAGGCGAATGGCCGCGATGTTGCGGGCATAGTCGGCGCTGTCGTTGCCGCGAAACACCGCCGATCCCGCAACCAGCGTATCGGCGCCCGCGGCAGCCACGGCCGCAGCGTTGTCGCGCGTGATGCCGCCGTCCACCTCGATCCGGATCGGCCGGTCGCCAATCATGCTGCGAATCCGCCTGATCTTCTCGATCTGCGCGTCGAGAAACGACTGCCCGCCAAAGCCGGGATTGACCGTCATCACCAGGATGAGGTCGATGCGATCAAGGACATATTCGATCGCGGCTTCCGGCGTCGCCGGGCACAGGCTCACCCCGGCCTTCTTGCCAAGCGCACCGATCGCCTGCAACGAGCGGTCGAGATGCGGGCCGGCCTCGGCATGGACCGTGATGATGTCGGCACCGGCCTTGGCAAAAGCCTCGATGTAGGGATCCACCGGCGCGATCATGAGATGGACATCGAACGTCTTGCGCGTCAATGGCCGGATCGCCTTGATGATGTCGGCCCCGAAGCTGATGTTCGGCACGAAATGCCCGTCCATCACGTCGCAATGGATCCAGTCGGCGCCAGCCGCGTCGATCGCGGCGATCTCCTCGCCGAGTCTCGCGAAATTGGCGGCCAGGATTGAGGGCGCGATCACGATGTCCCTGGTCATGGTTTTGCACTCCTCGCGTCGGTTGCGGCCCCGCCGCTGAACACACGGCTCGCCAGCACGTCGGCGGCATCGATGGTTTCGAGGTCGGCGATGTCGAGCATGCGGTCGAGATCGGACACCAGGCGGTCGGCCTGGCGTAGCCGGATGCGATCAACGGCGTTGCGGATCGAGCGTGCATTGGAGAAGAACGGCTGAGTCCGGCGCAGCGCAATGTACTTCTCGAGCGCATCGCGCGCCGCGCTCGACAGGCGGTAGCCGCGCTCTCCGAGCATCAGCTCCGCGATGAAGAGCAGCTCCGCTTCGGAGTAGTCCGGGAATTCGATGTGATGAGCAATACGTGAGCGGAAGCCGGGATTGGAGGCAAAGAAGTTCGTCATGCGCTCGCCATAACCGGCGAGGATCACGACGAGATCCTCACGCTGGTTCTCCATCACCTGGAGCAGGATCTCGATCGCCTCCTGGCCATAGTCGCGCTCGTTGTCGGGCCGGTGCAGATAATAGGCCTCATCGATGAACAGCACGCCGCCCATCGCCTTCTTCAGGATCTCCTTGGTCTTCGGCGCGGTGTGACCGATGTACTGGCCGACGAGGTCGTCACGCGTCACCGATATCACTTGCCCTCGCCGCACGAAGCCGAGGCCGTGCAGGATCTTTGCCATGCGCAGGGCGACGGTGGTCTTGCCGGTGCCGGGATTTCCGGTGAACGACATGTGCAGGGTCGGCGGGGCAGAGGCCAGTCCCGCGCGCTGCCGCATGCGCTCGACCAGCAGCAGCGAGGCGATCTGGCGCACCCGGCTCTTGACCGGCTTGAGCCCGATCAGCTCCTGCTCGAGCTGTTGCAGCGTCGTCGTGATCCCGGCCGCTTCAGCCTCCTTGCGCAGGTCGAAGGCCGTCTCCGTGGTATTTGCGTTCGGCACATCAAGCATCGGCGTCTCGAAGAAAAGGGCTTCGCCGCGGGGGAGCGGCGAAGCAGTGGTCCGCCAAGGAAACGGAGCAGGGAGCGCTCCGCGCGGAAATGAAGAGGCTTACGGCGCTGCGTGCGGCGTGGCCTTGCGCACGGTCGTGTAGCGGATCGCGCGTCCGGCCACTTCCTGCCGCACCAGCTCGAACTCGGCCTCCTGCTTCGGCCGGTTCACGAGGAACGAGATCCGCACCGATTCCCAGCCATGGCTGGAATCGAAGCCGCTGATACGGATGTAGCGGTCGCCGTACACCCTGCGGCATTCGGCGAGCTCCATCATCACGCCGGCGGCGTCCTGCAGGTCGAACATCGGCAGGCCCCACATCTCCCAATAGGTATTGCGGGGATGCGGATCGTCGGTGAATTCGATGTTCACCGCCCAGCCGTTGGCGAGGCAGTACTGCACTTGGCTGTAGATCTGGTCGTCGGTCAGATCGGGCAGGAACGAGAAGCAGCCTTGAGTCAGCTTCATGTCAAAATCTCCTCAAGCGGTTTCCAGCGCCGTCGGCACGAAGTCCGGCGTGTCGGTGGATTGATAGTTGAAGGTGACGTCCTTCCAGACGTCGAGCGCGGCCTTCAGCGGCGTGCAGGTCTGAGCCGCCTTGGCGAGGATCTCCGGGCCTTCATGGACGTAGTCGCGACCCTCGTTGCGCGCGAGGATCATCGCCTCCAGCGCCACGCGGTTGGCGGTGGCACCAGCCTGGATGCCCATGGGATGGCCGATGGTGCCGCCGCCGAATTGCAGCACGACGTCCTCGCCGAGAAGGTCGAGTAGCTGGTGCATCTGGCCAGCATGGATGCCGCCGGACGCCACCGGCATCAGCTTGTTGAGGCTCGCCCAGGACTGATCGAAGAAGATGCCATGCTCGAGCTTCGTTGGGTTGAAATCCTCGCGGCAGACGTCGTAGTAGCCGCGCGTGGTGTTGGGATCGCCCTCGAGCTTGCCGACCACCGTGCCGGCATGGATGTGGTCGACACCGGCGAGCCGCATCCACTTGGCGATGACGCGGAACGACACGCCGTGGCTCTTCTGCCGCGTATAGGTCGAGTGACCGGCACGATGCAGATGCAGGATCATGTCGTTGCGACGTGCCCATTTGGCCATGGACTGGATCGCTGTGTAGCCGATCACGAGATCGATCATGACCACAACCGAGCCCAGCTCTTTCGCGAACTCCGCGCGCTCGTACATGTCTTCCATCGTCCCCGCGGTGACGTTAAGGTAAGTTCCCTTCACCTCACCGGAGGCCGCCTGCGCACGGTTCACGGCTTCCATGCAGTAGAGGAAGCGGTCGCGCCAGTGCATGAAGGGCTGCGAGTTGATGTTCTCGTCGTCCTTGGTGAAGTCGAGCCCGCCCTTCAGCGCCTCGTAGACGACGCGGCCGTAGTTGCGGCCGGAGAGCCCGAGCTTGGGTTTGATGGTCGCGCCCAGGAGCGGCCGGCCGAACTTGTCGAGCCGCTCACGCTCGACCACGATGCCGGTCGCGGGGCCCTGGAACGTCTTCACATAGGCGACTGGGAAGCGCATGTCCTCGAGCCGCAGCGCCTTCAATGGCTTGAAGCCGAAGACGTTGCCGATGATCGAGGCCGAGAGATTGGCGATCGAGCCCGGCTCGAACAGGTCGAGATCATAGGCGATGTAGGCGAAATAGGAGTCCGGCGAGCCCGGCACCGGATCGACGCGATAGCATTTCGCGCGATACTTCTCGGCGGCGGTCAAGCGGTCGGTCCACACCACTGTCCAGGTCGCGGTCGAGGATTCACCGGCAACTGCGGCCGACGCCTCGATCGGATCGACACCCTCCTGCGGCGTCACGCGGAACAGCGCGATGACGTCGGTGTCCTTCGGCGTATAGTCGGGCTCCCAATAGCCCATGCGCTTATATTCCATGACGCCCGAGCGATAGCGCTCTTTGCCGCGGACAGTGCCGGTATGTGCGTTCATGTCTCTCTCCTGCTCTTCTCTCTATTCTGATTGATCAGGCCGCGACGGGCTCGCGGGCATCGATCCGCGGGTCGAGTTCGCCGGCGCGGTACCGCCGCGCCATCTCGCTCATCGGGATCACCTTGATCTTGCTGGCATGGCCGGCGGTGCCGAACTGCTCGAACCGCTCGCGGCAGAGCTCGCGCATCGCGTCCATCGCGGGCTTGAGGAATTTGCGCGGATCGAACTCGGAGCGCGCTTCCGCTGCCACTTTGCGAAACACCGCAGTCATCGCCAGCCGGCAGTCGGTGTCGATATTGACCTTGCGCACACCGCTCTTGATACCGCGGACAATCTCCTCCACCGGCACGCCCCAGGTCTGCGGCATCTCGCCGCCGAAGGCGTTAAACATGTCCTGAAGCGGCTGCGGCACCGACGAGGAACCGTGCATCACAAGATGCGTGTTCGGCAGCCGGCGATGGATCTCCTCGACCACCCGCATAGCCAGGATGTCTCCGTCCGGCTTGCGGCTGAACTTGTAGGCGCCATGCGAGGTGCCCATCGCGATCGCCAGCGCATCGACTTTCGTTGCGCGGACGAAATCGACGGCCTGATCGGGATCGGTCAGCAACTGGTCGTGGCTGACCTTGCCCTCGACGCCGTGACCGTCCTCCTGCTCGCCGCCCCCATGCTCGAGTGAGCCGAGCACGCCGAGCTCGCCTTCGACGGACGCGCCGACCCAATGGGCGAGATCAACCACGCGGCGGGTGATCGCAACGTTGTAATCGTAATCGGCCGCCGTCTTGGCGTCGGCCTTCAGCGAGCCGTCCATCATCACCGAGGTGAAGCCATGGGCGATGGCGCTGGCACAGGTCGCCTCGTCATTGCCGTGGTCCTGGTGCATGCAGAGCGGAATGTCCGGATAGGTCCGCTCCAGCGCATCGATCATGTGCGAGAGCATGAGATCGCCGGCATAGCTGCGCGCGCCGCGCGAGGCCTGGATGATGACGGGCGCATCGACCTCGGCCGCCGCCTGCATGATCGCGATCCCCTGCTCCATGTTGTTGATGTTGAACGCAGGCACCGCGTAGCCATGGTGAGCTGCGTGGTCGAGCAGTTGTCGAAGGGTAATGCGTGCCAAAGGAGTTCTCCGTTTCTCGTCTTCCGTCAGCTCAGATCAGCCGGCCCGTCGCAGCGGCGGTGTCGGCCATTCGATTGGAAAAGGCCCATTCGTTGATGGCGACGTGCAAGCTCATGCTGCTTTTCCATCGTCCCGACGTGCGACCGCGCGCCTGGCTGCTTCCGCAATGCTCTGCGGAGTGATGCCGAATTCGCGGTACAGCACCGGCGCCGGCGCCGAGGCGCCGAAGCCGCGCATGCCGATGAACTCGCCGTCAGCACCGAGCCAGCGCGGCCAGTCGCCCGGCACGGCTGCCTCGATGCCGACACGCGGCGCGGTGCCGAGAACGGTGGCGCGGTAATCTTCCGGCTGCTCCGCGAACAGGGCGAAGCAGGGTGCAGAGACCACGGCGGCACGGATGTGCTCGGTCGCGAGCAGGCGCGCAGCTTCCAGCGCGATCGACACTTCCGACCCGGTCGCGATCAGCGTGACGTCCCGGCCGCCATCCGGCGTGACGATGAGATAGGCGCCACGCGCGACGCGATTTCTGCCGCGCGCATCGCTGCGGAAGGTCGGCAGGGCCTGACGCGACAGGCAGAGCACGGACGGACGATTCTCGGTCTCAAGCGCGCAGTCCCAGGCCTCCAGCGTCTCCACCGCATCGGCCGGGCGGAACACCAGAAGGTTTGGAATGACGCGCAACGCCGCGAGATGCTCGACCGGCTGATGCGTCGGGCCGTCCTCGCCAAGCCCGATGGAGTCATGGGTCATGACATGGATGACTCGCAGCCGCATCAGAGCCGCAAGGCGGATCGCCGGCCGACTATAGTCGGAGAAGGCGAGGAAGGTGCCGCCATAGGGAATGAAGCCGCCGTGCAGCGCGATCCCGTTCATCGCAGCCGCCATGCCGTGTTCGCGAATGCCATAGTGAACATAGTCGCCGGCGAACACGCCGCGCATGACCGGAGTCTGGCCCTTGGCATGCGTCAGGTTTGAATGCGTCAGGTCGGCTGAGCCTCCGACAAATCCGGGAATCGTCGCGGCGATGTTGTCGAGCACCTGTTGCGAGGCCTGCCGCGTCGCGATCTTCGGACGTTCGGTGGCAAAACGCTCGCGCAGCTTCGCCGACGCCTGGGCATAGGCGCTCGGCAGGGCAACAGCCTTGCCCTCGATGAACAATTCGCGCTGCTCGGGCGCCGCGCATTCGTAGCGATCGAGCCAGGCGAGGCGCGCGACCTGGCCGCGCTGCCCGATCATCCGCCATGCCTTCAGGACGGGAATCGGCACCACGAAGGGCTGATAGTCCCAGCCGAGCGTCCGTCGCGCCGCCGCGGCCTGGTCGGCACCGAGCGGAGCGCCATGCGCCTTCTCGGTGCCCTGCCGGTCCGGCGCGCCATAGCCGATGATGGTGCGGCAGGCGATCAGCGACGGCTTTGCCGTCTCGCGTTCTTCGGCAATCGCCAGTGCGATCGCCTCGGGATCATGTCCGTCGACGCGACGCACCGACCAGCCGGAGGCAGCGAAGCGCGCGAGCTGGTCATCCGAGGTCGCAAGTGAGGTCGGGCCGTCGATAGAGATGCCGTTGTCGTCGAACAGCACGATCAGGCGGCCAAGCTGGAGATGACCGGCGAGCGAGATCGCCTCCTGGCTGATGCCCTCCATCAGGCAGCCGTCGCCGGCGATCACGTAGGTGAAGTGATCGACGAGGCTGTCGCCGTGCCGCGCATTGCCCATGCGCTCAGCGAGCGCCATCCCGACGGCGGTCGCAATCCCCTGACCCAGCGGGCCCGTCGTGGTCTCGACGCCGGGCGTATGGCCATACTCGGGATGACCCGGCGTCTTCGAGCCCCATTGCCGGAACGCCTTGAGGTCGTCGAGGCTGACATCGCCGCCCGTGAGATGAAGCAGCGCATAGAGCAGCATCGAGCCATGGCCCGCCGACAGCACGAAACGGTCGCGATCCGGCCAGTTGGGGTGGGCCGAGTCGAATTTGAGGAAGCGCGAGAACAGCACGGTCGCGACGTCCGCCATGCCCATCGGCAGGCCGGGATGGCCGGACTGCGCGGCCTCGATGGCGTCGACCGCGAGGAAGCGAACGGCGTTGGCGAGATCGTTGTGCGTGACCGCCGTGAGGTCGGCTTCGGCGTGAACCGAGATGTTCATCGGGCCCTCCCGTTGTTGTCGTGGTTGCGCGTCACTTCAGGCCCCGCTTGCGCTCGATGAGCTGCATGATCAGCGGCGTCAGGATGAGCTGCATTGCGAGATCGAGCTTGGCACCCGGGCAGACGATCGAGTTCGCGCGCGACATCCAACTGTGCGGTAGCATCGAGAGCAGGTAGGGGAAGTCGATGCCGCGCGGATTCTTGAAGCGGATCACGACCATCGATTCATCAGGCGTCGGGATCCAGCGCGCGATGAACGGGTTGGAGGTGTCCACCGTCGGCACGCGCTGGAAGTTGATGTCGGTCTCGGTGAATTGCGGGCAGATGTAGTGGATGTAATCCGGCATCCGCCGCAGGATGGTGTCGGTGACGGCCTCGGTCGAATAGCCGCGCGCGCTGCGGTCGCGGTGCAGCTTCTGAATCCATTCGAGATTGATGACGGGCACAACGCCGATCTTCAGGTCGGCATAGCGCGCGACGTTGACCTTGTCGGTGACGACGGCGCCGTGCAGACCCTCGTAGAACAACAGGTCCGAATTCTCGGGTAACCGCTTCCATTCTGTGAAAGTGCCGGGAGGCACGCCATGAAGCGCCGATTCCTCAGCGTCGTGGACGTAGTGCCGCGTCGTCGCGGTGCCGGTCTCGCCATAGTCGCGGAACGCCCGCTCCAGCTCTTCGAAAAGGTTGGTCTCGGGGCTGAAATGGCTGAAATGCTTGTTGCCGCGCTCGGCCTCCTGCGCCATCTGCGTGCGCATCTCGGCGCGGTCGTAGCTATGGAACGCGTCGCCTTCGATGTAGACGGCGTTGACGTGCTCACGGAAGAATATCTGCTCAAACGTCTTCTTGACTGAGGTCGTGCCCGCGCCGGAGGAGCCGGTGATGGAAATGATCGGATGCTTCCTGGACATGCGCCACCTCGCTTAGAGCCGGAAGAAGCCGCGCCGTGCGAACAGCGGAGCGGAGACACTCGCCACCAACAGCGGATCGCAATGCAGTTCTTCGACGCGTCGCACCTCGTTGCTGGAGCCCATGATCAGCGGCACGCGCTGGTGCAGATCGCGCGCGGCAAGGTCGAGGATGCGCTCGCGCCCGGTTGAGGCAGAGCCGCCGGCCTGCTCGACGATGAAGGCCATCGGATGCGCCTCGTAAGTGAGGCGCAGGCGGCCGTCGCCGTAGCCGGGCCGCGCATCGGAGGGATAGAGGAAGACGCCGCCGCGGGTGAGGATGCGGTAGGCTTCCGCGACCAGCGAGCCGATCCAGCGCATATTGAAGTCATGGTTGGCCGGCCCTTCGACGCCGGCGAGGCATTCGTCGATGAAGGCACGCACGGGCGGATCCCAGTGCCGGCGGTTGGAGCCGTTGATCGCGAACTCCTCGCAGGACTCGGCGATCTGCACGTTGGTGCGCGCGAGGCGGAAGCAGCCGGATTTGCGATCATGGGTGAAGATGTCGACACCCTCGCCGAGCGTCAGCACCAGCGAGGTCTGCGGCCCGTAGGTGATGAAGCCGGCCGCAAGCTGCGCCGAACCGCGCTGGTGGAAGGCGAGAGCGATATCGTCCGGCGCCGGCAGGATCGAGAAGATCGTACCCACCGTCATGTTGATGTCGATGTTGGACGAGCCGTCGAGCGGATCGATCGCAACGCAGATCCTGCCCTCGCGATCGCCGAGCTGCGGCTCGCGCATCTCTTCCGACGCGAGCGCTGCGATCGGCAGCTTGCCGAGGCAGCGGCGCAGGATCGCGTCCGCCTGGACGTCGAGATCGCGCTGGAGATCGCCGTCGCTGTTGCGGCCCGTCGCCAAGCCGGAGGCGTCGGCGAGCTGCCCGGTGCTGGCGAGATCGGCGATCTCGAGCGAGGCGCTCGCGATGGCATCAACCGCCGCCGCGACAGACAGCGCGTGGGGCGCGGTCTCCGAGTACCGCTGAAGGTGGTCGTCCAACCTGAGTTGCCCGGTCATCTGCGTCCATCCCCTCGCTGGCGCCGCCTCCCTTTCCCTCCCCGTGGAGGTCGGTGCGGTCCGTCCCAGCACGATGAGATTGACAGGGCCGGCCTAATAAGGAAAATTTCTAATCATAATGAGCCTCAAAGAATTTTCTTATAACGGCCCTGGCCACGCAGCAGCCCAGCTCCGGCATCTCACGGTCCGGCAGCTTCGCTCGCTCGCGGCGCTCTCGGCCAAAGGCAGCGTCACGGCCGCCTCCAGCCATCTCGGGCTGACTCAGCCGGCGGTGACCCAGCAGCTCCGGCAGCTTCAAGACCTTGCCGGCCTGCCGCTGGTGCAGCGGACCGGCGACGGCATGCTGCTGACGGAGGCGGGCAAAGAAGTGCTGGCGCTGGCCGAGCGCGTTGAGGCCGCGATTGCGGACTGCCAGGGCGCGCTCGACCTGCTGGCCGGCCGGACCGGCGGCACGGTCCGACTAGGCGCCGTCTCCACCGCCAAATACTTCGTGCCGCATGCGATAGCGGCGTTCTCGAAGCGGTTTCCGAAAATCGAGATCAAGCTGACCATCGGCAACCGCGAGGATATTCGCGAGGCGATGCACGGCTACGATCTCGATTTCGCGGTAATGGGTCGGCCACCGGCCGACGTCAGCGTCGACGTGCGTCAGCTCGGGCGCAATCCGCACATCATCGTCGCGCGCAAGGGGCACTGGCTGGAGAAGGATGCCGGCCTCAGCCTCACCGATCTCGTCCACGAGACCTTCCTCACACGCGAACCGGGCTCGGGCACGCGGACGCTGATGGAAGGCATGTTCCAGAAGTCGGATCTCGAGCCGATCATCGGCATGGAGATGAGCAGCAACGAGACCATAAAGCAGGCGGTGATCGCCGGACTCGGCATCGCCTTCATCTCGGCCCACACCGTCGCGCATGAGCTCGCGGAGGGCCGGCTTATCGTGCTTGATGTCGCCGGCCTACCCATCGTCCGGCAATGGTACGTGATCCGCCGCAGCGACAAGGTTCTGCTGCCGCCGGCGCAGGCGATGTTCGATTTTCTCGGCTCGGAAGGATCGAACTATTTGCCCGACGTGCCGGAACTCGGCGGCCGGTAGCCTTCAGCTCATCAACTTCATGGCGACCGTTGCCGCCAGAATCACGATGATCTGGAGCAGACGCTGCGTCGTGAAGATGCGGTTGAAGGTGGTCATCGCTTGCCCCTGCCGACGTGAATGAGATTCGACGGAGGCGTTGCTATCACACGCGTGCGCCGGGGTAACTCCGTAGAGGTCACGGATTCTGCCGGCGTGCCGCCGCTCCTGTTGGTTAACACTTAGGCAGCGAGGGCCAGATCCGCGCGCGCCGCGAAATAGGCTTCCAGCTCCGCCAGCGCCCGCCCTTCCCATTCCCTGGCCTGCTCCAGCAGCGACCAGCTCTGGCGCGGCCGGAACGCAGCGGTCTGCCGGTACAGCGATGCGATTCCGCGGTAGCGGCGCACATTCTCCAAGATGGCCTGGCCGTTCATGTCCGAAAACTCCCTCGTCATTCCCGGGGGAGAACCTGCGGCCAAACGATTTTCGAAAAGTTAGCGGCGCGAGGTAATCGGGCGGATGGTTGCCGGACCGTTGCGCAGACGCAACGCCCCTCCCTGCAGAACGCGCGTACCTATCGCGAATTCGTTGCCGCGCTCTCACCTGTCCGGTTGAGTCCGCCACGATGGACGATCGCTATCGTCTCGCGGCAGAGATCGGCAAGGCCGATCAGGAGCACGGCGAACAAAAAGAACAGGTTGATGGAATCCGCATAGGCGCTGGTCAATTGGCTGAACTCGAAGAAGGGCGGAATCAACGCCCACCACACCAGCGGAATGGTGAGCAGCACCGCGAACACGGCTGCCGGCGCGCCGGCGACGATCCCGACCAGGAAGACGCTGGGGAGGAACGCCGCGAAATAGAGCCGCTCGCCGAGCGCGACCCAGATGCCCTGAAGCGCGGCCGACACCGCCACGATTGCAAAGCCGAGCAGAAATGCCTGCCACGACCATGGCCGTACCCGCGGTACGCCACGCAGTCCCGCACGCCTCATTCGCCTCCCCCTGCCGCCTGTTTCGACCAGGTCCTATTGTGACCAAAGTACTACAGCCGCGCCAAAACCGCGAGGCGGAAATGGCCCAGTCGGAGGCTTGGTAAATCGACCGCAGCGCACCATCGGGCGCGCCGTCGGAGGTTACTCCGTGGCGGCGTAGATCAGGGCCGCGACAGGCAAGGCGAGGCCGATCCAGGCGGCTAGCGTCCAGCCGCCTTGCGCGAAGGCCCAGGCGCCGAGCGCGGAGCCTGCGGCGCCCGCCGTGAAGAACGTCGCCATGTAGACGCCGTTGAGACGACTGCGGTGCTCCGGCCCGAGTGCGAAGATGGCACGGAAACCCAGCACGACATTGCCCTGCACGCCGAAATCGAGCGCGATGGCGGCGACGACGAGGCCAGCCAGACTGAGCCCCGATCCAGGCGCGCCGACATGGGCCATCAGGAACGCCAACGCGACCAGCAGCATCGAGATCAGGGTCGCGGTGCGGCTATGCCCGCGATCGGCGAGCCGTCCAGCAATCGGCGCCGCGGCAACGCCGGAGGCGCCGGCGAGCGCGAACAGCGCGATGCCACGCTGGGAGAAGCCGAATTCGGGGCTTGCGAGCAAGAGCGGCGTCACGGTCCAGAACAGGCTGAACGCGGCAAATAGGCAGGCCTGGTAGAGCGCGCGACGCCGCAACAGCGGCGTGGTCCGCACCAAGTGCGGCATCGAGATCAACAGCGCGCCGTAGTGCATGCGCGCCACGGGCCTGCGCTCGGGCAGCGCGATCCAGAGCACGGCAGCGAGCGCGATCATCAGTGCCGTCGCGCCGAAGAACACGGCGTGCCACGACAGCGCCGCGGTGACGAAGCTGGAGGCGGGCCGCGCCAGCATGACGCCGAGCATCAAGCCGGTCGAGACGTTGCCGACCACGCGGCCGCGAATGGCTTCCGGCGCGAGATGGGCGGCGTATGGAATGATGATCTGCACCGCGACCGAGCCGAGCCCGATGAAGAGCGCCGCGGTCAGGAACGGCAGCGCCTGCGTCGCGAAGGCGGCGGCGAGCAATGCCGCGGCCCCGAGGCCGATCACCGAGCAGATCAGCTTGCGGTTCTCGACGAGGTCGCCGAGCGGGACGATCAGAAGCAGCCCAAGGCCGTAGCCGATCTGCGTCATGGTCACGATCAGCCCCGCCGCGGCATGCGACAGGCCGAGCGCGGTGCTGATCGGTCCGATCAGCGGCTGGGCGTAGTAGATGTTGGCGGCAACCATGCCGCAGGCCGCAGCCAGCAGGAAGGTCAGTCGATACGACACCGCGCGCGAGTCCGGCGCAGCGTCGATCGTGGCATTCATCGTCATTCACAAATCTCCGAATATAGGGAACGATCATTCCCTAATTTGACAAAGGTTCAGGCCAGCAGCTTCATCGCGGCCGCGACCAGGCGGTCCGCATCGAGCGGCAGCCGCGCCTTGCCGACGACGCGCAGGCCTTGGGTGATGCAGATCATCAGCCGCGCGGTGTCCTCGGCCGCAACGCTGCGGGGAATCGAACCATCGGCCTGTCCCTCGCGGATGAGACCGGCGATGAAATTCTCGTTGCTCCTGAGCTGAGCGGTCACGCGCGCCCCGATCTCGGGATCGAGCGCCGACAATTCGACCGCGCTGCCGACGACGAGGCAGCCGCGGCGCCCTTCGCTACCCTGGGAATGCTCGACATAGGAGCACAGCACGTTGCGCACCCGCTCCCGGCCGTTCACCCCGATCGCCGCGGCGCTGCGGGTCTGCTCCTGCCGCCGTGCGGTGTAACGCTCGAAGGCGGCGAGGAAGACGGCATGCTTGTCACGAAAAGCCTTGTAGATGCTGCCGGTCGCCAGCCTCATCGCCGCGGTGAGGTCGCCGATCGAGGTGGCGTGATAGCCACGCTCGCGGAACACCCGCACCGCGCGGTCGAGGGCGGTATCCATGTCGAACTCCCGGGGACGACCGGGCGGACGGCGCGCAGATGGCGATCGGCGGGCGACTTTTTGCATTGCGACATAATAGGGAATGAACGTTTCCGAATAAAGACACGTGGTCGTGAACGGTGGGGTGGGCTTTCGCCAGGACGACATCGCGGATGCATTGCGCACAACTTCTCCCACATCATCCAGCTCTCACATCAATCGCAGGGCTGATTTCGCCGGAGCTTTGCTTCCGAAACAGGCTGCGGCCCGCAGCGGTTGGAGGCGAGCGATTGCGCCGATCACCACCATCCCTCCGACAGGCGCGGTCCAAAGAACATCGTCTGGTTGCTCGCGAATGCGCGCGGCACCGGATGCCGATGATGACGTTGTGCGACACGCCTGTTCGCAGCCCGCGGCGTCGCATGCTTCGACTCGGCCGTCGACTTTGCCGCCATCGCGAACGCCTCGCCCGTGCGGCCCCGCGCGGCTTGTATCTCCGATGGCGGCGAAGGCGGCGCTGCAGTCGCGGCAACGTCAGGTGGCGGAACTTGCGGCGCGCTGGTGTCCAAGATGATCTTCTCCGGCCATCGTTGCGCGGAATGAATCCGCACGACAGACACATCCTGCCCGTCTGGGGTGACCGTGCTCACGGGACTGCCCATGTAGTGGCCCGCGAGAAGCAGCAGAACTAGCAGAACGCCGCCAGTGAAGATGAAGTAGCGGATGACCAGCATGTGTCCCTCGATCACCTCGTCATCGAGGTCGGCACGGCAACCGGAAGGGACGGCAATGGTTCCGGGCGAGAGCCGACGCATCCTGCGTGATGGCGTTCGGACGCAACCGGCAAAAGGAACCAACATCCGCCAGCGCCATTCTCCATGAGAGCTAAGGAGCGGAATCATGACCAGGCACCTGACGCGAGCCGATCTCGCGCGCGGCGTGGCCGGCGCGGTTTCCACGCTGGTCCTTTGCGCAACGGCAGTGTTCACCATTGCCAGCCATTTTGCATCGTGAGGTAGACGTTCGCATGACATCCGACCCCGAGGAGTCGGTGAGATTGCAAGGCTACGGCGAGATGACGCTGCGCACCGCCATCGCGACGCTGATGGCGCTTGCGCCGCGCGACCGTTCCGATGCCGCCATCTTCCGCGTGCGCGACGGCTCGCGACTGGCCTCGAGCGAGATCGCCGAACTCGCATCGGACTGGGGCATCGATTCGAAGCCTCGGATCAGGTCACCGAGCCTCGTCCCCGACCAGCATTGGCCTGATATTGTCCGCGACATGGTGCGCGAAGCGCCGCTGCCTTCATTGATGGTGGCCTTTCTGCTAGGCGTGCTGGTGGCGCGGCGGTAATTTTCGACGAGCATCATCGTTGCCAAATTGCAACGGTTCCCGCCAATCAAACGCCGAACAAAAGAAACTCCCATTACGGCCACGAACCCTGCTCACAACGCCGTGAGACAAGCGGGGAATCTTCGATGCGTGCGCAACGGGTCTGGAAAGTGAATGGATCTGCCAACACCAACATTGGACAGCTTCAATCCAGATTGGACGATCTGAACAAACGTCTCACCCAACTCGAGAGTGAGCACCCCGAGAGCGCGAAAATCGAAGCCCTGAAATCGAATGCCGCGAACCTGTCGCGCGATATCGATGACATCCGATGCGCCGAGGCGACGGCAGCGCTGAGAGAATTGCTGCGGAAGTAAGATGAGAGTCGAGCCGCTGCGGCAGATTGCGCGGCGCTTCAACCGCACTATCATCATAGTTGCGCTATCTTCGAGCTGATGGAGATCGAGCTTTTCGATTTCATGGAAGCCAGGATCATGTTCGGGCTCGATGTCGACTTCGATCGCGATCGCACGACACTAAGCTTCGATTCCAGCTACGGCGTGCATGGCCGGATCAAGGCCAAGCGCGCTGCCATCTCGTTCAAGCCACGGCCGGCGGGATAGTCCTGCGGACCATATAGCCATGCCCCACCGACAGGCCCCTCTGTCCGCTCAAATCCGGCGTGGACCCATCCTCCAAATCGGTGCAAAAAGCCCCCCGGGCGCTGGCGGCCGATCCGCCAAGCCTCTGGAAAACGGTAACTTTTGGAAGAATGGTCGGAGTGGCAGGATTCGAACCTGCGACCCCTGCGTCCCGAACGCAGTGCTCTACCGGGCTGAGCCACACTCCGACAAGAAGGCGGCTTATAGCGTCGGCTTTGGCGCACCGCAAGCGGCGGGTTTGAGGAATTTTGTCCCAGTGAAGACGGGTCTTGAAACACTGATTCTGCCGGCCGGCTCGGCCGCCTCGGAGGCCTCTGCCCGGACGCTCGCTGCCGGCGGGCTGGTCGCGTTCCCGACCGAGACGGTCTACGGGCTCGGGGCTGACGCCGCCAACGCGACCGCGATTGCCCATCTCTACGCCGCCAAGGGACGACCGGCCTTTAATCCGCTGATCGCGCATGTCGCCGATCTTGCCGCCGCGCGGCGGATCGGCCGGTTCGATGCGCGCGCGCTGAAGCTTGCGGAGGCGTTCTGGCCGGGACCGCTGACGCTCGTGCTGCCGAAGGCGGAAAACTGCCCGGTGGCTGATCTTGCCACCGCGGGCCTCGACACCGTCGCGATCCGCATTCCCGCCCATCCGGTCGCGCAGGAAATCCTGCGCGCCTTCGGCGGAGTGGTGGTGGCGCCGTCCGCAAACATCTCCGGCCATGTCTCGCCGACGCTGGCTGCCCATGTCGAAAGCGACCTTTCGGGACGCATCGACCTGATCGTCGACGGCGGGCCGGTCAACGTCGGCGTCGAATCGACGATTCTCGGCTGCTTCGAGGCGCCGATGCTGTTGCGCCCCGGAGGGCTATCGCGCGAGCGGATCGAGGCCGTGCTGGGTGCGCCGCTGTCGCGGCCGCCCGCAAACGTCGAGAGCGACGATTCGCAGCCGCTGGCGCCGGGCATGCTGGCCTCGCACTACGCCCCGCGCGCGACCGTGCGGCTCAATGCGCGCGATGTTGCTGGAGGTGAAGCGCTGCTGGCCTTTGGCCCTGCGCGCCTGCCTGGAACGGATGCCGCGGCCGCCGTCATGAATCTGTCGCCTGCGGCCGATCTCGATGAAGCCGCGGTCAATTTGTTCGGCTATCTTCGCAGCCTCGATGCCAAAAGCCCCCGAGCGATCGCGGTGATGCCAATTCCCGAAGAAGGCTTGGGCGAAGCCATCAACGACCGGCTGCGCCGCGCGGCTGTGGCGCGCTAGCGCATGATCCGAACCCGGAGGCCGCGTTCAGCAGCGGTTTTCCGAGAAGACCATGTGCAAACAGAAAAGAAGCGGAATGAAAGAAGACGACATGAACATCAATAAATCGGCCACCCCTCCGCTTGCGCCCGAGCTGATCGAGAAATTTCGCAAGATCGTCGGCGACCGGCACGCAATCACCGATGCGGCTGACATCGAGGCCTACGTCACCGAGGAGCGCAACCTGTTCCACGGCCGCTCGCCGCTGGTGCTGCGCCCGGGCTCGACTGCCGAAGTCTCCGCGATCTGCAAGCTCGCCTCCGAGCACCGCATCGCGCTGGTGCCGCAGGGCGGCAATACCGGGCTCGTCGGCGGGCAGACCCCGCACAATGGCGAGGTCGTGGTGTCGCTGCGCCGGCTGGACAAGATCCGCGAGGTCGATACCGCCTCGAACACGATGACCTGCGAGTCCGGCGTAGTGTTGCAAATCGCGCAGCAGAAGGCGGCCGAGGTCGACCGGCTGTTTCCGCTCTCGTTAGGCGCGGAGGGAAGCTGCACGATCGGCGGCAATCTCTCGACCAATGCCGGCGGCACGGCCGCGCTCGCCTTTGGCGTCGCACGCGAGATGGCGCTGGGGCTCGAAGTGGTGCTGGCCGACGGACGCGTGCTCAACGTGCTGTCGAAGCTGAAGAAGGACAACACCGGCTACAATTTGCACAACCTCTTCATCGGCGCGGAAGGCACGCTCGGCATCATCACGGCGGCGACGCTGAAACTGTTTCCGAAGCCGAGGGCGATCGAGACCGCTTTCGTCGGGCTGAAGTCGCCGGATGCGGCGCTGAAACTGCTCACGATCGCGCAGGGCGAGGCCGCCAACGCGCTGACGAGCTTCGAGCTGCTGTCGGAGATGGCGGTCGACTTCTCGATCCGCCACGGCATCGACGTGCGCGATCCGCTCGAGCAGAAACATCCCTGGTACGTGCTGATGGAATTGTCCTCGCCGCGCGACGATGCGCGCGGGACGCTGGAATCGATCCTCGGCCGCGCCATGGAGGAGGAGATCGTCGACGACGCCGTGATCGCGGCCAATCTCACCCAGCGATCCGGCTTCTGGAAGCTGCGTGACGAGATGTCGGCGGCGCAGAAGCCGGAAGGCGGCTCGATCAAGCACGACATCTCCGTGCCGGTCGCCGCCGTGCCTGCCTTCATTGCGGAAGCCGATGCCGCGGTGGTGAAGCTGATCCCCGGCGCGCGGCCGGTGCCGTTCGGCCATCTCGGCGACGGCAACCTGCACTATAACGTTAGCCAGCCGGTCGGCGCCGACAGCGCGGACTTCCTTGCGCGCTGGCACGAGATGAACGCGGTGGTGTTCGAGATCGTGCTGCGCATGGGCGGCTCGATCTCGGCCGAGCACGGCATCGGCGTGCTCAAGCGAGATGAACTGCCCGACGTGAAGGACAAGACCGCGATCGAGCTCATGCGCTCGATCAAGGCGATGCTCGACCCCCTCGGAATCATGAACCCCGGTAAAGTGCTGTGAACGCCCCTCTCTCCCCTGCTCCGCTCGCGATCGCTTCGATCAACGATGCCGACGTCGAGACCGTCGTTGCGCTGTGGCAGCGTTGCGGCCTGACGCGGCCCTGGAACGATCCGCATACCGACATCGCGCTGGCGCGGCGCCGCGAGAACTCAACGGTGCTGATCGGGCGCGACGGCAGTGCGATCGTCGCGACCGCCATGGTCGGCCATGACGGCCATCGCGGCTGGGTCTATTACGTCGCAGTCGATCCCGACTGCCGCAAGCGCGGCTATGGCCGCGTGATCATGGCCGCGGTGGAAGACTGGTTGCGTCAGGCCGGGATCTTGAAGCTCCAGCTCCTCGTCCGCCGCGAGAACGCGCAGGCCAATGCATTCTACCAGTCGCTCGGCTTTGCCGAGTCGACCTCGGTGATGTTCGCAAAGTGGCTCGACGGCCGGGAGCCAACGCCTTAGCGCTTACCTGGAAGACAACGATGCCTCTTTCCGACCGCGTCCGCATCAAGGACGTCCGCGTGCTCTCGGACAATTGGACCGTCCTGAAAGAAACGACGTTCGACTTCCGGCGCGCCAATGGCGAATGGCAGACGCAGCGTCGGGAAACCTATGAGCGCGACAACGCCGCAGCCGTGCTGCCCTACAATCGCGCACAGCGCACGGTGATCCTGGTGCGCCAGTTCCGTCTGCCGGCGTATATCCGCGGCTACGACGACCTGCTGATCGAAGCGGCCGCCGGCGTGCTTGACGATGCCTCTCCGGAAGAGCGCATCCGCGCCGAGACCGAGGAGGAAACCGGCTATCGCCTCCATCACGTGCAGAAGATATTCGAGGCTTTCATGAGCCCCGGCGCCGTGACGGAGAAGATGCATTTCTTCATCGCCGAGTATGAGCCGGAGATGCGCGTCAGCGACGGCGGCGGCCTTCCTCACGAAGGCGAGGACATCGAGGTGCTGGAGCTTTCGATCGACGAGGCCCTCGCCATGATCGCCGACGGTCGCATCATCGATGCCAAGACGATCATGCTATTGCAATACGCAGCGCTGCATGTGTTTCGGTAGCTAGATCGATCCTATGGCACGCCGCTCTCCCTTCTCCCCTTGTGGGAGAAGGTGGCGCGAAGCGCCGGATGAGGGGTCTGCCTCCGCAATATCGAACTCGAAGAGGTTCACCCGGGACGGAGACCCCTGACCCGCCTCGCTTCGCGAGGCACCCTCTCCCACAAGGGGAGAGGGGAAGGCAGCGCAATTTGCTGCTCCACTCCAGTTGCAATTCAGGCCTGCACCATCCCGCTCCCCCGTTGAGCAAATCGCCGACTATCTCTAGTCTGGCCTCAACAAGAACCAGAGGAGACGCACTCCATGTCCGCGCCGCGCGACGACGAATTCGGCTTTGCGCCCGACTACGACTCTCCTGTCCCCTATATGCAGCGCACGCGCGACTATTACGCGGCGATCGGCTACACTACGCCGTATCGCTGGGCGCATCATGTCGAGGCACCGTTCCAGCCGCTGAAGAAGCCGCTGGCGCAATCGCGCGTCACGATCATCACGACGGCGGCACCTTTCGATCCCACCAAAGGCGACCAGGGACCAGGCGCGGCGTATAACGGCAGCGCCAAGTTCTATCAGGTCTATGACGGCGACACGTCCAAGCAGCACGATTTGCGCATCTCGCACATCGGCTACGACCGCAAGCACACGTCGGCCACCGACAGCGGCACCTGGTTTCCGCTGCCGCAACTCCTCAAGGCGAGTGCCGCCGGGCGCATCGGCGAGGTTGCCCCGCGCTTCTTCGGCGCACCGACCAATCGCAGCCATCGTGTCACCCTCGACACCGACGCGCCGGAAATCCTGGCACGCTGCCTCGCCGACAAGGTTGACGTCGCGGTGCTGGTGCCGAACTGCCCGGTCTGCCACCAGACCACGGCGCTAGTGGCACGGCACCTGGAGAGAAACGGCATTCCGACCGTGATCATGGGCTGCGCCAAGGACATTATCGAGCATGCCGCCGTGCCGCGCTTCCTGTTTTCCGATTTCCCGCTCGGCAATTCCGCCGGCAAGCCGCACGATGTCACCTCGCAGGCGCAGACGCTGGAGCTGGCGCTGAGGCTGCTGGAGACCGCGAGCGGGCCCCAGACGACGATGCAGTCGCCGCTGCGCTGGAGCGAGGACGCGTCCTGGAAGCTCGACTACAACAACATCGCGCAGCTCTCCCCCGAAGAGCTCGCACGACGCCGCGCCGAATTCGACAAGCAGAAGGAGATCGCGCGCGGCAACCGGGCGGCCTGACGTCCCCCGACAACAATAATCGACGGGAGAGAGACGTGACGCGACCGTTCGAAGGCGTGAAGATCCTGGACTTCACGCAAGTGCTCGCCGGCCCCTATGCGAGCTACCAGCTCGCGCTATTGGGCGCCGACGTCATCAAGGTCGAGCGGCGCGAGGGCGAGGACATGCGCCGCACGCCGCTCTCCCGCGAATGGGCGGAACGAGGGCTGGCGCCGGCGTTCCAGGCCATCAACGGCAACAAGCGCAGCCTGACGCTCGATCTGCAAAAGCGAGAGGCCATCGCCATCGTGAAGAAGCTCGCCGCGCAGGTCGACGTGGTCATGGAGAATTTTCGTCCGGGCGTGATGGACAAGCTCGGCATCGGCTATGAGGCGCTCTCCGCGATCAATCCGAAGCTGATCTATTGCGCGGTGTCCGGCTTCGGCCAGACCGGCCCCGACCGCTTGCGGCCCGGCTATGACGGCAAGATGCAGGCACTGTCAGGTATCATGGCGATCACCGGGCATCCCGAGACCGGCCCAACGCGCGCCGGCTTTGCGGCGTGCGACGTGCTCTCGGGCGCGACCGCCGCGTTTGCGGTGTCGAGCGCGCTGTACCAGCGCGACCACACCGGCAAGGGGCAGCTCGTCGACGTCTCCATGCTGGAGGCGACGCTGGCTTTTCTGTCCGGCCAGATCGCGGACTGGTCGGTCGCCGGCCACCGCCAGCAGCTCTCGGGCAACCAGGCGGTCAGCCGCAGAACCACTGCAAACCTGTTCAAGTGCGGCGACGGCCACATCCTGCTCGCCGTCAACAACGAGAAGCAGTACCGCGCGCTGATGAGGGCGCTCGGCCGCGAGGACACGCTCTCCGATCCGCGCTTCGCCGACTGGTTCTCGCGCAACGAAAACGAGGGCGCGCTGCGCGCCATCATCGAGCAGGCGCTCGCGGCGAAGCCCGCGCGCGAATGGGAGACGATTTTGGAAGACGCCGGCGCGCCCTGCGCCAGCATCTGGAAGATCGAGGAGATCATCGACCATCCGCAGATTTTGGCGCGCGGCGCGATCCAGGAGCTCGACACGCCCTACGGCCGCCTGCGCTTCGCCGGCAGCGGCTTCAAGCTCGCGCATGGCGGCGGCAAGCTGGACCGCATGGCGCCGGAGCTCGGAGCGGATACCGATGCGGTGCTCAGTGAGTTAGGGATCGATGCGGAAGCGATCGCGGAATTGCGGGCACGAGAGATTGTTTGACAGTGCCGCCACACAACCACTGTCGTCCCGGACAAGCGAGCGTAGCGAGCGCAGATCCGGGACACATACCCCCAGGATCATGTTTGGCGAAAACTGGTAGCCACTATCTCGCGCCACAACTACTCCCTGTGGTTATGGGTCCCGGCCTTCGCCGGGACGACAGTGGAGTGAATGGCGACAGCTTACCTAAAACAACGACCCCTGCCCGTCATCGGCCGAAGTGGCCGCCACCTTCCGCGCCGCGCGCTTCGGCTTCGGTGCCTCCGCTTCGATCTCCTCGGCGCTGATCGGCAGCAAGAGCTGCGCGTCGTCATTGGCGACGCGGTTGACGCGGCTGGAGACCGGGTGCCAGGCGAACTCGCCGATGCGCGGGGCGGCCATCAGCGGCAGCACGGCGTCGACCTCGTCGCCGCGACAATCGAGCCAGCGCTCGAAGTCACGCGGGCCGATGGTCACGGGCACGCGGTCGTGCAGCATGGCGAGATCTTCGCCCGCCGCCGACGTGACGATAGCGACTGTGTCGAGCTCCTCGCCATTAGGCCCGACCCAGGTCTCGAACACCGCGGCAAAGCCGAGTGGCTCGCCATTGGCGCGGTGGATGAAGAAGGGCTGCTTGCGGCCGTCGACTGCCTTCCACTCGTAATAGCCGTCGGCCGGGATCAGGCCGCGCCGCCTGCGAATTGCGTTCTTGAAGGCGGGCCTTTCCAGCACCGTCTCCGAGCGCGCGTTGATCAGAAGCGTAAATCCACGGGGCTCCTTGACCCAGCTTGGCAACAGGCCCCAACGCATCAGGCGGAAGTGCCGCGCTCCGTTCTCGACCAGCACCACGGGGATCGGTTGTGTCGGCGCGACATTGTACCGGGGCGGGAAATTCGGCTGCTCGATATAGCCGAAGAGTTGCCGCAAAGCCGCGGGGGCCGAAGTTATGACGAAACGTCCGCACATCCTTGGAGGCCTATGTAAGATCCGTTCAGTACCTTTTAACCCCGAACGTTAACACTGCGGCCGATGAGCTCAACGGTCTCAGAACCCGCCCGGACGCATGCACAGACGGGCCCCGAGGCTGCGGCCTGGGCCGAGCGCCTGCGCGTGGCCAACATCAACCCGCGGACCGGGCTTGCCACAGACTATCTGAACCATTTCAATGAAGCCGTGATGCTGCTCGAAATGGTCCCGGACATGCCGGAATGCGCGGAAGATTTTTTGACCTGGACGCCACTGTCCTATGCCGAGCATTTCACCGCCTCGAACTTCAAGGCACGCGATCTCGCGATCGAGGCCTATGAGAAGGCCGACCCGTCCGTGCGCGCCCAGTTCGACCACCTTACCGACGCCATGACCGCGATCCTGACCGCGGTCGGTACGGCGATGCGTGAGGTGGAGAAGGACACGACGCGCGTTCGCCTCGCCGAGCAGGCCACCCTCTGGGTCAAGCCGCTGATCGCCGCCTGCGGCGGCATCATCAATGGCGGCGCGGAGGCCGACGTCGACACCATCATGGCGAACTGAGCCGTGGCCGACCCCGTGCAGCCCACCCATCCCCAGCTCGCGGTCAGCGCCGCGATCTTCCGCGACGGCAAGGTGCTGCTGGTCCGCCGCGCCCGCTCGCCCGCCAAGGGCTTTTATTCGCTGCCGGGCGGCCGGGTCGAGTTCGGCGAATCGCTGCACCAGGCGCTGACGCGCGAGGTCGACGAGGAGACCGGGCTCAAGATCGAGATCATCGGCCTTGCTGGCTGGCGCGAGGTGCTGCCGTCCACGGGCGGGGCCGGCCATTACCTCATCATGTCCTTTGCCGCGCGCTGGATCGCCAGGGAACCGGCTTTGAATGACGAACTCGACGATCACCGCTGGCTCGCACCCGATGCCCTCGCCAGCCTCTGCGACCTCAAGCTGACGGGGGGCCTGGAGGAGGTCATCCAGGCAGCACAGCGGCTGATCGGGCCTCAACGGTAGTTCCGTGCCTTGCGTCCACCGTCCGGAGGGGGCATACACCGGCCGATGTCCACGCGATTTCTGGCCATTTTTGCCGTGATTCTTGCCTGCGCCGCGGGGCCCGCCCGCGCCCAGGACGTGACGGCACCGTTCGACGCCGATTTGCAGCGGCTGGCCGAGATCCTCGGCGGGCTGCATTACCTGCGCGCCATCTGCGGGGCCAATGAGGGCAACAAATGGCGCAACGAGATGCAGGCGCTGATCGACGCCGAAACCCCCTCCGGCGAGCGCCGCACCCGCATGATTGCTGGCTTCAACCGCGGCTATAACGGCTTCCAGCAGACTTACCGGAGCTGCACCCCGGCCGCCACCGTCGCGATCCGCCGCTACATCGAGGAAGGCTCGAAGATCTCGCGCGACCTCACGGCGCGTTACGCGAATTGAAGTTGCTGCGGCCGCATCCCGATCCCTCTCACCTCATCCTGAGGAGCGCGGAACGCGCGTCTCGAAGGATGCACGCCCGGCTGCCGGCAGCGGGCCTTCATGGTTCGAGACGGCGCGAACGCGTCTCCTCACCATGAGGATCGAACGTTCGAAGGCGCAGCGGGGAACAACGACATCATCTTTGTCCACCGCCGTTAACCTTTCCTAAAGATGTGGCCTAGGCGGCGTTAATACGCGTGCTACACCTCTCGTGCAGCGCATCGCCGTGGATCGCGCCTCCAGCCTTGTCGAGTTTCATGAGCCAGCCGATTTCCTACGCCCCCGCCCGCGCGCCGCTGCCCGATCACGAGCAGAAGCAGGCCGCGCTCAGCTATCTCAACGAGGCCTGGGCCGAGGCGCGCCATGACGGCGTCGACGGCGACTGCCTGGCGCAGGCCAGCCTGTTCGCGGCGTTTGCCGAGCTCGTCGGCACCTATGGCGAGGACGCAGTGGCGAAGTTCGTCGAGGGCCTGCCCGGCCGCGTCCGCAACGGCGAATTCTCGGTCGGCATCGCACGGCAGTAAGCCGGCTCACAGGGAAACGATCTTGCACGGATAAGCAATAGCCTGGACCCGGCCGGGAGGTTTTCCCGATACGGCCGGGGCGCATTCCCTGTCCGTCACGGCTCGATCTTGAGGATCGCTTTCATGTTCGGATGATAGCGGCAGTAATAGTCGACCTTTCCTGCTTTCTTCAGAACGAATTTCGCCGACTTCTTCGGCGGTAGGTTCACGTCAAAGTCGCCGTTCTTCGCGGTGGCGGTGTGGGCAAAGACGTCCTTGTTGACCCACTCGATGGTGTCGCCGACCTTCGCGGACACGTCCGCCGGCGATACCACGAGATTCTCCATCACGATCTGAACGGTCGCGGCCTGCGCCGGAACGACCATCGACAGGAAGACGACCGCGAGCGCGATCGAGGGAAGTCGCCCCGGCTTCATCGCACGCCCCCTATTTCAGCTCCGCCGCGACATGCTCGGCGTGCTGCTCATGACCCTGGAAGATCTTCAAGCCGGTCTGCAACAGGCCCTTGAGCTCCGCATTGCTGGCGGCGGGAATGAGCTGGGTCTCCAACGCGCTGTTGACCGCCTTGTGGTAGGCGACCTCGTTCTCGACATAGGCCTTGTCGAAAGCCGCGCCCTTCAGCTTGCCGAGCTCGGCGAGCTTGTCGCTCGCCTGCTTCGATAGCGTGCGACTGGTGTCGTTCTCTTCAGGCTTCACGTTCAGCTTCTTGACCAGCGCGAGCGCCTGCTTGTTGACCGCCTCGTGATCGCGCACCATGTCCTGCGCGAACGCCTTCACGTCCTTGCTCTTGGCCTTCTTCAGCGCCTGCTTTGCGGCGTTGATGTCGATCACGCCAGCGGTGTAGGCGATATGGGCGATCTGCGGATCGGTCGGCTTTGCGCCTTGCGCGAGCGCAGGGCCGGACAGAAGGGCGATCGTTGCGATCGCCAGGCTCCATCGGACGAACATGTCTAACACTCCTGTGGTGCCGGCTTTCCCCGGCTCGTTTCTTCACAGGGATTGGATGGTCGTGCGCGGCGGAGGTTCCCGAAAAATCGACGCCTGACCTAAATACCGAGGCCGAGCCGTCTCAGCACAGCCTGGGTCAGGCGCTCGCAGCGATGACCGGCGAACGGAAACGCGTCCATCACCACCGGGCCGATCTTCTTCTCGACGTTCTCGCGCAGCATCGTGCGGGCGCGATGCAACCGCGTCTTCACCGTCTCCGGCTTGATGCCGAGCAGTTCGGCCGTCTCCTCGACATTCATCCCCTCCATCACGCGGGCAATGAAGACCATGCGGAAGACGTCCGGCAATTCATCGACGGCGTGCTCGACGACGCGCTGGATCTCACGTTGGGCCATGGACTTTTCCGGATCGGCTGAAGCGGAGGAAAGAGGAAACTGGATGATCTCGGCGTTGAGTGTCGCCTCCGGGAGCGCGCCCAGTTCCACCTGCGGCTTCCGCCCTCTCGCCCGGCCAAGCGCCTCGTTGATGGCAATGCGCGACAGCCAGGTGGATAGCCCGGACTCGCCGCGAAAGCCGTCGAGATGCGTAAAGGCCCGGACATAGGTCTCCTGCACCACGTCTTCGGCCTCGCTGTCGCTGCGCAGGATGCCGCGCGCGAGGCGATAGAGCCTGCGGTTGTTGGCCTGCATGATCGCGCGCAGCGCCGCTTCGTCACGGGCCCGCGCACGGTCGATCAGCTCGGTTTCCGATGTCCTGGCCTCAGTGGGGAGGCCGGCGGTCGGTTGGGGCTTCATGCACTCGTCTCCAATTCAGCCATTGGATGCGCGCCTGCCGAAAAGGTTCCCGGCCATTTTACAGGAGTGGGGAAAAGGGCCGCAATGTCCGGAGCGGTCAGCCGCAGCCGTCGCCTTCAATCCGTTTCAATCGGTAACGCGGGATCCCGCGCCCATTCCCCCATTGAACCGTCGTAGAGGGCGAGCTTGTCGTAGCCGAGCTGCGTCAGCAGGAAGAGACCGATGGTGGCGGAGATGCCGCCGCCGCAATAGCAGACCACGGTCTTGTCGGGCGTGACGCCTTGCGCCGCAAACTTCGCCTCAGCATCGGCCAGCGTGGTCAGTGTCTTGCCGGCAGGATTGACCAGCGTGGCCGCCGGGACGTTGACGCTGCCGGGAATGCGACCGGGCCGGCCATAGCGGCTCGGCTCCAGTCCGCGATGAAATTGCGGGCCGAGCGCATTGACGATGACGGTCGCGGGATCGCCCGTTCGTGCCAGCACCGAAGATTTGTCGACGAAGAAGCCCGCACGCGGCGCGGCCTTGAAGGTCGAGGCTGGGTATCCCCTGGGCGCGCCCGTCTCGACCGGCCGCCCCTCGGCCTTCCATTTGTCGAAGCCGCCGTCGAGCACACGCGCGTCGACCCCGAGCGAGCGCAACATCCACCAGAACCGCGTCGCCCACATCATGGTGCCGATACTGTAGAGCACGATGGTCTTGGACGCGTCGAGACCGTGCCGGCCGAAGGCGGCCTCGAGCCGCGTGGTCGCCGGCATCATGAAGCGCAGATGCGTGGACGGGTCGGAGAACTCGCCTTCCAGATCGAGGAAATCGGCGCCCGGAATGTGGCCGGCCGCGAAGGTCTTGTCGCCGGGCACGACGAGATAGGGATCGTTGCTACCTTCTGGTGCGGGCTCGAGATAAGTCGTGCAATCGTAGATGCGCAAGTCGGGCGCACCGAGCATGGCGGCAAGCTGCTCGGTGGTGATGAGGGATGCCGGCTGGGTCATTCTCGCCTCACATTGCAGAGCCGTAGCCCGGGTGAGCGTAGCGAAACCCGGGACCGGCCAAAAGCAAAATCCCGCATGTCGCTACGCTCATGCGGGCTACGCGCTCTGTCATTGCCCGCGAAGGCGAGCAATCCAGTATTGCAGAGGCCGCAGCCGTATCAACCAACTATCGCCGCGGAGTACTGGATGCCCCGGTCAAGCCGGGGCATGACAGCAGAGCAAGAAGCCCTACGCCTTCAGCGTCTCCAGAAACCGCACCGCCTCGCCTTGCGACGGCGTGACGAGCTCGCCCTGCCACATCACGCGGCGGCCGCGGATGAAGGTGCCGACGGGCCAACCCGTAACGCGCATGCCGTCATAGGGGGTCCAGCCGGCGCGCGAGGCGACCCATTTGTTGGTGATGGTCTCGCTGCGCTTGAGATCCACGATGGTGAAATCGGCATCACAGCCTGCGGCGATCCGGCCCTTGCACGCCATATTGTAGAGACGCGCCGGGCCGGCGCTGGTGAGATCGACGAAGCGCGCCAGCGAGAGCCGGCCCGCATTGACGTGATCGAGCATCACCGGCACGAGCGTCTGCACGCCGGTCATGCCGGAGGGCGAGGCGGGATAAGTCTTCGCCTTCTCCTCCAGCGTATGCGGGGCGTGATCGGAGCCGAGCACGTCGATGATGCCCTGCTCGATGCCGCGCCAGATGCCGGCGCGGTGATCGGCCGAGCGCACCGGCGGGTTCATCTGCGCCAGCGTGCCGAGCCGCTCGTAGCATTCGGGCGCGGCCAGCGTGAGATGATGCGGCGTCGCCTCGCAGGAGGCGACGTCCTTGTGATCGCGCAAAAACTCGATCTCTTCCTTGGTCGAGATGTGCAGCACGTGGATGCGCTTGCCGCTCTCGTGCGCGAGGTTCACCAAGCGCTGCGTCGCCATCAGTGCCGCGGTCTCGTCGCGCCAGACCGGGTGCGAGCGCGCATCGCCCTCGATGCGCAGCGACTTGCGATCGTTCAGGCGATATTCGTCCTCGGCATGGAAGGCGGCGCGACGGCGGATCACCTGGAAGATACGGCGCAGGCTTTCGTCATCCTCCACCAGCAGCGCGCCGGTGGAGGAGCCGATGAACACCTTGACGCCCGCGCAGCCCGGTGCGCGTTCGAGCACCGGGAGGTCCTGCACGTTCTCGCGGGTGCCGCCGATGAAGAAGGCAAAATCGCAATGCATGCGGTGATGGGCGCGCTTCACCTTGTCGGTGAAATCGGCCTCCGTCACCGTCAGCGGCGAGGTGTTCGGCATCTCGAACACGGCGGTCACGCCGCCCATCACGGCGCTGCGCGAGCCGGTCTCGAGGTCTTCCTTCTGCGTCAACCCGGGCTCGCGGAAATGCACCTGCGTGTCCATCACGCCGGGAAGGATGTGCAGGCCCTTGCAGTCGATCACCTCGGCGGCGCTGCCTTGCGGCAGCGCGCCGATCTCGGCAATGCGGCCACCCGCGATGCCGATGTCGCGCAGTCCCTCGCCGTCCTGGTTGACGACGGTGCCGCCCCTAAGGATCACGTCGAAGCGCTGGGTCATGACTGAAGGCCCTCTCTCATCCCCAAGCGCAGGGCTCGAGGTCTTGTCGTTTACGCGTTGCGGGCTTACGTTCCGGAGCAACATGTCGCAAGAGATTTTCACATGAAAGCAGCGTTTCTTCCCGACCGGGGCGTGGTCAAGGTCGCGGGCGAGGATGCGCGCAACTTCCTCAACGGCCTCATCACCACCGACATCGACAGGCTCAAGCCCGGCCTCGGCCGATTCGGGGCGCTGCTCACGCCGCAGGGCAAGATCATCGTCGATTTCCTGATCACGGAGGTGCCGTCCGGCCATGGCGGCGGGTTCCTGATCGACTGCCCGAAGGCGCTGGCCGAAACCCTTGCCACCAAGCTGAAGTTCTACAAGCTGCGCGCCAAGGTGACGGTGGAAGATCTGTCCGCCGATCTCGGCGTGCTCACGGCCTGGGACGGCCCGCTTGCGGCCCAGCCGGACCTCAGCTTCGCCGATCCGCGCGACGAAGCACTCGGCTACCGCATCCTGATTCCGGAACAGCTCAAGCAAAAGCTTGCCGAGCTCATCGGCGCCGAGCCGGTCGATGCGTCCGAATATGACGCGCACCGCATTGCGCTCGGCGTGCCGCGCGGCGGGCTCGACTTCATGTACAGCGATGCGTTCCCGCACGAGACCAACATGGATCGCCTCGCCGGCGTCGATTTCGACAAGGGCTGCTATGTCGGCCAGGAGGTCGTCTCGCGAATGCAGCATCGCGGCACCGCGCGCACCCGCAGCGTCAAGGTGCTGCTCGACGGCCCCTCGCCCGAGGCCGGCGCGGCCATCCTTGCCGGCGACAAACAGGTCGGCACGATCGGCTCGAGCGCCGATGGCAAGGGCATCGCGCTGGTGCGCATCGATCGTGTCGCCGACGCGCTCGATGCGGGCCAGACGCTCACCGCCGGTGGGCTCGCGTTGAAGCTCGCGGAGCCTGAGGTCGTTCGCATCCCAGCCAAGCAGCCTGTCACATGAGCCGCACCCCTCGCTTGCATCCCGACGGCCTGACGCGCTGTCCCTGGCCCGGCGAAGATCCGCTTTACATCACCTATCACGACACCGAATGGGGCGTGCCGGAATATGACGACCGCGCGCTCTACGAGAAGCTGATCCTCGACGGTTTCCAGGCGGGCCTGTCCTGGATCACGATCCTGCGCAAGCGCGACAATTTCCGCAAAGCATTCGACGATTTCCAGCCGGAGAAGATCGCGCGCTACAACGCGAAGAAGGTCCATGCGCTGATGAACGATGTCGGCATCGTTCGCAACCGCGCCAAGATCGACGGCACGATCCTGAGCGCAAAGTCCTATCTGGAAATCATGGAGAAGGGCCCGGGCTTCTCGAAGCTGCTATGGGACTTCCTCGACGGCCGGCCCAAGGTCAACCATTTCAAGACCACCGCGAGCGTTCCGGCCTCGACGCCGCTGTCGGTGCAGATCTCCAAGGAGCTGTCCTCGCGCGGCTTCAAGTTCGTTGGCCCGACCATCGTCTATGCCTTCATGCAGGCGACCGGCATGGTCAACGACCATCTCGTCGATTGCCACTGTCACGCGACCTGCGGCAAGACGCAGCGCAAGCCGCGCCTCAAGGCCAGATGACGGCGAAGAAGACGGCGCGCGATGCGCAGTCCCGCGCCTGGCAGCGGATGCTGTCGGGTCGACGGCTCGACCTGCTCGATCCTTCGCCGCTCGATGTCGAGATCACCGACATCGCGCATGGCTTGGCGCGTGTCGCGCGCTGGAACGGGCAGACCACCGGCGCACACATCTTCTCGGTCGCGCAACACACGCTGCTGGTAGAGACCGTGATGCGGCACGAAGCGCCGCGCGTCGATCAGCGCATGCGGCTCGCAGCGCTGCTGCACGATGCCCCCGAATATGTGATTGGCGACATGATCTCGCCGTTCAAGGCCGTGCTCGACGGCCACTACAAGGCGGTCGAGAAGCGCCTGCTCGGCGCGATCCATATCCGCTTCGGCCTGCCGCCCGTGCTGCCCGAGGAGATCACGCAGGCGATCAAGACGGCCGATCGCGGCGCCGCCTATCTGGAGGCGACCGAGCTGGCCGGCTTTGGCGAGGCCGAGGCAAAACGCCTTTTCGGCCGCGATCCCGGCCTGCCCGACAGCGTCCGGCGCGATTACCTCACGCCCTGGACGGCGGCGCGGGCCGAGAAGCAGTTCCTGGAACGGTTCAATGCGGTGTTTGCGTAACTGAGCCGCTCCTATCCTTTCGTAGGGTGGGCAAAGGCGCGAAGCGCCGTGCCCACCATCTTGCCTCCTGCTCGAGTGATGGTGGGCACGCTTCCGCCTTCGCTCTTCGAGCTACGGCGGACAAGTCGCTTTGCCCACCCTACAAGTGCTCGCTATAATCGCCGGCAAAAAGGTCCGTCATGATCCACGTCTGTTCCCTCGCCGCGCTTCCCGAAACCGTCCGTCTGACCGGAGCCAGCCACGTGCTGACGGTGATGGCAAATGTCGAGCAGGTGGCACGGCCAGTGTCGGTGCTGCCGGCCAATCATCTCAAGGTGTCGATGGACGACATCATCGAAGAGATGGATGGCTTCGTTGCGCCGTCGGAAGCGCATATCGACCAAGTGCTGAATTTCGTGCGCGGCTGGGACCGCATCGCGCCGCTGGTCGTGCATTGCTACGCCGGCATCAGCCGCTCCACCGCGAGCGCGTTCGCCGCTGTCTGCGCACTCAACCCGCAGCGCGACGAGATCGAGATCGCCAGAAAGATCCGCGCGGCCTCTCCGATCGCCTCGCCGAACCGGCGCATCGTCAGCCTCGCCGACCGCGTGTTGGGGCGCAACGGCCGCATGCTGCGCGCACTCGACGAGATGGGGCCAGGTTCGATGATGGTCGAAGGCCGCCCCTTCGCGATCGAGCTCGAATGACCGCAACGCCCGCGATCGCTGCCGCATGAGCGACAAGCTGCTGACGCCGATCGAGATCGGCCTGACCGCCGCGATCGTCGCGATCGAGGACCACGAGCCGCTGATCCTCACCGCGCGCGGCGATGACGGGCTCATCGGCTTGCCGTTCGGTCCGTTCGATGCGCTCAGGCACCGTACCTTCGAAATCGGCTTGCGCGCCTGGGTCGAGGAGCAGGCGGGCTTGAGGCTCGGCTATGTCGAGCAGCTCTACACGTTCGGCGATCGCGGCCGCGCGGAGGTTGCCGACAGCGGCGCGCACATCGTGTCGATCGGCTATCTCGCGCTCACGCGTGCAGTGGACGGTGCTGTCGCGGCGACGGCGGCGAGCTTCGAGCCCTGGTACCGGTTCTTTCCCTGGGAAGACTGGCGCGAGGAGCCGCCCGCGATCATCGCCCGCGACATCATCCCGGCGCTGACGAAATGGGCCGAGGAGGAGACGCCGGAGACGACGCGCGCGCTGCCGCGCAAGGATCGCGTGCGGCTCTATTTCGGCCTCGATGGCGCGGCCTGGGACGAGGAGCGCGTGCTCGACCGCTACGAGCTGCTCTATGAGGCCGGCCTGATCGAGGAGGCGCGGCGCGACGGCCGCCCTGCGGCATTAGCGCGCGAGGCGCCTCCCGCGCTCGGCACCTCAATGCGCTTCGACCACCGCCGGATTCTCGCCACCGGCATTGCTCGGCTGCGTGCAAAACTGAAGTATCGTCCTGTCGTCTTTGAACTTTTGCCTGCCGAGTTCACACTTACCGAATTGCAGTACACGGTGGAGGCGATCTCCGGCCGACACCTGCACAAGCAGAACTTCCGCCGCTTGGTCGAAACGGAAGCCCTGGTCGAACCGACCGGGGTGATGTCGACACAGACGGGCGGACGGCCGGCGGCGCTCTACCGCTTCCGGCGCGAAGTGCTCCAGGAGCGGCCGGCGCCCGGCTTGCGCGTGCGCTCCCGGCGCTAGAAGATTTGCGTGATCGGCCGGTTGCGCGCCGCTCGCCTGGAGGCCTTATGTTCGACGCCCCGTTCGACGTCTTTGCGGTGATGCTCGCGGTCGCCGCCTTCCTGATCGCGATCAAGACCTCCAATCAGGCGACCGAGCTGCGCAGGCGGCTGAGCAGGCTGGAAGCCGCGCTGCAAGGCCAGCGGCCGGTCCAGCCGCCGCCGCTGATGCCTTTCCAGGAAGAGGCCTCGGCGCCCGGGGAAGCCACGCCAGAGCCGCCGCCCATCGCGCCCGGGGCCGAACTGGCGCCGCCGCTCGTCGCCGATGCCGCCGCACCGCTGCCGCTCGAGCCGAGCGCTGATGCGCCGCCTCCGCTACCGACCGCTCCTGCTACGCCCGGATTCGAAGAGCGCCTCGGCACGCGCTGGGTGGTGTGGATCGGCGGCCTTGCGCTCGCGCTCGGCGGCTTCTTCATGGTGCGCTATTCGATCGAGGCCGGCCTCGTCGGGCCCGGCGTGCGCGTCTTCCTCGGTGGCCTGTTCGCGCTGGCGCTGCTCGGCGCCGGTGAATGGACGCGGCGCAAGGAAAGCATCTCCAACATCCAGGCGCTACCGATCGCCAACATCCCGGCGATCCTCACCGCGGCCGGAACGGCGGTGGCGTTTGCGACCATCTACGCCGCCTACGCGCTCTACGGCTTCCTCGTTCCCGCCACCGCCTTCGTGCTGCTCGGTCTCGTCGCGCTCGCAACGCTCGCCGCCGCGCTGCTGCACGGGCCCGCGCTTGCGGGCCTCGGCGTGGTCGGCGCCTTCGTCACGCCGGTCCTCGTCTCCAGCGGCAGGGCGGACTATTGGGCGCTCTACGTCTATCTCGCCATCGTCACCGCCGCGAGCTTCGGCCTCGCGCGCATCCGGCTGTGGCGCTGGCTGGCGGTGACCACCATCGTGTTCGCCGTGCTCTGGACCTTCCCGGGGCTCGATACCGGCGACCTGCAGGTTGCGCCGCACGCCTTTCATGTGATGGCCGGCTTCGTGCTCGCCGCGCTGCTCGTTGTTTGCAGCTTCATGTTCGGCCCCACGATCGAGGACGGACAGATCGAACCGGTCTCCTCGAGCGCGCTCGCCGCCTATCTGTTCGGGGCCATGCTGATCGTGCTGTCGAGCGCACATGCCGATCTCGCGCTGATCGCCTTCGCGCTGCTCGTCGCAGCGACGGTGCTTGTAGCTTGGCGCGCGTCGGCCGCGACCGGCGCGCTGAGCGCAGCCAGCGCGACCGTCTTCATCGTGTTCGCTGAATGGGCGGTGCGCGCCAATCCGGATATGCTGGTGCTGCCGGGTGGTCCCCTGCCCGGCATCGGGCCGACCGCGATAGACAGTGCCGTGACACTGCATCTCGTGACGGCGGCGCTCTTCACAGGCGGCTTCGGTATCGCCGGCTTCCTCGCGCAGGGACGATCGAACTCGGCGATCATCCCCGTGGTGTGGTCGGCGACGGCGGTCGCGACACCGATCGCGCTCCTCGTCGCGCTCTACGCACGCATCGCCCATCTCGACCGCTCGATTCCGTTTGCGATTCTCGCAGTGCTCCTTGCCGCAGCGTTCGGCGCCGCCACCGAAGCGCTCACCCGCCGCGAGACCCGGCCGGGTGTCGCGATCTCCACCGCGCTGTTCGCCACCGGCACGCTCGGCGCCCTGGCGCTGGCGCTGACTTTCGCGCTGGAGAAGGGCTGGCTCACGATCGCGCTGGCGCTGATGTCGCTCGGCACTGCCTGGATCTCGATGCAGCGGTCGATCCCGTTCCTGCGCTGGCTCGCCGCCATCTTCGCGGCGATCGTCACCGCGCGCATCGCCTATGATCCGCGTATCGTCGGCGACGCCGTCGGCACCACGCCGATCTTCAATTGGCTGCTGTGGGGCTATGGCCTGCCCGCGCTGTCGTTCTGGGCGGCAAGCCACTTCCTGCGCCGCCGCGGCGACGACGCGCCGCTGCGCATGGTGGAGGCCGCCGCGATCCTGTTCACGGCGCTGCTCGCCTTCATGGAGATCCGTCACCTCGCAACCGGCGGCCGCATGACCTCGCCGCCCTCGCTGCTCGAATTCGCGCTCCAGGTCTGCGTGACGCTCGCGATGGCGATCGGGCTGGAGCGGCTGCGGCTGAGGAGCCACAGCATCGTGCACAATGTCGGCGCCGTCGTCCTCACGGTGGTCGCCGGGCTCGTCAGCGTGATCGGCCTACTGATCCTGGAGAACCCGTGGCAGTGGAGCCGCATCGATGTCGGCGGCGTCGTGTTCAACCTGCTGCTGCTCGGCTACGCGCTGCCGGCAGTGCTGATGCTGCTGCTCTCCTATGCGGTGGCGGGGCATCGTCCCATCGCCTACGCCAACACGATTGCCGGCGGCGCACTGGTGTTCGCACTCGCCTACGTGACGCTGGAGATCCGCCGTTTCTATCACGGGCCGATCCTGCTCGACGGCGCGATGACGGGCGCCGAGCAATACACCTATTCGATCGCTTGGCTTACCTTCGGCGTGGTGCTGCTCGGCGTCGGCATCCTCGTCAATTCGGAGCGCGCACGGCTTGCCTCCGCCGTCGTGATCGCGCTCACGATCCTCAAAGCCTTCGTCATCGACATGTCGACGCTGACGGGCATCTACCGCGCGCTGTCGTTCATGTGCCTCGGCGTCGTGCTGGTCGCGATCGGTTGGCTCTACCAGCGCATCCTGTTCCGGCGGCAGGCTTCGCCGCCGCCGGCACCGCAGACAAGCGCGTAGGCGTCAGGCCGCGCGGACCGAGTCCAGGAACTGCGCGACCTCGACCTTGAGGCGCGTGCTGTCGCTCGCGAGCGACTTAGCAGCCGACAGCACCTGCGTCGAGGCCGAGCCGGTCTCGATCGCGCCGCGCTGCACGTCGGTGATGTTCGAGGAGACCTCCTGCGTGCCGATCGACGCCTGCTGCACGTTGCGCGAAATCTCCTGCGTGGCCGCACCCTGCTCCTCGACGGCGGCGGCGATGGCGGAGGACACCTCGGACAACCGTTCTATGGTGCCGCCGATTTCCTGGATGGCGCTGACGGACTCGTGCGTCGCCGCCTGGATGCCCGCGACCTGCTGGCCGATCTCGCCGGTCGCCTTCGCGGTCTGCTCAGCCAGCGCCTTGACTTCGGAGGCGACCACGGCGAAGCCGCGGCCGGCCTCGCCCGCGCGCGCCGCCTCGATGGTCGCATTCAGCGCCAAGAGGTTGGTCTGACCTGCGATCGTGTTGATGAGCTCGACGACGTCGCCGATGCGGGAGGCTGCTTGCGATAGCGCGTTGACGCGCTCGTTGGTGCGGGTCGCCTGCTCGACGGCCTCCGCGGCCATCCGCGCCGAATCCTGCACCCGGCGGCTAATCTCGGTGATGGAGGACGATAGCTCTTCCGAGGCCGATGCGACGGCCTGGACGTTGGTGGACGCCTCCTCGGACGCGGCCGCAACGACGGTTGCGAGTTCCTGGCCGCGCTGCGCGGTGCTACTCAGTGTCGTGGCGGATGCCTCGAGCTCGGTCGAGGCCGAGGACACGGTCTCGACGACCTCGCCGATCATGGCTTCGAATTTGCGGGTGATGGCGTCGACACGGCGACCGCGTTCGATCTTGGCCTCGGCATCGCGCGCTGCCGCCTCGTCGGCGGCATTCTTTGCGATCAGCGCGTCCTTGAAGATCTGGAGCGCGTCCGCCATCGAGCCGATCTCGGTCCTCTCGCCGCGATGCGGCACTTCGGCCGAGAGGTCGCCCTCACCAAGCGCCTGCATCGGGCGGATGATCGAGGCGATGCCGCGCGAGACGTCGCGCACGAGATAATAGGCGGCGCCGATCGCGATCGCGACGGCGGCAACGATGACGCCGACCAGCACGCGGAAGATGGTGGCGTAGCTGTCGGCCGCCTGCTTCGTCTCCATCTCGGCGCCCTGGTTGTTGAGCTCGATGCCCTTCTGGAGCAGCGGATCGGCCGCCTGGGCCATCTTCGCGACCTTGGTCTGCAATAGCTCGCTGGCATCGGTCGGGAAGCGGCCAACGCTCTTGCGCGACAGCGCCATTACGTCCTGCACGCCGTTCAGATATTCCGCCCACGCCTGCGTCCATTGCCCATAGAGGGCCCGCTCCTCGGCCGACGTGATCAGGTGCTCGTAGACCTTGCGCGTCTTTTCGATGCGCTCTCGTAGCGAGGCCAGCCGCTTCTCGGCGGCATCCTTGCCCTCAATGGTGTCCTGCATCAGGTGCAGACGCAGCGCGACGCGCAGCTCATTGATGTCGGCGCGGAGAGAGCCGAGCGCGCGCACGCTCGGCAGCCAGCTCTGCGCGATCTCGACAGTGTGGGCATTGATGCTCTGCATGGTCCCGATCGCCATCACACCGACGCCGGCGAGTGAGAGCACGAGAACTGACAGCACGGTCAGAATCTTGAAAACGATCGACAATTTCGACATCAGGCAAAAATCCCGGACGGTGATGATAGCTCGCAACGCGGCGCCGCCATCGTCACGACGGACGACAGGACGGAGGTCAGTTCAACAATGCTGGCTGGTTCTTATCCGGTAAGATTGCGCGCATAGTCGCAAACAGCCGTTAACGGGAAGCTCCGTAGAAATACCAATATCCAGATTGTCGGCATTTAACTCACCCGCAGTCATTCGTTGCGAGTGCCTCAGCACGACGCTGCGCGCTCAATCGGTGTTGTTGGGAAGCGGGTACGTCTCGCCGACCAAGCTGACGCGAAAAACCGGCTGCTTGTTCTCGTCGAGCAGCTCCATGCTCCATTTGGCATTCGGCTTCAGGCTGCGTGCGATGCCGCCAAGCAGGTTGGCGCAGACCTCGGTCATCTCCGTCCAGGCGGCTGCGCGGTCCTCGAACTCGTACGGCTGATCGGCGGCGCCGGAATAGCGGCCGGTACTGATGCGAAAGAAATAAAGCGACATCGTTGAACCCTTTTATCGGGTTGCCCCGGCCATGACGCAAACTGAGCGCGAGTCGCTACCAAGGCATGAAAGAAGCCGCCCGTATGACTACGGCGCGGCGGCTTGACGGCCGGCGGATATTGTCAACAAGGCGTGCGCACGGGCATGCCGTGCGCGGTCAAAAACTCACTCGGTCGAGCGGCGCAGCTCGAGCGGCCCCTCGTTCTTTGCGGGCTCCGACTTGACCGGCTCGAGCCGCCCGCTCTCGACGCGCGGCGTCTCGACCCGTGCGGCGACTTCGGTGCTCGGCGAGGCGACCGAACCGGTACGCTCGGACCTGCGCAGCGAGCGCGGCCGCGCAACGGCGCGCGCCATCAGCATCTGGTTGCCGCCCTGGTGGTGGAAGTCGCAATAGGCGAAGCCCATGCCCGACACCGAGCCGCGGAAGCTGCGCTCGTCGGTCTTTTCGAGATTGAAGCAAGGTTCGAACGGAATGCCCTTGATCGAGGCGCAGACGTTCTGGCCACGGATCTGGAGCGTATTGCCGGGCAGGCGGATGTGGCGAACCGGACCTGCACCGGAGAACTGAACCGCACCGGCGGCGCCGAGATCGTCGAGAATACGGCCTGCGCCGCGGGTGCCGTCGAAGCAAGTGAAGGCGAAGACCTTGCCGGCTACGAAACGGCGCGCCTCATCCGCGTTCATGCTCCCGGCAATGGCCGGCCCAAACGTCGCTGCCGCCGTGACGGCCCCCAACACAATACGCGCAAGCATGCTCAAACTCCGAACAACCCCCGCAGCGGGCGATGCCTGATACCTTTACCTGCTGCTTACCATACCAACCGTGGCAACATTGGAGCAGCTTCGTTGGTAAAGTCTGAACGTCGTTAGACAATTTTTACCACGATCCGGCCTCGGACCTGGCCGGCGAGAATTTTCGGGCCCCATTCGATGGCTTCGCCGAGCGAAATTTCATGAGTGATTTCAGATAGTTTGGTCCGGTCCAAATCGGAGGCTAAGCGCTGCCAGGCGGCCTTCCGCGGCTCGAGCGGGCACATCACCGAATCGATGCCGAGAAGGCACACTCCGCGCAAAATGAACGGCGCGACCGAGGACGGCAGATCCATACCGGCGGCAAGGCCACACGCCGCGATCGCTCCGCCATACTTGGTCATCGAGAGGAGATTGGCGAGAGTGGTCGAGCCGACGCTGTCGACCCCGCCCGCCCAGCGCTCCTTAGCGAGGGGCTTGGCTGGTGCCGACAATTCGTTGCGGTCGATGACTTCGGCTGCCCCCAAGTGCTTCAGGTAGTCAGCCTCGGAGGCGCGGCCGGTCGAAGCGATGACGTGATAGCCGAGCTTCGATAGCACGGCGGTGGCGACCGAACCGACGCCGCCGGCCGCGCCCGTCACCACCACGGGGCCGCTTTTCGGCGACAGCCCGTGCTTCTCCAGCGCCAGCACCGAGAGCATCGCGGTGAAGCCGGCGGTACCGATCGCCATGGCGTCGCGTGCCGATAGCCCTTGCGGCAGAGCGACCAGCCAGTCGCCCCTCACCCGCGTCTTCTCTGCATAAGCGCCGAGATGGGTCTCGCCCATGCCCCAGCCGGTGCAGACCACCTTGTCGCCGGCCTTCCATTGCGGATGCGAGGATTGCTCGACCGTGCCGGCAAAGTCGATGCCGGCGATCATCGGGAAGCGGCGCACCACCGGCGCCTTGCCGGTGAGCGCGAGGCCGTCCTTGTAGTTCAGCGTCGACCATTCCACGCGCACGGTGACGTCGCCGTCCATCAGCTCGGCTTCGTCGAACTGCGTGAGCGCGGCGGTGGTGCCCTTGTCCGCCTTGTCGATCCGGATCGCCTTGAATGTGGCCACGACTGAACTCCCTGACTTTGTTTCAGGGATGTTTAGCCGATCAGGCGGGCTGCGCAACCGCCCGCTGGACCGGTTTCTCGACGATCGGCAGATTGATCAGCGCCGAGAGCACGCCGAACAGGATCGAGAGCCACCAGATCGGCGTATAGGAACCGAACCGCTCGAACACGATGCCGCCGAGCCAGACGCCGAGGAAGCCGCCGACCTGATGGCTGACGAACGCGAAGCCATAGAGAGTCGCAAGCCAGCGCGTGCCGAACATCAGCGCCACCAGCGCCGAGGTCGGCGGCACCGTCGACAACCAGGTCAGGCCCGAAACCGCGCCGAACGCGATCGCGGAGAACGGCGTGATCGGGAATGAGATGAAGGCAAGCGTCGCGAGCGCGCGGGCAAAGTAGATCGTGGAGAGAATGAAACGCTTGGGCAAATAGTTCTGAAGGTAGCCGACGCTCAGCGAGCCCATGATGTTGAACAAGCCGATCGCCGCGATCACCCAGCCGCCCGTTTGCGTCGAGATGCCGCGGTCGACCAGGAAGGCCGGCAGATGCACCGTGATGAACGCAAGCTGGAAGCCGCAGGTGAAGAAGCCGAGCACCAGCAGCACATAGGAACGATGACCGAAGGCCTCGGCGAGCGCCTTGGTGAAGGACTGCTCGTCCGCGGGTGCTGCGCTGGCGGAGCCTTCGACCGGCGGCGTGGAGAGCGCCAGCGACAGCGGGATGATCAGCAGCATCAGGAAGCCGAACACGGTGAGCGCCTGCTGCCAGCCGAAATTGTCGATCAGCGCGACACCGACCGGCGCGAACAGGAATTGGCCGAACGAGCCCGCCGCGGTGCCGGCGCCAAGCGCAAGGCCGCGCTTCTCGGCCGGCAGCAGCTTGGTGAACGCCGACAGCACCAGATTGAACGAGCAGCCGGCCAGACCAAACCCGATCATGACACCCGCACCGATGTCCAGCGACAGCGGCGTCGACGAATAGCGCATCAGCAACAGGCCGCCGGCATAGAGCACGGCGCCGACGCACATCACCCGGAACAGCCCGAAGCGGTCGGCGATTGCGCCGGCAAACGGCTGGCCCAATCCCCACAACAAATTCTGCACGGCGATCGCGAAGCCGAACACATCGCGGCCCCAAGCGAACTCATGGCTCATCGGCTGCACGAAGAAGCCGAGCGCAGAGCGCGGACCGAAGCCGAGCATGCCGATCGCGCAGCCGCAGAGGATGATGACCGCCGGCGTCCGCCAGGTCGAGGAACGTGAAACTGGACCGAGTTCGCCCACTTGTGTCGACATGCACTTCCTCATCTGTCGTTCGCGGGTCCGGAATAGGCAGCCGCGAGTCAGCCCGTTTAATGCAAATGCATGAAAACCCCAAGACCAAAATGATTGCGTTCTACGAGGGGCTGTCGCGGGAGCATTGCATTTCAACGAGACCTCGCCTGACGCGGGAGGCGCGATTTAACGAGAATGTGTGCCGAGAGGCCTAGCGGCTGTCAGCCCGACGTGCTATTTTTGATCTACTCAGATTGAGCATATCTGAGCCCAGACGAAGTCCGGCCCGGCCTTTTGGCCGGATTTCTCAGGCCTCATATATACTCATCTAGAGCATAATTAACGCACGGGGAGACTTCGATGCCGATCACTGGAATTTACGGCCCTGACGATTTTGCCAGCCGGCCTCAAGGCCAACCCACCATACCCGCGCGCCCCGCGCCGGCGCGCACCGAGGCCGCGCTGCCTATGCCGTCGCTCGAATGGACGGCCGAGGTCGAAGCGGCCACCGCGCATCTCTACGATCGCGTCAAGCACGTGATCCCGCCGATCGAGTGGCCGCTGATGGCGCCGACGATCAAGGCGATCAACGAGCTGAAGCAAGCGCGCAACGCAGTGATCCTTGCGCACAACTACCAGGCGCCCGAGATCTTCCACTGCGTCGCCGACATCGGCGGTGACTCGCTCCAGCTCGCGGTCGAAGCGACCAAGGTGAAGGCCGGCATCATCGTCCAGTGCGGCGTGCACTTCATGGCGGAGACCTCGAAGCTGCTCAATCCGGACAAGACGGTGCTGATCCCCGACACGCGCGCCGGCTGCTCGCTTGCCGCCAGCATCACCGGTGCGGACGTTCGCCTGCTTCGCGAAAAATTCCCCGGCGTACCGGTGGTCGCCTATGTCAACACGTCGGCGGAGGTGAAGGCCGAGGTCGACATCTGCTGCACCTCGTCCAACGCAGTGCAGGTGGTGGAGAGCCTGAACGCACCAAGCGTGATCTTCCTGCCCGACCGCTATCTCGCGACCTATGTGGCCTCAAAAACCGACGTGAAGATCATCGCGTGGAAGGGCGCCTGCGAGGTGCATGAGCGCTTCACCGGCGCGGAGCTGCGCGGGTTTCGCGAGGCCGATCCGTCCGTGCAGATCATCGCGCATCCGGAATGCCCGCCGGACGTGCTGGCGGAAGCCGACTTCACGGGCTCGACCGCACATATGATCAATTGGGTGCGCGAGAAGCGGCCGCGGCGTCTCGTCATGATCACCGAATGCTCGATGGCCGACAATGTGCGCGCCGAGCTTCCCGATGTCGAGATGCTACGTCCCTGCAATCTCTGCCCGCACATGAAGCGCATCACCCTCGCCAACATTTTGGAGAGCCTGTTGTCGCTTCGCGAGGAGGTGACGATCGATCCCGCCCTCGCCGCACGTGCACGCCGGTCGGTCGAGCGGATGATCAATCTGAAGAATTGAAGGCAACAGCAACAAGCAAAGCTGTCGTCCCGGCGAGGGGCCGGGACCCATACCCACAGGCGGATGTCGTTGCGAAGAACGACGTCGAACAGCTTCGCACAACAACTACTCCCCGGGGTCATGGGTCCCGGCCTTCGCCGGGACGACAGCAGAGAACTTGGAGAGAGCCATGACAAACATCCACGATCTCACCCGCACCACCGACGACGTCGTCATCGTCGGCGGCGGCCTTGCCGGACTGTTCTGCGCACTGAAACTGGCACCGCGGCCGGTGATGCTGATCTCGGCGGCGCCGCTCGGACAGGGCGCGTCGTCCGCATGGGCGCAAGGCGGCATCGCCGCGGCGGTGGCCGAGGGCGACAGCGCCGAAGCGCATGCCGCCGATACCGTCGCGGTCGGCGGCGGCCTCGTCGATGAAGCGGTCGCACTTGGGATCGCGCGCGAAGCGACTCCGCGCATCCACGATCTGCTGGCTTACGGCGTGCCGTTCGATCGCGATCTCGAAGGCAAGCTCGCGGTCGGCCGCGAGGCCGCGCATTCGACGCGGCGCATCGTGCATGTGCGCGGCGATAGGGCGGGCGCAGCAATCATCGCGGCCTTGAGCGACGCCGTGCGCCGCACGCCATCGATTCGCGTCATCGAGGGTCTTGCTGCCGAAGCCCTCCTCACCGAAGACGGTGCCGTGACCGGTCTTCAGTTGCGCGACGCCGCGAACGCGGCGTCACGGCCGACGGTCCTCGCCGCCCGCGCGGTTGTGCTCGCAACCGGCGGCATCGGCCATCTCTATGGCGTCACTACCAACCCGGTCGAGGCCGGCGGATCGGGCCTTGCGATCGCTGCGCGCGCCGGAGCCGTGATCGCCGATCCCGAATTCGTCCAGTTCCACCCGACCGCGATCATGGTCGGTCGCGATCCGGCGCCACTGGCGACCGAAGCGCTGCGCGGCGAAGGTGCGACGCTGATCAACGGCAGCGGCGAGCGCTTCATGCTCGCGCGCCATCCGCTCGCCGAGCTCGCGCCGCGCGACATCGTAGCCCGCGGCGTCTTCGCCGAGATCGTGGCCGGGCGCGGCGCTTTCCTCGACGCACGGGAGGCGCTCGGCGCGAGCTTCGCCGAAAAGTTTCCAACCGTGCATGCGAGCTGCATCGCCGCCGGCATCGATCCCGCCACGCAAGCAATCCCGATCGCACCGGCCGCGCACTACCACATGGGCGGCATCGCGGTGGACGCGCGCGGCCGCAGCTCGATCGACGGGCTCTGGGCCGGCGGCGAAGTATCGTCGACCGGGGCGCATGGCGCGAACCGGCTCGCCTCCAATTCGCTGCTGGAAGCGGTGGTCTATGCCGCGCGCATTGCCGATGACATTGCGGGCTGTGCGATCCCCTCGCCTGCCCGCCTCCCGGACGCGCTGGTGACGCCGCGCGGCGGCACGGCGGATGTTGCGGCCGTGAAGCGGCTGCGCGCGATGATGAGCTCACGGGTCGGAGTGATCCGCAACAGTGACGGACTTGCGGAGGCGGTGCGCCACTTTGGCGCGCTCGAACGCGAGACCACGAGCGTTGCGCTGCGCAACATGGCGACGACAGCCCTGCTGGTGGCGGCCGCAGCCTGGACCCGCCGCGAAAGCCGCGGCGCACATTTCCGCTCCGATCATCCGGCGGATGTTGCCTCACGCGGCCATCGAACCATGACCACGCTCGCAGCGGCGCGCGAGGTGGCCGAGGGCCTCGCCGAACATCCGCTGCCGCGAACAGCCCAACCCATGATCGCTTGATGGAGACCTCCGTGATCACCCCGACTTCGCTGCTCAATCCCGATGCCTTCCTCTCGCCGCTCGCAATCGACGACGCCGTGCAGCGCGCGCTCGACGAGGACCTTGGCCGCGCCGGCGACATCACATCGCTTGCGACCATTCCCGAGGCCACGACAGCGCAGGCGATCCTCGTCGCGCGCCAGTCCGGCGTGATCGCCGGACTGCCGCTGGCGCTCGCGACCTTGCAAAAGCTCTCACCCGGCATCGACGTGCGGGCACATGTCCGCGACGCCGCGCGCGTCGCCCGCGGGCAGCACGTGCTGACGATCACCGGGCCCGCGCGCGCCATACTCACGGCAGAACGGACCGCGCTGAACTTCGTCGGCCGCCTGTCGGGCGTCGCGACGCTGACGGCCGAGTACGTCCGCCGGACCGAAGGCACCAAGATGCGGATTTGCTGCACGCGCAAGACCACGCCGGGGTTGCGGGCGCTGGAGAAATACGCGGTGCGCTGCGGCGGCGGCTTCAACCACCGCTTCGGCCTCGACGATGCGATCCTAATCAAGGACAATCACATCGCGGTCGCCGGCGGCATCCGCCCGGTGCTGCAGCGCGCCCGCGCTCATGCCGGTCATCTCGTGAAGATCGAGATCGAGGTCGACACGCTTGCGCAACTCCGCGAGGTGCTGGACAGCGGGCTTGCCGACGCCGTGCTGCTCGACAACATGGACCTCGCGACGCTGCGCGAGGCGGTCAAGCTTGCAGCCGGCCGCGTCGCGCTGGAGGCCTCCGGCAGCGTCACGCTGGAGTCGATCGCAGCGATCGCCGCGACCGGCGTCGACTACGCCTCGTCCGGCGCACTGACGCATTCGGCACCGAATTTCGACTGCGCGCTGGATATCGAGGCGTGAGGTGGTCTTCTCCCTCTCCCCGCCTGCGGGGAGAGGTAAGCGAGCTACCGTCGCTCGCTCACACCCATCTCGGCTGAGCTCTTCGCCTCCTGGACGAGCTCGGCGGAGAGCGCCGCGGTCTGCGCCGGCGTGCCCCAGCTCGGCTCCTCGCTGCCGTCGCCCCAGGCGCGCGGCCGATAGAAAGTGTGCACGCCGAACTTGTACATCTTCTTCATCTCGGCGACCCAGGACGGGCGCACCCAATAGGCGTGGTAGTGCGTGGACTTGCCGACCTCGGGCAGCCAGACCTGACCGTCCAGCACTGCTTTCGCGATCTTCCTGGCGCGCTCCCACATCTCGGGCTCGCGGATCACATCGGGATTGTTGTCGCAGGCGAACGTGAACTGGCAGGCGAAGTGGCGGTACTTGTTCTGATAGACCACGCCACACACGGTGTCCGGATATTTGCCGGAGAACACCCGGTTCATCACCACTTGCGCCACCGCGATCTGGCCGCGCACGGCTTCGCCGCGGGACTCGAAGTAGACGGCTTCCGCGAGGCACTTCTCGGATTTCGCCCGCGACTTCTCGTCGAGCGCGAGCCGCTCGGCCGGGGATTTTGCGCGCTGGTTGTCGGCATTGACCTCGCCCTTCGGCGCGACGCTCTCGCCGCTCTCGGTCGCCCTCGCGATGTCCTCCGACGGCGACGGCAGCGCGGTCATCACCTTCATGTCGGGATCGGGCACCACGATCAGCGGCTCGGCGCCGGGCTGCCAGCTCTCGATGCTCTCGAGGCTGCCGCCCAGCGAGGAACTGCCGAAGAAGAGGTTCGACGTCTTCACGCTGAAGGGATCGCGCGACGGTCGGGCCGCCGCAGCCTGCTTCGTCGCATCGAGCGGCTCAGCGGCCAGCGACGGCGCGGCATCGCCAGCTTTCGGGGGGGTTGAATATTGCGGCAGCGGCGGCGCGCGCATCGCTTCCTGGAGCTCGGGATCGAGTGCGGCCGCGGACTCAGGCGACATCGGTTGCGGCAGCGCTGCGGTCTTGGCGCCGAACACCGAGCTGTTTGACGTGGCGGGATCTTGCTGCGCGGGTGCGACCGGCGGCGTCGCCGTCTCGGGCGCTGGCGTGGGCGTAACGGTGGCGAGACGATCACCCTTCAGCGAGCGATCGACCTTGGGAAAATCGGAGGCCTGGTAGCGCGGCGGCGTCTGCAGCGCCGGATTGCGAGTGATCGTGCCGGTGATGGCTCGGCCATCGAGGCTTGCGAGGCGATACATCGCGCTCTGCGGCACAGATGTTCCGATCGGACGTGCGAAGCTGTAAGTGGCGAGCTGGATCGAGGATGCCGCCGAAAACACCTGCTTCTGCCAGCGCTCGGCGACGCCGGGCTGACGCGCCAGCAACGAGGCAATGTCCTGATAGCCGGTCTCTCTCGGCATCAATGCGAAGATGCAGAGACCGATGCCGAAGGACGCGAACCGCGCGCCCTTCGGATGGTTACGCAACATAAACATCGATACGCCCACGCAACGCTTACGCTCGTTTGATCGAAGTCGGTACATCCGTGCAATTCGATCCATTTCGTCAGTATCTAATTTAGGTTGCCGGGGAGTTAATCGGCGTTGCGCACCTGGCACACGCAAGCAAACGCAGGTGTTCTCACGGGCGGATCGCGCGAATTGGTAAATGTCCGCTGTCGTGAAGCGGTAAACATTCGGTCAATGCGAATGGTGAAGGAACTGTTGATGGCGTGTATCGTTGCGGGACGCGCGGTTTCGTTGTTGCAGAGCGCACCGCGCCGCATCACCGGTGTCATGCCCCGCGAAGGCGGGGCATCCAGTACGCCGCCGCCTCCCCGTATCCCTGAGCGGTCTCTGGAATACTGGATCGCCCGCCGTCGCGGGCGATGACAGTGAGTATGGGACGTGCACCCTCCCTAATCTCGTCATTGCGATGTGGCGGCGAGCAGGACTCGAAATGAAAGAGGCGGGGACTGGCCCCGCCTCTGTCGCATTTGAAGTTTCAGTCTTCGCTCACGCCTGGCTCGCAATCTCCTTGCCGAGCGCGGCCTGCGCGCCAGCGAGGCGGGCGATCGGCACGCGATAGGGCGAGCAGGAAACGTAGTCGAGACCGACCGCGTGGCAGAACGCGACGGAGGCGGGATCGCCGCCGTGCTCGCCGCAGATGCCCATCTTGAGCGAGGCCCGCGTCTTGCGGCCGCGTGCGACGCCGATCTTGACGAGCTCGCCGACGCCTTCCTGGTCGAGCGAGATGAAGGGGTCGATCTGCAGAATGCCCTTCGTCACGTAAGGCCCGAGGAAGCTCGCGGCGTCGTCGCGGCTGATGCCGTAGGTGGTCTGGGTGAGATCGTTGGTGCCGAAGGAGAAGAACTCGGCGCTCTCCGCGATCTCACCGGCGATCAGGCAGGCGCGCGGCAGCTCGATCATGGTGCCGACCTGATAGGCGAGCTTGGTGTTGGCGTCGCGCATCACGGACTGTGCGGTCGCATCGATCCGCGCCTTGACGAGGTCAAGCTCGGCCTTGGTCGCGATCAGCGGCACCATCACCTCGAGACCGACGGCCTTGCCGGTGCGCTTCTGCGCCTCGACTGCCGCCTCGAAGATCGCGCGCGCCTGCATCTCGGCGATCTCCGGATAGGCGATCGCGATACGGCAGCCACGGAAGCCGAGCATCGGATTGAACTCCGACAGCTCGCGCGCGCGGTCAGCCAGGCGCCGCGGATCGGTGTTCATGGCACGCGCCACTTCCTCGATCTCGGCGTGGGTGTGCGGCAGGAACTCGTGCAGCGGCGGATCAAGCAGACGAATCGTGACGGGCAGGCCCTTCATGATCTCGAACAGCTCGACGAAGTCGGCGCGCTGCATCGGCAGGAGCTTGGCGAGCGCGGCGCGGCGCGACTGCTCATCCTCGGAGAGGATCATCTCGCGCACCGTGCGGATGCGCGTCTCCTCGAAGAACATGTGCTCGGTGCGGCACAGGCCGATGCCCTGCGCGCCGAACTTGAGCGCAGTACGCGCGTCCTCCGGCGTATCGGCATTGACGCGCACGCCGATCTTGCGGACCTGGTCGGCCCAGGTCATCAGCGTGCCGAACTCGCCGGACAGCTCCGGCTCGATCATCGGCATGCGGCCGGCCAGCACCTGGCCGAGCGAGCCGTCGATGGTGATGACGTCGCCGGTCTTGAAGGTGCGCGAACCGACACTCATGGTGCCGCGGCCGTAATCGACGCGGATGGTGCCGCAGCCGGAGACGCAGGGCTTGCCCATGCCGCGCGCGACCACCGCGGCATGCGAGGTCATGCCGCCGCGCGTGGTCAAGATGCCTTCGGCGGCGTGCATGCCGTGGATGTCTTCGGGGCTGGTCTCGATGCGAACCAGGATGACCTTGTGCCCGTCGGCCTGGAGCTTGGCCGCTTCATCCGAGGAGAACACGATCTCGCCGGAGGCAGCACCCGGCGAAGCCGGCAGGCCGGTCGCGATCACGTCGCGCTTGGCGTTGGGATCTATGGTCGGATGCAGGAGCTGGTCGAGCGACGCCGGATCGATCCGGGTCACCGCTTCCTTCTTGGAGATCAGGCCTTCATTGGCGAGCTCGACCGCAATGCGCAGCGCCGCCTTGGCGGTGCGCTTGCCGCCGCGGGTCTGGAGCATCCAGAGCTTGCCCTGCTCGACCGTGAACTCCATGTCCTGCATGTCGCGGTAGTGCTTCTCGAGCAGCGTATAGAAGCGCGTCAGCTCCTTGAAGGCCTCCGGCATCGCCGTCTCCATCGAAGGCTTGTCGGAGCCGGATTCCTGGCGCGCCTGCTCGGTGATGTCCTGCGGCGTGCGGATGCCCGCCACCACGTCCTCGCCTTGCGCGTTGATCAGGAACTCGCCGTAGAGCTTGCTCTCGCCGGTCGAGGGGTTGCGCGTGAACGCGACGCCGGTCGCCGAAGTCTCGCCCATGTTGCCGAACACCATGGCCTGCACGTTGACAGCGGTGCCCCAGGATTCCGGAATGTCGTGCAGCTTGCGGTATGTCACCGCGCGCGCGTTCATCCAGGAGGAAAACACCGCGCCGATGGCTCCCCAGAGCTGATCGTGCGGATCCTGCGGGAAATCCCGGCCGATTTCGCGCGCGACCGCGTCCTTGTATTTGCCGACCAGATCGACCCAGTCCTCGGCGGACAGGTCAGTATCGAGCGAGTAGCCCTGGCTGTCCTTGAAGGTGTCGAGGATCTCCTCGAAGTGATGATGTTCGAAGCCGAGCACCACGTCGGAATACATGGTGATGAAGCGGCGATAGCTGTCGTAGGCGAAGCGGCGATCGCCCGACAGTTCGGCCAGCGCTTCCACGGTCTCGTCGTTGAGGCCGAGATTGAGCACGGTATCCATCATGCCCGGCATCGAGGCGCGCGCGCCGGAGCGCACGGAGACGAGTAGCGGGTTCTTGGCATCGCCGAAGATCTTGCCGGTCAATTTGCCGACATAGTCGAGCGCCTTCTCAACCTGCGCTTTCAATTCCTTCGGATAGGTCTTGCCGTGTGCGTAGAAGTAGGTGCAGACCGAGGTCGGGATGGTGAAGCCGGGAGGCACTGGCAGGCCGAGATTGGCCATTTCGGCGAGGTTGGCGCCCTTGCCGCCGAGCAGGTCGCGCATCTCGGCCTTGCCCTCAGCCTTGCCGTCACCGAACGTGAAGACCCACTTGCCGGCCTTGACCGCGCTGGGCGCCGGCTTCGCAGCCACCTTGGGGGCCGCCGGCTTGGTCGCGGCCTTCGCGGCCACCTTGGCAGCCGGCTTCACGACCCGCTTTGTAGCGCTCTTCGGAAGTGCTTTGCGGGCTGGCGGGGCGGCTTTCGCCTTGGCATAGGACTTTGATTTCGCTGGCATTTTCTTAGGCTTCGAGGCGGCTTTGGCCATGGCTTGCAAACAACCTGCGAGAGGGAAGGGAAATCGCGGGCCTTACACCATTTTGGGCCGGCCCGCGCAAGTCGAACAGTTCCGGAAAATGAACGCCTAGAGGTGGAGCCACTTCAGGAGCCCGAGTCCGATCGCGCCATTCACGATAAGGAAGATCGCGACGATCAGGTTGAGAAGCCGCGGCATGATCAGGATGAGCACGCCCGCAATCAACGACAGGATCGGCGAAATGTGGGCGACGGTGATGTGCATGAATGATCTTTCTGTGGCGTGGGACGTGACGCGAATCGCGGGCGGATCATAGCCGGGCGGGTTCCGCGAGTCCGGGAGTAGAGACGCGTTGAGACCTCTGCAGGTTCCCGCCTTCGCGAAAATCGCCCGAAATTGCCGCGAATGCGGCGGTGTTTTTGTCGGAACATTGCAAAGGCGCATGCATTGGCCACCAGTCGCGCTCCTTGCGCTTCCGAAAATATCACGTCGAAGGAGTTGTCCATGCGGAACAGGATTCTTGCTCTTGCAGCGCTCGCGGCCGCGGTCGGCTCGCCCGTCGCGGCGCAGGCGCAAACGGTGGGACGCGCTCCCGCCGTGGTCGATAGCGCCCCGACCATTGCGGTCGAGCAGCGGCCGGCCTTCCGCGCATATGTCACCGAGCAGCGCGTGCCGACCTTCACCGTGCCCGATCGCATCGTGGTCGGTGCCACCTTACCTGAAAGCGGTGTGACCTATTATGACGTCCCGCAACGTTTCGGCGCGACGACCTACCGCTACACCGTCGTGAACGGCGAGACCGTGCTGGTCGAACCACGCTCGCGGCGCATCGTCGAGGTGTTGGACTAGCAACCTTCGATTCGATGTCCGGCGCGCCGACCGAGATTGGCGCGAGCAGTGTTAACGCGGACATCAGGCCCTGCTCGGTCCTCCCCCCGCCGGGCGGGGCTTTTTTGCGCTCTCGTGTCCCGGGCAAGCGAAGCGCAGACCCGGGACCCAGGAGTCGAGCGCACGGTGCGTGGGCCCGGATCAGCAGCGCATCACGCCGCGAAGCGCGCGGCGCGCTGCGCAGCATCCGGGGAACGAGAGCTCAATCCTGGATCTTCGAGAAGTCCGCGACCGCACGCGTGGCGCTGCGGATTTCGTTGAGCAGCCTCAGACGGTTCTCGCGCACTTTCGGATCGTCGTCGTTGACGCGGACCTTGTCGAAGAAGGCATCGACCGGCGGACGCAGCTTCGCCATCGCGCTCATCGCGGCGGCAAAGTCTTCCTTCGCAACGGCGCTGCTTGCTTCCGTCTTCACCTCGTCGATCGCCTTGGCCAGCGCCTTCTCCTCGCCGAGGCTGTAGAGCGCCGCATCGGGCGCGCCGTCGAACGTGCGCTTGTCCTTCTTCTCCTCGATCGCGAGGATGTTGCTGGCACGCTTGGTGCCGGCGAGCAGGTTCTTGCCGTCGTCGGTATCGAGGAACTTGCCGAGCGCGTCGACACGGCGAATGATCATCAGGAGATCATCCTGGCCGCCAAGCGCAAACACGGCGTCGACTAGATCGTGCCGCGCGCCCTGCTCGCGGAGCTGGACCTTGAGGCGGTCGGCGAAGAAGGCGAGCAGATCACTCGGGAGCTTCTGCGCGTCGGCCGACTTGACCGACAAACCGGCATGCGCGGACGCCGCCACGTTCAACAGCGAGAGGCGCAGCGTATTCTCCGCGATCAACCGGATCACGCCCAGCGCAGCGCGGCGCAGCGCGTAAGGGTCCTTGCTTCCCGTCGGCTTTTCGTCGATCGCCCAGAAGCCGACGAGCGTATCGAGCTTGTCGGCGAGCGCGACAGCGACGCTGACCGGATCGGTCGGCACGTGATCGGCGGGCCCTTGCGGCTTGTAGTGCTCTTCGCAGGCCGCGGCGACGGAGGCGTCCTCGCCTTGCGCCAGCGCGTAGTACTTGCCCATCAGGCCCTGCACTTCCGGGAATTCGCCGACGACTTCGGTCAGCAGATCCGCCTTGGCGAGATGCGCGGCGCGCTTGGCCTTGGCGACGTCGGCGCCGACCAGCGGCGCAACCTCCGCTGTCAAACGCTCGATGCGCTTGATGCGCTCAGCCTGCGTACCGAGCTTCTCGTGGAACACGATTTGCTCGAACTTCGGCAGCCGGTCCTCGAGCTTGGTCTTCAGGTCGGTCTCGTAGAAGAACTTCGCGTCCGACAGGCGCGCGCGGATCACGCGCTCGTTGCCGGCGATGATGGTCTTGCCGCCGTCGGTCGCCTCTATATTGGCGACCAGGATGAACTTGTTGGCGAGTTTTCCGGTCTTCGGGTCTCTGACCACGAAACATTTTTGGTTGTTGCGGATGGTGGCGCGGATCACTTCCGCAGGCGTCGCCAAAAATTCCTGATCGAACGAGCCCATCAGCACGACCGGCCACTCGACGAGGCCCGCGACCTCGTCGAGCAGGTTCTGGTCCTCGACCAGTTCGAACCCTTGCGCGAAGGCAAGCTGCTTGGCGTCGGTCAAGATCGCGTCCTTGCGCCGCTCGGGGTCGAGCACGACCTTGGCGTTCAAGAGCTTGGCTTCGTAGTCCTCGAAGCGGCGCACGGGAATCGCAGCGGGCGCTAGGAAGCGATGGCCGTAGGTGGTGCTGCCGGCCTCGATGCCATTCACTGAGAAGTTTACGACATCAGGCTCTTCGGTCTCGAGCCCGAACGTCGCGGTGATCGCGTGCAACGGACGCACCCAGTTGAGCGCGCCTGATTTGGCCGAACGCGCGCCCCAGCGCATCGATTTCGGCCAGGGGAAGGTGCGGATGATCACCGGCAGGATCTCGGCGAGCACGTCGATCGCGGCGCGGCCGGGCTTCTCGATCAGCGCGATGTAGAAGTCGCCCTTTTTGTCGCTCTGGATTTTTGCTTCGCTGAGTGAAGCAAGGCCCGTGGCTTTCAGGAATCCCTGGATCGCGGGCTCGGGTCCGCCGACGCGCGGACCGCGGCGCTCTTCCTTGAGGTCGGGCTGGCGCGCGGGAACGCCGTGCACGGTCAGCGCAAGGCGGCGCGGCGTCGCGAACGCCCTTGCGCCCTCATAGACGAGGCCTTCGGCAACGAGCCTATCGGTGACCATGCGGCGCAGATCGTCGGCCGCCTTCGCCTGCATGCGCGCGGGAATTTCTTCGGAGAACAGTTCAAGCAACAAATCGGGCATCAGGCCGCTCCACCGGCTTCGGTGTGCATCCAGGCTTCGCCGCAGGCCTTTGCCAATTCGCGCACCCGGAAGATGTAGCTCTGCCGCTCCGTCACTGAGATCACGCCGCGCGCATCGAGCAGGTTGAAGACATGGCTCGCCTTGATGCACTGGTCATAGGCGGGCAGCGCCATCAGGTGCTGCTTGCTGTTGCCGCCTTCGCGCCAGCCGGCGGCGAGATATTTCTTGCAGGCCTCCTCGGCCATCTTGAACTGTTCGAACAGCATCGCCGTGTCGGCATATTCGAAGTTATGCCGCGAATATTCCTGCTCGGCCTGGAGGAAGACGTCGCCGTAGGTGACCTTGTCGGCGCCCTCGCGGCCGTTGAAGTTGAGGTCATAGACGCGGTCGACCCCCTGCACATACATCGCGAGGCGCTCGAGCCCGTAGGTGAGTTCGCCGGCCACCGGCGCGCATTCGAAGCCCGCGACCTGCTGGAAGTAGGTGAACTGCGACACTTCCATCCCGTCGCACCAGCACTCCCAGCCGAGGCCCCAGGCGCCCAGCGTCGGGCTCTCCCAGTCGTCCTCGACGAAGCGGATGTCGTGCACGGCGGAATTGATGCCGATCGCGGCGAGCGACTTCAGGTACAGCTCCTGAAGATTCGGCGGCGACGGCTTCATGATCACCTGGAACTGGTAGTAGTGCTGCATCCGGTTCGGATTCTCGCCGTAGCGGCCATCCTTGGGCCGGCGCGAGGGCTGCACATAGGCCGCGTTCCAGGGTTTTGGCCCCAGCGCCCGCAGCGTGGTCGCCGGATGGAAGGTGCCCGCGCCCATCTCCATGTCGTAAGGCTGCAGGATCACGCAGCCCTGCTCGGCCCAGAATCGCTGGAGCGCGAGGATGAAGCCCTGGAACGAACGTTCCGGGCGCATATGGGCGGGCAATGAGGCGTCCATCGTCAGATCGGGCTCTCGCGGGGGTTTTGAATCGCGCGGGACCGTATCGACGGCAGGGATGGGAATCAAGGCAAAGGGCCTGTAAAGCAGCCAAAGCCACCGTCATTCCGGGACGATACGACGGGACCGCGAAAGCGGCCTGGAGCATCGAACCCGGAATCTGGGGATTCTGGGGGCGCCCTTCGGGCGCCCCAGAATGATGTCGTGTGAAAAAGCGCAGCTAACCCGGGCGATACGCTCCGGTCACGGGGTCACGCTTCAGCGTCTGTATTTCCCCCATGCGAGCGGCTTCGGCGACGCGCGACAGGCGCATCTCCTCCAGCTCCTCGTTGATCCGGATGGCGGTCTTGTAGGCCCAGCGGACCACGGCAAGCCCGCCCAAGACGCCCGCGAAAGCGACGAACGGCGGCATCGGTCGATCCTTGTTCAATGCTCAGCCCCCATGCACATTCTTGCGCAGACGGGCCGGCACCGCAATTGGTTCGCTGCGGACCAAATGGCGCGGGCCGACGAAACCTCTAGAACCCGAATTTCGCCCAAATCGCCCTGGTTTCCAGCGCCGAAATCAGTTCGTCCGGCAGCCCCGCCACCGATTCCATGGCCGAAAGCTGGCCTGCGCCCGGCGATTTCCGCCCCAGAAGGCCGGAGAGCAGCCCGGTCGGCTGCGCGATCACGGGGGTGAGAACCTTCTCGCCGTAACGGGCACGAAGAGTTGAGCGGAGATCGCCGATGCCGTCGGCCAGTCCCAGCGCGATCGCGCTTTCGCCGGCCCAGTATTCGCCGGTGAACAGGGTATCGTCCGCACCCTTCAGCCGCGCGCCGCGGCTTCCCTTCACCAGCGCGATGAAGATGTCGTGGATCTCGCGCTGAATCGATTTGAGCCGCGCCACGTCATCGGGGTTTTCCGGGAGGAACGGATCGAGCATCGCCTTGTGCGCGCCGGCGGTGTAGAGGCGCCGCTCGATGCCGAGCCGCTTGATCGCCTCCTGGAAGCCGAAGCTGCCGCCGACCACGCCGATCGAGCCGAGGATCGAGGAGGGATCGCAGAAGATCTCGTCGCCCGCGCAGGCGATCATGTAGCCGCCGGAGGCCGCGACGTCCTCGACGAACACCAGCACCGGCAGCTTCTTCTCCGCCGCGAGCTGCTTGATGCGCAAGAATATCTGGCGCGACTGCACCGGCGAGCCGCCGGGCGAATTGATCACCAGCGCCACCGCCTTGGCATTGCGATACGCGAAGGCGCGCTCCAGCACCCGGGCAACGCCGGCGAGCGTCATGCCCGGACGCAGCGGCGTCACCGCGCCGATAACGCCCGACAGCCGCACCACCGGTACGACCGCCGCACCGGGGCGAAAGCGCGCCGGCAGATATTGCATCAGTTTGTCGGCAAGGCCCGAGCCCCCGCGATCATTCAATTGCTCGGCCATGCCGTTACCTCACAGTCCTCTGTACCGAACAATAGTGATCGGCTTGTCCTGCCGGACATCCGGTCGACGGTGGGGTTCCGTTGGCATGTCGATGTCGGCATCCTCGGCGTCCTCAGCCCCGCAATCGGCAGGCTGCAGGGGCTGATAGCAGATGGTTTCGAAGCCGGAAAGAGAAGCAGGTCCCAGCAAGGACAGGGAATGCCGCGTCCGGACCAGGATCGGGCAGCAGCAGAGGACCCGTCCGCCCATCACCGAAGGTGACGCGCGCATAATTTGCGGAGCGTGAGGTATCAGCCGCTATTGTGAAAACGCCTCGTCTTCCGAGAACAGCGTTTCGGAGGCGGCATGACTCGATCTCCTCACAAGCTGCGTGATCGATCAACATTGGTGCAACCCGCCGCTGCCGGAGTTCACGCCCTTACGCGCTGACCGGCTTACAGCGGACTTCACCATGTTCTGATGCGGCTCGAACGGCGGAGCAAATCGTCCTGAACCGAAACGACATTGCTTCATCTTTCGCCCCGCGCGTTACCTCACATTAACCCTTCCTTATCACGCGACTGTCATTGGAGGTGCCTGGAACGTGTTTTGCAAAGCAGCCGTTGGGAGGCTGGAATGAAACAGCGGAGACAAACACCATGAAAATCTATCTGCTGTTGATGCTGATCGGTGCACTTTTCACGGCGATTCGCTTCACGTCCCCGCAGGAACAGCAGTCGGAATCGCTTCCGCAGTAAGCTTTCAGGACGCTGCCAGCGGCAGGACCGCCCTGCCTTCGAGAATCTCCTTCACCTCATTTTTGGGCACGGCTGACGCTTCGTTAAGCATGAGGCCGGGCAGCAGTTGGGTCGGCGCCTTGCCCCCTTTGACTGCACGCACCAGCACACGGATCGCAGGCCGTCCTGCCTCGCCATGAACGGGCAGGACGGACAAGCTGCCGAAGCCGCGTGACAGCGCTGCCAGCACCTCCGCAATCCCATCCGCACGCCAGATCAAGGTAAGCGCGCCACCCGACTTGAGGATGCGTCGCGCCGCATGCACCCACGCATGCAGCGTTTCGTCAGTGGCCACATGCGCGGTGTGGCGCGCCTGATCCGGCGAGCCGCGATGCCGCGCCGGATCGTTGAAGGGCGGGTTCATCAGCACCACGTCGGTGCTGTCGGGCGAAAGCCCGTTCGCAGCGAAGGCTGACGCATCCGCCGTGACGTCGAGCACGATCGCATCGGCGGAAATCGCGTTCGTCGCTGCATTGGCGCGCGCGAGTTCCGCCTGCTCCGGATCGATCTCGACCAGACTGAGCCTAATTCCGGGGACGCGCCGGGCGAGCGCAAGCCCGGCCGCGCCAACGCCGGCGCCGAGATCGACCACCCGCTCGCCGGCCTCGGCTCGCGTCGCAGCCGCAAGCAGAATGGCGTCATGCCCGGCGCGGTGGCCGGACCGTTTCTGCCTCAGCCGCAACTGCCCGCCGAGAAAGGCGTCCTCGGTGATATCTGCAATGGCCTCAGTCATCGCCGCGCAATTCGTGACGGAGCCCGGCTTCGGTCAGGAGCTGCCGCGCCTCCCGGGCATCCTCCTCGTGGACCAGGATCCGGCGCGGCAGGATGCCGAGCGAGCCCTCGATGATGCTCATGTTCTGGTCCAGCACCAGATGATGGATGTTCGCGCCGTCGAGCAGCGCGCCGATCGCCGACACCAGCACCAAATCGTTGGTCCGAACCAGTTCGCGCAAAACGAGCCTCCTGCCTGAAAGGGGGTAAGCGGCCAATGTCAATGGTTCCGCGGCACTTGCCGCATCCGCCGGCAGTTTCTATTGTCTTTCCATCAGAATAGCCCCTCCGGGGCAAATATTGGAGACCGGCGTGGCCGTCATCGTACCTTTCGAAACCCCCGGCGCGTCGATCGAAGAGCTGGTTGCCCTTGTCGCCCCCGACATGGAGCGCGTCAACGCGACGATACTGTCGCGAACCGGCTCCGAGGTGACCATGATCCCGGAGGTAGCCAACCACCTGATCTCCTCCGGAGGAAAACGCCTGCGGCCGATGCTGACGCTCGCCATGGCCAACCTCGCCGGCTACACCGGCGATGGCCACATCAAGCTAGCCGCCTCCGTCGAGTTCATGCACACCGCGACCCTGCTCCACGACGACGTCGTCGACGAGAGCGAGATGCGGCGCGGCAAGCTGTCGGCGCGCATGCTCTGGGGCAACGAGGCAAGCGTCCTGGTCGGCGACTTCCTGCTGGGCCAGGCCTTTCGCATGATGGTGGAGGTCGGCTCGCTCCGGGCGCTCGACATCCTCTCCGCGGCCGCCGCGACCATCGCCGAGGGCGAGGTGATGCAGCTTGCCGCCGCCAAGAATACCGCAACCACCGAGGACGAATATCTTGCCGTGATCCGCGGCAAGACGGCCGAGCTGTTCGCGGCCGCCTGCGAGGTCGGGCCGGTGATCGCCAACCGCCCGAAGGCGGAGCAGACAGCCTGCCGCTCGGTCGGCATGAATCTCGGCATCGCCTTCCAGCTCGTCGATGACGTGCTCGACTATGGCGGCAAAAGCGCCAAGCTCGGCAAGAACATCGGCGACGATTTCCGCGAAGGCAAGATCACGCTGCCGGTGGTGCTCGCCTTCCGCCGCGGCAATGATAGTGAGCGCGCGTTCTGGGTACGCGCGCTCGAGCGCGGCGAGATCGGCGACGCCGACCTCGACCACGCCATCGGCCTGATGAACAAGCACCGCGCGCTCGAGGATACGCTGAGCCGCGCCCAGCACTACGGCGCCATGGCGGTGGACGCGCTCGCTCTGTTCCCGTCCTCGCCGATGAAGAGTGCGCTGGAGCAGGTCGTCGCGTTCTGCCTGGCGCGATCGCACTAGCTCACGTTTCGGCACACAGCCCGCTTCATACTCGGTGTCGTCCCGGCCGAGTGCGCAGTTGCGCACTAGGCCGGGACGACGCCGCTGAGATAGCACCGCTTCTGCATCAACATCGTCATTGCGAGCGCAGCGAAGCAATCCAGTCTGTCCGCGCGGTAAGACTCTGGATTGCTTCGCTGCGCTCGCAATGACGGAGGATCACCATTCAGTCTCGTGTCCTGGACGCGCTGCAATGCCCCTTTAGCGTTGCAGCGCAGAGCCGGGACTCACGCAACACGCGCGACAATCGGCAACATGGGCCCCGGCTCTGCAGCGCATCGCCAAAGAAGCGCTGCGCTGCGTCCGAGGCACGAGAGCGGCAAACGCCTGCCGCACATCTCTATTCGCTCCACCCGCGATCTGATGCTATCGGTTAAGTTACTTGCATTTTGAAAGTTACCCCTCTAGCATGCTCCGATGCAGCCCAAATCCCCCTCCATCCTCGAATGCCCGGTGGGTCGCGCCGTGGAAACGGTCGGCGAATGGTGGAGCATCCTGATCCTGCGGGATGCGTTTCAGGGCGCGACGCGCTTCGACGAGTTTTCGCAAAGTCTCGGGATCGCGCCGAACATCCTGTCGCGGCGCCTCGCCCATCTCACCGAGACCGGCATGTTCATCCGCCGCCGCTACAGCGAGCGTCCGCCGCGCTACGAATATGTCCTGACACCGAAGGCGCGGGATTTCTTCCCGGTGATCGTGGCGCTGCTCGCCTGGGGCAATAAGCATCTCGCGCCGAAGGGCGAGGCGATCGTGCTGGCGAGCAGGGACGACATTCGCCCGCTCGATCCGGTCGTCGTCGACGCCGCCAACATGCATCCGATCACGCTGGCCAATGCGGTCGTCATTCCCGGCCCGCGCGCGAGCCGCGGGATGCGGCAGCGGCTCGCCTCACTCAGGGCCATGAACCCGGCCGTCGCGCCGGCTGGAGACTGACATGCGTCGTATCGTCGTGACGGGAATGGGAGCGGTGTCGCCGCTCGGCTGCGGTGTCGAACTGTCCTGGCGCCGGCTGCTCGCCGGACGCAGCGGGCTGCGTGTTCTGCCCGAGTGGTCGCAGCCGCTGCCGGCGCGCATCGCCGGACTGGTGCCCGACAAGACCGACGACATCGAAGGCGGCTTCGACCCCGCACAGGCGGCAGCGCAGAAGGATCAGCGCAAGATGGACCGCTTCATCCTGTTCGCACTGCTCGCCGCCGCAGAGGCAGTCGCGCAGGCCAGATGGACGCCGCAGGACGCGGCGGCGCTGGAGCGGACCGCGACGATCATCGCCTCCGGTGTCGGCGGATTTCCGGCGATGGTGGAAGCGGCGCGCACTACCGACCAGCGCGGCGTGCGCCGGCTGTCGCCGTTCACCATCCCCTCGTTTCTGGCCAATCTCGCCGCCGGTCACGTCTCGATCAAACACGGCTACAGGGGACCGCTGGGGACGCCGGTCACGGCCTGCGCCGCCGGTGTGCAGGCGATCGGTGATGCCGCGCGCATGATCCGCGCGGGCGAGGCCGACGTCGCGATCTGCGGCGGCACTGAGGCCTGCATCGATCTCGTCAGTCTCGGCGGCTTCGCGGCCGCCCGCGCCCTGTCGAGCCGCTTCAACGATGAGCCCGCGCGGGCCTCCCGCCCGTTCGATCGCGACCGCGACGGCTTTGTCATGGGCGAAGGCGCCGGCATCCTGGTGATCGAGGAGCTGGATCATGCCCTCGCCCGCGGCGCTGCACCGATCGCCGAGATCGTCGGATATGGCACGACGGCGGACGCCTATCACATGACGTCGGGTCCGCCCGATGGCGACGGCGCCCGCCGCGCCATGGAGATCGCGCTGCGTCAGGCGCGGCTGGAGCCGGCCGATCTGCAGCACCTGAATGCGCATGCAACGTCGACGCCGGCCGGCGACGAGAGCGAGCTTGCCGCCATCGGCGCACTGTTCGGCCGCGACCGCAGCATTGCGGTGAGCGCGACGAAATCGGCCACCGGTCATCTGCTCGGCGCCGCCGGAGGGCTGGAGGCGATCTTCACCATCCTCGCCTTGCGCGACCAGACCGCTCCGCCGACACTCAATCTCGAAAGCCCCGATCCAGGGGCCGAGGGCATCGACATCGTGGCGGGGGCGGCACGATCGATGCCGATGGCGTACGCCATCTCCAACGGGTTCGGCTTCGGCGGTGTCAATGCCAGCGTGATCTTCCGGCAGATGGGCTAGACGATCTCGTCAGGACCGCAAGATCACGACGATCCTCCGCTTGCGTGCGGTCGAACTTGTTGGCAAGCAGGTGAGCGGCGAGCCTACTCTCGAAGCATGGATCCGCGCGCAATGAGTGAAACGAGTTTCTGGCTGTTTCTGGCGGCCGCTATCGTCATTGCCGCCGTGCCCGGCCCCGGCATCTTCTACGTCGCGGCACGAACCTTGTCGGAAGGGCGTGCGAGCGGCTTCGCATCGACGGCGGGCACCGCGCTGGGCGGGATGGTTCACGTGGTGGCGGGCAGCCTCGGCATCTCCGCGATCATCCTTGCGAGCGCCGAGCTGTTTGCCGTGGTGAAATTCGTCGGCGCGTTATATCTGGTGTGGCTCGGCATCCGCACATTTCGCGGCGCCGGCCGCGCACTTTCGCTGGAGAGCGAGGCCGTCGGCGAGAGGCGCGCCTTTCGCGACGGCATGCTGGTCGAGGCGCTGAACCCGAAGACCGCAGCGTTCTTCCTCGCCTTCGTTCCGCAGTTCCTCAATCCCTTGGGATCGAGCCTCACGCTGCAATTCATCATGCTCGGCGCGATCTCGGTGGCGCTGAACACGCTAGCCGATGTCGTCGTCGTGCTGATGGCATCCGCAACACGCAGGCACCTGATCGGCCGGCCGCATCTGATGCGGCGCCTCACGCAAGGCTCCGGCGTCTTCATCGCGGGCCTCGGCCTTTCGCTCGCGCTGGCGCGGCGGCCGGTGCATAGCTAGCGCAACCGGTCAGAGAGGATCGCAGCACGATGCTCGTTCCGCAAAGTCGCTACTACGAGTCCCACAGCCTGCGGCTGCATTATGCCGACTGGGGCAACGAGGGGGCGCCAACCGTCATCCTGGTTCACGGCGGCCGCGATCATTGCCGGAGCTGGGACAGCATCGCCCGATCGTTGCAGCCGCACTTTCACGTGCTCGCGCCCGACCTCCGCGGGCACGGCGATTCCGATTGGACCAGGGGCGGCAGCTACGCCCTGACCGAATATGTGTACGATCTCGCGCAGCTCGTCCGCGCCGTCGCGGCGCCCCAGGTGATCCTGATCGGCCACTCGATGGGCGGGATGGTGAGCCTGATCTATTCGGGATCATGTCCCGAGCAGGTCTCTGCGCTGGTGGTCCTCGACGGTGTGACCGTCCTGCCGGATGCGGAGAAGCCGCCGGCACACGAGCGCATCACCAAATGGATCGGCCAGCTCGACAAGCTGCACGACCGCACACCGCGTCGCTATCGCACGATCGAAGACGCGGCGGCGCAGATGATCGCCTACAACAAACGCCTGTCGCGCGAACTCGCGCTGCATCTCGCAACTCATGGCGTGCGCCAGAACGAGGACGGCAGCTTTAGCTGGAAGTTCGATCCCTACCAGCGCGCCAGCGCGCCGCACCGGCTCTGGCCGGACGATCACGTCGCGCTGTGGTCGCGCATCGCCTGCCCGACGCTGCTGCTCAATGCCAGCGAGAGCTTCCTCGCCGGTACCAAGGCGACAGGCCTGGAGCGCTACTTTCAACGAGCGCGCGCTGAGACCATCTCCGGCGCCGGACACTGGCTGCATCACGACCGGCCAGATCAGGTGCTCGGCGCGATCCGGAGGTTTCTGGGGCTTGCCGATGAAGGCGGTTAGCCGTGTGCCCAATGCTCGGCTGCGCGAGTGGCCGACATCTACATCCCCGTCATTGCGAGCGCAGCGAAGCAATCCAGACTGTCGCCGCGGGCGGATGCTGGGTTGCTTCGCTTCGCTCGCAATGACGCGGGAGGCTTAGCTCAACGTCCCCGCATGCACCCACCAGCCGGGATGATCCCTGCGGATTTGCTCGGCTGCAGCGTGCGCCTCGGCGGGCGCGCCGAAGATCGCAAAGCAGGTGGCGCCGGAGCCCGACATGCGGGCGAGCTTGACGCCGGCAGACGCGCGCAAGGCTTCCAGCACGTCGCCGATCACGGGCTCGATGCGCATCGCGGGCGCTTCGAGGTCGTTGGCCACGGTTTCGAGAACCTCGACCCAGTCGGCGATGGACGCCCCCTCCTCCGGCCAGGCCGGAGCCTCGATGACGTCGGTGGCGCCGACCAGGAGCTCACCGTTGAGCAGGCCAAGCGCCTGGAACACATCCTTGGTCGCAACCGGCACGCGCGGATTGACCATGACGCAAGGCATGCTCGGGAGCATCAAGGGCAAGAGCTGTTCGCCGACGCCGGTCATGTCGCAGGCGCGCGAGAGCAGACACACTGGCACGTCGGCACCGGTCGCCAGCGCGACCCGCTGCAAGCGGGGATCATCGAGTGCGAGATCGTTAAGACGGGCGAGCAGCCGCAGCGCTGCCGCCGCATCGGCCGAGCCGCCGCCGATGCCCGCTGCGACCGGCAGAACCTTGTCGAGCGCGAAGGCGCCTAACTTCAGGTTCGGCACAGCGTCGGCCAAAAGCTTGGCCGCCTTGAAAACAAGATTGTCGGACGTGTCGCCGCAGGCCGCGGCGAGCGGCCCCGTGGTGGTAAGCCGAAGCTCGCCGCCCGGCTCCAGCGTGAGCCGGTCAGCGCAGTCGGCGAAGGCGACCACGCTTTCGAGATCATGATAGCCGTCGGCGCGACGGCCGACCACGCGAAGGCTTAAGTTGACCTTCGCACGCCCCTCTTCGATCAACGCCGGCATCGGCGACACGCCCCCAGGAGTCTCTTTGTTTTGCGCATGATCTTATCGGAAAACCGCTGCACACTTTTCCGGATCATGCGCGCAGCTCAGCCGCCCTTGCCGTCGTCCTTCTTCTTCTCGGCTTGGGCAGCCGAGGAGTTCGAATTGTCGTCGGTGAGACCGCCTGCGATCTTGGCCTCGATCTTCGGCAGCTCCTCCGGCTCGGGCTTGAGATCGCGGGCATGCGCCCACTGGAATTTCGCTTCCAGCGTGCGGCCGACGCGCCAATAGGCATCGCCGAGGTGATCGTTGATGGTGGGATCCTCGGGCTTCAGGTCGATCGCGCGCTCGAGGTTCTTCACCGCTTCTTCGTAATTGCCGATGCGGTAATAGGCCCAGCCGAGAGAATCGACGATGTAGCCGTCATCGGGGCGCTGCTCGACGGCACGCTTGATCATCTTCATGCCTTCGTCGAGGTTGATGCCCTGGTCGATCCAGGAATAGCCGAGATAATTGAGCACGTGCGGCTGGTCGGGCTGCAGCTCGAGCGCCTTCTTCATGTCGGCCTCGGCCTTGCTCCACTGCTTGGAGCGCTCCTCGCAAATGCCGCGATAGTAATACCAGACGCTGTTGGCCTTGTCGTTGCCGGGCGGCAGCACGTCGACGCCTTGCGAATAGGTCGCACCGCAGTCGCCGAACTTCTTGCGGCCGCGCTCGATGTTGCCGAGCGCCATGATGGCTTCAAGATCCTTGGGATCCTCGCTCACCACGCCCTTGAGAATCTTGATCGACTCGTCGGTACGATCGGCGGAGTCGAGGTCGACCGCGAGTTGGATCTGCGCGTTGCGCTTCAGGGGCGAGGACGCCGGCACGCGCTCGTAGACCTTGATCGCCATCTGCGGCCGCTTCACCGATTCGTAGAGATCGGCGAGCGAGAGCAGCGCCAGCGGATGGCTGGGCTGGAGATAGAGCGAGAGCTGGAGATAGACCAGCGCCAGATCCTCGCCACCGCGGCGGGTCAGCGTGGCGCCGATGCCGTAGAGCGCCTCGGCCGCACCGGCCTGCGCGGAATCGACCAGCGGCGGCATCTTCTTGCCGGCGCGGGTCTCGCGCAGGCCTTCCTGGATCAGCGGATGACGGGCAAGCTTCTTGTCGAAGGCCGCGTAGATGGCGGTTGCGGCGGCCGCGTCCTTGTTGCGCGACAGCCAGCGCGCATAGGCCTCGGCCACGCGCAGCATGGAATCGTCGAGCTTGTAGGCGCGCTCGAAGCGGGTACCGGCATCCTTCTCCTTGCCGGCGAGCTCGAGGATCATGCCGGTATGGAGGTCCTTGAACAGCGGATACCATTCGGGGCCGGCCAGCTTGTCGATGCCAGCGACAGCGCCCTTGGAATCGCCGGCGCCGTAAGCGGCCCAGCCCGACAGCAGCGTAGCGACGAGATCGGTGATCGGACCGCGGATCGACTGGTTGATGTTGCTCTGCGCGGCCGAATATTTCTTCAGCTTGAGATCATGCACGCCGACCACGAGACGCGCGACGCGGTTGGTCTTGTCGATGGTGAGGATGCGCTCGGCGAGCTTGACCGCTTCATCGATGTCGCCGTCGGCGACCGACGAGATGAAGGCGCGGTCGAGCAGCTCGTTGTTCTTGGGATCGGTGCGCAGCGCCGAGCGGTAGAAGGCGGCTGCGGAGGCGGCATCGCGTTCGACGCTGGCGTGGCGGGCGGCGAGATAGCTGCCGGAGGTGGTCAGCGACTTCAGATCGTTTCGGGTCGGAAACTGCGCCGCCGTGTTCTCCGGATGATCCGGCGTCTGCGCCAGGACCGCACCGGGGGCCGCGACGAGCGCGGAGCCCGCAAGGGCGATGGCGGCAACAGTCCAGCGGTTGAAACGATTTGAAAACATCAGGGCTCGCCTTGAGTTGGTAGTGCCTGGGTTTGCAGCAGAAGGCCGTCTCGCATACGAACGCGGCCGGCGGCATCTGGACCCGGAACCGTCAGGCCGACAATGCCGCTTTTGGCGCCTCACCGCAAGGATTCGGACCGGCGATCCCCTCCGCGCGCCCCAAGACGCTCCCACTATGGCCTTATCGTGGCCGCGAGCGACCTGCCGCGGCCCGTTCCTCACGCGAACGTGCGTCGGATTAACTTTTCGGCCTTCCCCTACATCGCCTCGTAGTTCGGACCGCCGCCGCCCTCCGGGGGAACCCAGGTAATGTTGCCGTTGGGGTCCTTCACGTCGCAGGTTTTGCAGTGGACGCAGTTCTGGGCATTGATGACGAAGCGCGGGCTTGTGTCTTCGTCGACCCACTCATAAACGCCGGCCGGGCAATAGCGGTTCGAGGGTCCTGCGAAGACATCGTGTTCGGACGTCTTCTGCAGATTCATGTCCGTGACCTTGAGGTGAACCGGCTGGTCCTCCTCATGGTTGGTGTTGGACAGGAACACCGAGGACAGCTTGTCGAACGAAATCTTGCCATCCGGCTTCGGGTAGACCTTCGGCGTATGCTGCTTGGCCGGATCGAGCGTGGCGCGGTCGGGCTTGGCATGCGACTGGGTGCCGAACAGCGACGCGCCGAACAGCGTGTTGCACCACATGTCGAAGCCGCCGAGCGCGACTCCGAGCACCGTGCCGAACTTCGACCACAGCGGCTTGACGTTGCGGACCAGGAACAGATCCTTGCCGACCGACGAGGAACGCCAGGCGTTCTCGTACTCGACGAGCTCATCATTGGCGCGATCGGCGGCGATGGCGGCCGCGACGTGCTCGGCGGCGAGCATGCCGCTGCCCATCGCATTGTGCACGCCCTTGATGCGCGGCACGTTGACGAAGCCGGCCGCGCAGCCGATCAGCGCGCCGCCGGGGAAGCTGAGCTTCGGCACCGACTGGTAGCCGCCTTCGGTGATGGCGCGCGCGCCGTAGGCGAGCCGCTTGGCGCCCTCGAAGGTGCCGCGGATCGACGGATGAGTCTTGAAGCGCTGGAACTCGTCGAACGGCGACAGGTACGGGTCGTCGTAGTTCAGATGCACGACGAAGCCGACGGCGACGAGGTTGTCGTCGTAGTGATAGAGGAACGAGCCGCCGCCGGTCTTCATGTCGAGCGGCCAGCCGAACGAATGCTGGATCATGCCCTTCTGATGCTTGGCGGGGTCGATCTGCCAGACCTCCTTGAGGCCGATGCCGAATTTCGGCGGCTCGCACTTCGCATCGAGCGCGAACTTGTTGATGAGCTGCTTGGTGAGGCTGCCGCGGGCGCCCTCGGCGAACAGCGTGTACTTGCCGAGCAATTCCATGCCACGGGTAAAGGAGTCCTTCGGCTTGCCGTCCCTGCCGATGCCCATGTCGCCGGTGGCGATGCCGCGCACCTTGCCCTCATCGTCGTAGAGCACTTCGGCGGCCGCAAAGCCCGGATAGATCTCGACGCCGAGCGCTTCGGCCTTGCGCGCCAGCCAGCGGCAGACATTGCCGAGCGAGCCGATGTAGCAGTGATGGTTGTCCATCAGCGGCGGCATGATGAAGTTCGGCAGCTTGATCGCGCCGCCACCCGTCATCCAGTAGAAGCGGTCGTCCTTGACTTGCGTTTTCAACGAGCAGTCGGGATCATTCCGCCAGTCGGGAATCAGCTTGTCGAGGCCCGCAGGATCGATCACCGCGCCCGAGAGAATGTGTGCGCCGACCTCGGAGCCTTTTTCAACTACGACGACGTTGAGATCGGCATTGAGCTGCTTCAGCCGGATCGCGGCCGCCAGGCCCGAAGGGCCGGCGCCGACAATGACGACGTCGAATTCCATGGATTCGCGCGGGGGGAGTTCTTCGGTGCTCATCTGATCTCAGCCCTTGAGACGGTTCCTTGTCATTTGCGCCCCCTTGTTTCCGATTTTTCCGGGTAGGACAACCTCGGAAATGCGTTCCGCTGGGATGCAAGGCGGCCCAAACTGATATAAAAGTCAGACCTTCCAGATGATCCCCGAACCTACCCCCACCGTCCGCGAGCTTCTAGCCTTCTATCTGGAGGCCGGTGTCGATTGCGCGCTGGCGGAAGAACCGATCGACCGGCTGGCCGAGGTCGACGCCCCGCCGCCGCCCGCGCGCGTGGCACAGCCGGCGGAGGCGCCGCCGCCAGTGGCCGCGCCCGCCGTGATGCGCGGCGAGGCGGCGCCCGCTCCCGACATTGCAATCGCCTCGGCGCGCGAGGCCGCGCGCACCGCGCCGACGCTCGAGGCGCTGCGCGAGCTGATGCAAAGCTTCGAGGGCTGCGCGCTGAAACACACCGCGACGCGGCTGGTGTTCGCCGACGGCAATCCGCAGGCGCGCATCATGTTCGTCGGCGAGGCGCCGGGGCGCGACGAGGACATCGAGGGCCTGCCCTTCGTCGGCCGAAGCGGAAAACTGCTCGACCGCATGATCGGCGCGATCGGGCTCGACCGCAGCAACGCCTATATCGCCAACGTGATCCCGTGGCGGCCGCCCGGCAACCGAACGCCGACGCCGCAGGAGACACAGATCTGCCTGCCCTTCATCCAGCGCCAGATCGAACTGGTGAATCCCGACGTGCTGGTGACGCTCGGCAATCCCTCGACGCAGACGCTGCTGTCGACGCGTGAAGGCATCATGCGCACCCGCGGCCGCTGGTTCGACTACGACACAGGCCAACGCACGATCCGCGCGCTGCCGACCTTCCACCCGGCCTATCTGCTCCGCTCGCCGGCCTACAAGCGGCTGGCCTGGCAGGATCTGCGCGCGATCGCGAAGGTGCTGGCAACATCGTGAGGGGCGGAACGGCCCCTCCCCGTCATTGCGAGCGCAGCGAAACAATCCAGACCGTCACAGCGGAAAGATTCTGGATTGCTTCGCTGCGCTCGCAATGACGACGGACAAAACGCGAGAATGCGTCACGTCCCCTTCGGCCGCACGATGGCCCAGCCGACGCGCAGGAGTTGCTGGCGTCCGGTCACCAGCCATTCGAAGGCGCGCGGCACTTCGGGCACGATGCCGGGGAAGCGTTTGAGGATGTCCGGCGGCGGCGTGCCGGCCGTGTCGGAGGCGCGCCAGACCACGACGCCGCCGGTCTCGCTGAATTTCGCCGATGTCATCCAGGGCGTGCGTGCAGGATCGGCATCGATGAAGAGATGCGGCCGACCGGAATGCAGCGCAATCAGGCTTGCAAGCTGGGTCTCGCCGGCGACGGCGCGCAGGCGATGATTGGTACGTCGTGCAAAGCTCTCGTCGAAGAAGTCGGAGATCGCGCGCGCCGGCATCGAGGTCGCGATCTCGCCGGTGCCGGTCCAGGGCATCGCCAGGACGGCCAGCACAACGCCCGCCGCCGGCGCCACGACCGCCGCGGCCCACACCGTGCGCAGCATCCGCGCGCGCCGCATCGCGATCAGATCGCCGGCCGCCACGACCACGGCAAGCCCCGCCATCACCAGCACGACGCCGGCGCCGCCGACGACACCGTCGAGACCGAACAGGCCAGCGATCAGGACCGCACCGAGGGCCGGCGCGAGCGCGAAGAAGTAGACGAAGCTTTGCGCCAGCGGCGCGACCGACGGCCGATAGATGATCGGCGGCTCCTCGGTCTTGCCGGCGAACCAACCGGTGTTGAGGAAGGCCAGCGCGGGAACCGCCGCTGCGCCGAGCACGAGACCGCCGAGCAGCCAGGCCGCGTTGAGTGCGCGGGCGTTCAGCTCGGAGACTTGCGGCAGGGGCGGCAGGACGAGCGTCTCGGCGCGCATCAGCCAGACCGCATAGGGCAGTGCCAGCACGGCGACGACCACGATCGCAAACAGCGGGTCGAGCGCGCGCAGTGTCCGGCGGCCGCCGGCGGTCGCAACCGCGAAGATGGCGAGCAGCGAGAGGAGAAAGATCGCCGCCGGCGTCGTCAGCAGCAACAGCCCCGCCTCGATCGACCAGGCGAACCAGGCATTGCCGCGGCGCTGGCCGATGATTTGCCAGGAATGCAGCAGGAGCAGCGTCCAGAGCGGCCGCGCCAGCACCAAGGGGCCGAAGTCGAGCGCGGGCGAAGAGAAGGCCAGCACCGTCATGGTTAGCAGCACCGCGAGCACCGCCTGCTGGCTGCCGACCACGGCGCGCGCGAGATGATAAAGCGCGACGAAGGTCGCGATCTCGCAGAGCTCGGCCAGGACGTAGACGCCGAACATATGGCCGCCCGCGGTACGGTAAGCGATGTCGGCAAGCCAGATCGGCAAGGGCGGGCCGAGATCGGTGCCGACCTGGTATTCGCGGCCGAAGGCCAGAAGGGTTGCGAGGTTGCCGGGCGGGCTGCGGTAGAACACGAGCGCCACGAACAGCCACATCGCGGCCTGCAACAACACCACGATCCACACGACCAGCCGCGGCCGGGCGCGAATGAGCTCGATGACGAGGGAGGTAAACCGCATGCAACGTCCGAAAGATGCAGCCAACCCGTCCAAGCCGGCCCTATTCGCTTTGCCCTGATTTGATAAAGCGCGCTGCGCGTCGTGGCAACGACCGTCTACTCCCTCTCCCCGTTCTTACGGGGAGAGGCGAAGAAGGTGCACTGCGGGCGTTCTAGAGATTCGCGGAAGCGTCGGCTTCCACCTCCGCGTCGACCTCCACCTCCGTCACAGAGAACAGATCCACCACCGGCTCTACGGTCCAGGGCATGTGCTTGGCGCGGGCGGCGGCGACGGGGGCGAAGAAGCTGCGGTGGTGGACGGAGGGGCCGAGGCGGTCGAGCGCCTCGAGGTGCTCCGGAACGGCATAGCCCTTGTGCTGCTCGAAGCCGTAGCCCGGGCAGTCCTGCGCCAGCGCGCACATTAGACGATCCCGCGTCACCTTGGCGACGATCGAGGCCGCGGCGATCGACACGACGAGTCCATCGCCGCCGATCACGGCCTCGCAGTCGCAAGCCGTGTCGAGCCGGTCGCGACCGTCGACAAAGACATGGCGGGGCGCCTCGGGCAGCGCCAGCACCGCACGCTTCAGCGCCCACAGCGAAGCGCGCAAAATATTGTCGCGATCGATCCGCCCCGGCGAGGCGACGGCGACCGAGACCTGTGCGGTCGCGCAGATCTTGTCGAACAACTTCTCGCGCTCCTCCGCGGTCAGCCGCTTGGAATCGTCGATGCCGCGCGGAATGCGGTTGGGATCGAGGATCACGGCAGCCGCCACCACGGGGCCGGCGAGCGGCCCGCGGCCGGCCTCGTCGCAGCCCGCCACCGGCCAGACGCCACGCTTGATCAGCGCCCGCTCGCGGCGAAAGCTCGGCGGCGCGACGACGATGATCTCTTTCTTGGCTGCGCTCTTGGCGGCCTCGGCGCTGCCCGCCGCAACCTTGTCTCCTGAAGTCTTGTCTACTGAAGTCTTGCCAACTGACGCTTTGGCCGCCTTTGGCACAGCCTTCTTGGCCGCGTCCTTCTTTGGCGCGTCCTTGGCTGGCTTGCTGGCGGATTTGTCTCGAATCATGGTCGGGACAGTGCGCAAGCGGTCCCGGTTGCGCAACCGGGAACCCGGGATAATTCCCGTTATTCAGATGGAGCCGCCTCACTCTGCGAGATGCACGCGCCGATCGTCGCCGACCTCAATGCCCGGCGCGACTACCACCTCCCAGGGATGGCCATCGGGATCGGTAAAATAGCCGGAATAGCCGCCATAGTCGGTCTCGTGCGCGGCCTTTAGCAAAGCGGCTCCCTTGCCGACGGCAAACGCCAGCACCGCGTCGACCTCCTCGCGCGTCCGGCAGTTCCAGGCGAGCGTCATGCCGCGAAAGGCAGGTGGCCTTGGCCTATCCGGCAGGGTGGCATCCGCAGCGAGCTTGTCCCAGTGAAACAGGGCAAGCACCGGACCGCCGGTGTCGAAGAAGGCGACCGCCTCGCCGGTCACCTTCAGCCTGCGGGCAAAGCCGAGCGCTTCATAGAAGGCGATGCTGGCACGGATGTCGCTCACGCCGAGCGTGATGACGGTGAGCCGCGGCACCGGGACGGTGAATTCCTCGCTCATACACGCCTCGTCAGTTTTTGTTTCTCAGAACAGGCTGAGCTGATCGCCGTTCCGTTTGGGCTTCGCAAAATGATCCGTCGTCAGTTTCGAGCGCCGCTTGTTGAGCCCGAGCCTGTCACAGGCGATCTCGAAGCGACGGCCGATGGTCCAGGCCATCGGGCCGGTGCCCTTCATCCGCTCGCCCCATTTCGAATCGTAGTCGCGACCGCCGCGCATGTCGCGGATCAGGGTGAAGACGTGGCGATAACGGTCCGGATAGTTCGCCAGCAGCCATTCGCGGAAGAGATCGCGCACCTCGAGCGGCAGCCGCAACAGGACATAGGATGCTTCCTTGACACCGGCATGCGCGGCGGCATCCAGAATGCGCTCGATCTCGGAATCGTTCAGCGCGGGGATCACGGGCGCGACCATGACGGTGGTCGGGATGCCGGCATCCGAGAGCTTCTTCAGCGCCTCCAGCCGCTTCGGCGGCGTGGACGCCCGCGGCTCCATGGTGCGCGCGAGTTTGGGATCGAGCGTCGTGACCGAGAGCGCGACCTTCGCAAGGTTCCGCTTCGCCATCCGCGCGAGAACGTCGATGTCGCGCACCACCAGCGCCGATTTGGTGACGATGCCGACCGGATGGCCGGCGCGCTCAAGCACCTCCAGAATGCCGCGCATGATTTTGCGCTCGCGCTCAATCGGCTGGTACGGATCGGTGTTGGTCCCGATCGCGATCATCCGCGGCTCGTAACCGGGTGCGGCGAGCTCTTTCTCCAGCAGCGCCGCCGCTTCGGGCTTGGCGAACAGTTTTGACTCGAAATCGAGCCCGGGGGAGAGGCCGAGATAGGCGTGGGTCGGCCGCGCGAAGCAATAGACGCAGCCGTGCTCACAGCCGCGATACGGATTGATCGAGCGGTCGAAGCCGATATCGGGGGAATCGTTGCGGGTGATCACCTTGCGCGAGGTGTCGACAGCAACCGTGGTCTTGAACGCCGGCAGCTCGTCCAGGCTCTGCCAGCCATCGTCGAAGGCGACGCGCGCCTCGGCCTCATAGCGGCCGCTGGCGTTGGATTGCGCGCCCCGCCCTCGCCTGCGCTCGCGGTCGATGGCGACCGAAAGCTCGGGGAAATCGGAAGGCGCACCCGCCGGCTCGGAGGGCGCCGTGACCGGCGGGTGCCTGAGGGCATGAGAGGATGCTCGACTCATGCAGCCAAGATAGCATCTGACAGGAACAAATCAAGAACGAGAGCAAAAATCCGCAAAACAAGCCGCCCAAAGTTTGGGCGGAGGATTTTGACATCGCGCAAGGGGTCGCCGTCGCGATCCCGTTCGATGCCCGCCAGGGATCGATCTTGCGCCAACAAGGTTGGTGACGGTCGTTGCGTGAAGGGTCGGCAGAAACATGACAGACAGACAACAAGCAGGCGCCGCGACCGGCGACCTCGACCTCCTCGATCAATATTGGCGCGCCGCCAATTATCTCTCGGTCGGCCAGATCTACCTCATGGACAATCCGCTGTTGCGCGAACCCTTGCGGCCCGAGCACATCAAGCCGCGCCTGCTCGGCCATTGGGGCACCACGCCGGGACTGAACTTCATCTATGCCCATCTCAACCGCGTCATCCGCGCGCTCGACCTCAACGTCCTCTACGTCTGCGGTCCCGGCCATGGCGGCCCGGGCATGGTCGCCAACACCTATCTCGAAGGCACTTACAGCGAGATCTATCCCGATATCGGGCGCGACGCGGACGGATTGCGGAAGCTTTTCAGGCAGTTCTCCTTCCCCGGCGGCATTCCGAGTCACGCGGCACCGGAAACACCGGGCTCGATCCATGAAGGCGGCGAGCTCGGCTACGCGCTGGTGCACGCCTATGGCGCAGCGTTCGACAATCCAGGCCTGATCGTCGCCTGCGTCGTCGGCGACGGCGAAGCCGAGACCGGCCCGCTCGCCGCGTCCTGGCACTCGAACAAGTTCCTGAACCCGGCCCATGATGGCGCTGTGCTGCCGATCCTCCATCTCAACGGCTACAAGATCGCCAACCCGACCGTGCTCGGGCGGATGCGCGACGAGGAGATCCGCGAGCTGTTCCGGGGCTATGGCCACGAGCCGCTATTCGTCGAGGGCGACGATCCGAAACTCATGCATCGAACCATGGCGGATGCGCTCGACGTCGCGCTCACCAGCATCCGCTCGATCCAGCAGCACGCCCGCGACGGGCGCACGGCGGTCGAGCGGCCGCGCTGGCCGATGATCGTGCTGCGCAGCCCGAAGGGCTGGACCGGCCCGAAAGAGGTCGACGGCCTCAAGGTCGAAGGATTCTGGCGTGCGCATCAGGTGCCGGTTGCCAATTGCCGGGAAAATCCCGCGCATCTGAAGCTGCTCGAGCACTGGATGCGCAGCTACGAGCCGGAAAAACTCTTCGACGCCGACGGCAGGCTGATTCCCGAGCTCCAGGCGCTGGCGCCTGAAGGCGACCGCCGCATGGGCGCCAATCCGCATGCCAATGGCGGGCTGTTGAAGAAGGAGCTGAAGCTGCCGGACTATCGCGGCTTCGCGGTCGAGCTACAGCGGCCCCGCGGCGTAGCGGCGGAAGCCACGCGCGAGCTCGGCAAGTTCCTGCGCGAGGTCGTCCGCCTCAATGCGGATGCGCGCAACTTCCGCATCATGGGACCGGACGAGACCGCGTCAAACCGGCTCGATGCGGTGTTCGAGGCCACCGAGCGGGCGTGGATGGAGAAAACCGAGCCCTACGACGTGCATCTCGCGCAGGACGGCCGCGTGATGGAGGTCTTGAGCGAGCATCTCTGCCAGGGCTGGCTCGAAGGCTATCTGCTCACCGGACGCCACGGCTTCTTCTCCTGCTATGAAGCCTTCATCCACATCGTGGATTCCATGTTCAATCAGCATGCCAAATGGCTGAAGGTCTCGCGCGATCTGCCGTGGCGGCGCCCGATCGCCTCACTCAATTATCTCCTGACCTCGCATGTCTGGCGTCAGGACCACAACGGTTTCAGCCACCAGGACCCCGGCTTCGTCGATCTTGTCACCAACAAGAAAGCCGACATCGTCCGCGTCTATTTCCCGCCGGACGCCAACACGCTCTTGTGGATCGCAGATCACTGCCTGCGCACCTACGACCGCGTCAACGTGATCGTCGCGGGTAAGCAGCCGGCGCCGCAATGGCTCTCGATGCAAGAGGCCATCACCCATTGCGATGCCGGCATCGGCATCTGGACGTGGGCGGGGACAGAAGATGCGAGCAGCGAGCCCGACGTGGTGATGGCCTGCGCCGGCGACGTGCCGACGCTGGAGACGCTCGCCGCCGTGGACCTCCTGCGCAAGGCGCTGCCGGATCTGAAGATCCGCGTCGTCAACGTGGTCGACCTGATGACGCTGCAACCGAAGGAGCAGCATCCGCATGGCCTGTCCGATCGCGACTTCGACAGCCTGTTCACGCGCGACAAGCCGGTGATCTTCGCCTATCACGGCTATCCCTATTTGATCCATCGCCTGACTTATAACCGCACCAATCACGGCGGCATGCATGTGCGCGGCTTCGCCGAGGAAGGCACCACGACGACGCCGTTCGACATGGTCGTGCTCAACCAGCTCGACCGCTATCACCTCGCGATCGAGGCGATCGAGCGCGTGCCTGATCTCGCGACCAAAGCTGCACAAGTGAAACAGCAATTCCGCGACGCGCTGATCAGGCATTCGCGTTATGTGCGCGAGCATGGCGAGGACATGCCGGAGATCCGCGACTGGGTCTGGCCGGGCAGCGCGGGCGGCAAGACTCCGGCGGAAGCCGGCGACTGACGGTGGGCCATGTCAGACGCAGCTCTCGTCCTCAACACCGGCTCGTCCAGCATCAAGTTTGGCCTGTTCGATATCTCGGCGGCCGCACCCGTCCTGCTCTGCAACGGTCTGCTCGACGAGCACGAGACCAAGCCGCAGCTCGTTGTGAGAAGCCCCGCAGGTGAAGATCTGTACGAAACGCAACGGACAGCGTCGGAGGCGGGCGGCGATGCTCTGTTCGCCGATGTCCTCGGCTTCGTCGAAAAATCCTTCGGCGATTGCCGCCTGCGCTGCGTCGGCCACCGCATCGTGCATGGCGGCCCTGAGTATTCCGGTCCGGTCGAGTTGACGGAGCATGTCGTCGCGAGGCTCGACGCGCTGACGCCGCTTGCGCCGCTGCATCAGCCGCGCTGCCTGGCGCCGGTCCGCGCCATCAGCGCGATCCGGCCCGGACTGACGCAGATCGCCTGTTTCGACACTGCCTTTCACGACGGCCTCGCACCGCCGGCGAGCCGGTTCGCCATTCCGAGGCGCTATGAAGAGCGCGGCCTCCGGCGCTACGGCTTCCACGGCCTCTCGTTCGAATATGTTGCAGGCCGCCTTGCCGAGATCGCACCGCCGCGTGTCGCGGGCCGCACCGTCATCGCGCATCTCGGCAATGGCGCGAGCCTTTGCGCGCTCCGTGCCGGCCGCAGCGTCGACACCACGATGGGACTGACGCCGCTCGACGGGCTGGTGATGGGCACGCGTTGCGGCACCATCGATCCCGGCGTCCTGCTCTATTTGCTCGATCACGAGAAGATGTCGCGCGCTGCCGTGCAGCACCTACTCTATCACGAGTCGGGCCTGCTCGGCGTCTCCGCAATCTCGGCAGACATGCGCACGCTGCTCGCAAGCGGCGACGCCGCGGCGAAAGAGGCGATCGATCTCTTCACCTTCCGTGTGGCGCAGCAGGTGGCGATGATGGCGAGCACGCTGCAGGGGCTGGACTGCCTGGTCTTCACCGGCGGCATCGGCGAGCACAGCCGCGAGATCCGCAGCGAGATCTGTGCGCGGCTCGCCTGGCTCGGCGTGCGGATCGATGCAACTGCCAATGGCGAGGCGCGCGAGGCCATCCACCGCCACGATAGCGCCGTCGACGTCTTCGTCATACCGACCAACGAGGAACTGGCCATGGCGTGGCACTGCGCGGCGGTGCTGCGGCAGAGCGAGCGCCCTTGAGAGAGTGGCTCAGTCTCTTTGTGGCCATCCTTCGAGACGCCCGCTGCTGGCAGGCTCCTCAGGATGAGGTCTTATTTCGTGGCGAAATTCTAGACCCTCATGGTGAGGAGCGCCGCCCTGCGGCGCGTCTCCGGACGATGCTTTGCATCGCCGGGCGAACCATGAGGACGAGCAACAAAGACGTCAGTGAGTCCCGGACAGGATCTGGAAAACGCCGATCACGACCTCGATCACGATCAGCACCACCACCGCCACCTCGAGGCGCAGCGAGCGCTGCGTGTCGATGATGTCCGTCAGCGCGTTGGCCGTCTCTGAAATGGCCGTGAGCTTGCGCTCGAGCGTCTCGAGGCGCTCCGTCAGCTCGTACTCGTCTTCGAGACGGGCATAGAGCCGGTCGAGCTCCGGCTTCTCCCAGAGCACGTCGGGCTTCTCGGCAATCGCGACGCGGCCGGCCACGCGCTGCTGGACCAGGAGCGCGTTGCCGATTAACTGCAGAATGCCCTTGCGCCGGGGCGGCGTGCGGCCCTGCTCGGCGAGCTTGCGCGCGAAGGGCTCGATGACGTCGAACACTGCAGCGACGCGCCGCTCGTCGCGCGCCAGCGACGTGCTTTTGGCGAGCGCGTCCGCAATCAGGAGCAACCGGTCGTCGGAGAACTTGGCGAGGCAGATCGGGCCGCCCGGCTGAATCGCCTCGGCGCTTTCGTCGCTGCAGAGCTGAGCCTGCGCGGTCTCCTCCTCATAGGGGCTGAGCTCGCCGATCACACGCGGCTTCAGATTGTCGATAAAGACCTTCTCCTCCGACGGGAGCAGCCCGATCAGGACCACGACACCGTAGCGGAAGATCACGGCAAGTCCAGCATGGACGCGGAACGCGGCGGGCATCGATGAGACCAGCGGGCCGATCTCGAGCCCCGAGGCATTGATGCGGTCGCCGAGCATCACGGCGCGGATCCGCAGGGTCGGCGCGGCGTCCTGCTTCGGCGATGTCGTCGTGCCAATGGTGAGCTGATCGGCCTTCACGCAACTATCCTGCTCGGGGCCACGGTGAGGCGGTAGATGACGGCCCGGGATCCATCGAAGACGTCGAGCACGTGATCGCAGACGGTGCAGCGGAATTCACCGGGCTCGCCGGTCAATGATGATAGCGTAATCCGACGGAACCCGGCTCCACATTTCGGACAGATGATGTCGCTTTTTTCCATGATTGCGCGCTTTCCTGTCTGAGCGGCCGATCCGCGACCCGCGCTGCGGGAGCATGATCGGCCCACGCTCGACAATCGCTGCGGCGATACCGGGTTTCTGTCATCGCGGGCATTTGCCGAAACATTCGGCATAGTTGTCTGCCAAGGGCCAAACATCGGATGCGACGGGTCGTTCGGGTTTACCATCCAACGCCGACGCCCGGCCGAGACGTTGCGCCCGGCCTCGCCGCATGTTTATGACACCGTCATAACAAGGTACGCTTCTCCGAAATTTGAGCCACTGAAGCCTCAATCATGCTGAGCGTCATCATTCCGACCAAAGGGGTCGAACAGACGGCGGTCGCTACGCTGGCCGCGCTGGTACCGGGTGCCGCCGCCGGCGTCATCCGCGAAGTTCTCCTGGTCGACGGCACCCGCAATGGCGTCATCGAGCGCGTGGCAGACGTTGCCGGCTGTCGTTTCATCGGTTTCGAGGGATCCTCGCAAGGTGCAGCGCTCGCCGCCGGCGCGCTGCAGGCCCGTTCGCCCTGGCTGATGTTCCTGCACGCCGGCGCCGTGCTCGAAACCGGCTGGATCGAGGAAACCACCCAGTTCATCCAGACCGTCGCGGCCAGCGGCCGCGACCGGGCCGCCGTGTTCCGCTATTCCCGCTCGCCATACTCGGATACCACACCGCGCGACTTGTTTCGCGCGGTGGCGCGAATGCTCGTCGGCCCGTTCGGCGACCAGGGGCTTTTGATCGCGCGCGATCACTACGACCGGATCGGCGGCTACCCTCCCCAGGCGCGCCGTTCCGAGGCCCGCCTGTTGCGGCGGCTCGGCCGCTCCTCCCGGACGCTGCTGCGCAGCCGGATCGTCATGGTGGGCTGAGCCTGCATGATGCTTGCCAAAGTCAAATAATTAATTGACAATGGCAAGTATCGAGGTGCCCCATGACAACAAGCCTGACGCATTCGACCGCAGAGGTTTCCAACGACCAGGTCCAGGCGGTTCGCGCATTCAACCGCTTCTACACCCACAAGCTCGGCGTGCTCGACCAGCAGCTCCTGAAGAGTCCGTTCTCGCTGAGCGAAGCGCGCGTCCTCTATGAGCTCGCCCATGGCGGCGAGCAATCGGCCAAGGAGATCGGCGGCGCGCTCGGGCTCGATCCGGGCTATCTCAGCCGCATCGTACAGAGCTTTGACGAGAGCGGCCTGATCGCGCGCAAGCCGCTCGCATCCGACCGCCGGCAATACCAGTTGAGCCTGACGGCGAAGGGCCGTCAGGCCTTCGCCAAGCTCGAGCGGGTGACGCAGGAGGATGTCGCCGCGATGTTGCGGCCCCTCTCGGGCGAGGACCGCCGACGGCTGACCGCTTCGATGGAGACGATCGAGCGGCTGCTCGCGATGCCGCGCACGCCGACGCCGCCCGCGACCCTGCGCGAGCCGCGGCCCGGCGACATGGGCTGGGTGGTGCAGAGCCACGGCGCGCTCTATGCCGGCGAATACGGCTTCGATTCCGGTTTCGAGGCGCTGGTGGCCGAGATCGTCGCAAAATACATGACCTCCTACGACGCCTCGCGCGAGCGCTGCTGGATCGCCGACATCGAGGGCCGTCCGGTCGGTTCGGTGTTTCTGGTGAAGGCGAGCGACGACGTCGCCAAGCTGCGTCTCCTGCTGCTCGATCCGGCAGCGCGCGGACAGGGCCTCGGCCAGCGCCTTGTCGCCGAATGCGTCTCGTTCGCGCGCGCCTGCGGCTATCGCCGCATGACGCTGTGGACGCAGAGCATTCTGGTCGCCGCGCGGAAAATCTACCAGGACGCCGGCTTCAAGCTGGTCGCCACCGAGCCGCATCGCAGCTTTGGGCAGAACCTGACCGGAGAGACCTGGGAGCGGGATCTCTGATGCATCAGTGGGACGACGCCACGCACCGCGTCGCCGCCGAATTGGTCGACCTCTACAAGCGCCGCGCCCACCGGCTGCGGCGCAATGCGTGCCGAGATCTCTGGCGCATGATGTGGTGCTCGCTGACGCGGAAGAGCTAGCAATTGGATCAACCAGCGCGGTGCACGTTGATGTGCCCTCGCCCCTTGTGGGAGAGGGCAGCTCCGCTGGCAGACGCGTGCTCACGTGGGTGAGGGGTTTCTCTCCACGCTTTCGGTGCTGAGAGAGACCCCTCATCCGGCGCTTCGCGCCACCTTCTCCCACAAGGGGAGAAGGAAGAATGCGCGTTGATGTGCCCTCGCCCCTTGCGGGAGAGGCCAGCGACGCTGGCAGACGCGAACTCGTTTGGGTGAGCAGCGCCTGCAATTGCGATTATACCGTCGCGCCCTGCGCCTTCGGGCGGCGCAGATGCTCATCGAGCCGCGGCATGATCTCGACGAAGTTGCAGGGGCGCGTGCGGTAGTCGAGCTGGGCGGCGAGGATGCCGTCCCAGCCGTCGCGGCAGGCGCCAGGCGAGCCAGGCAGGCAGAAGATGTAGGTCGCGCCCGCGACGCCCGCCGTGGCACGACTCTGGATCGTCGACGTGCCGATCTTGGCGTGGCTCATCAAGTGAAACGCGATCGAGAAGCCGTCCATGCGCTTCTCGAACAGAGGCTCGACCGCCTCCGGCGTCACGTCACGCCCGGTGAAACCGGTGCCGCCGGTGGTGATGACGACATCGATGCCGGCGTCTGCGATCCAGCGGCGGATCACGGCTCGGATCGTCTCGACGTCGTCGGTAACGATCTCGCGGGCGGCGAGATGATGACCGGCAGCAAGGATCCGGTCGGCCAGCGTCTGGCCGGACTTGTCGTCGGCGAGCGAGCGCGTGTCGGAGACCGTCAGCACCGCGATGTTGAGCGGGATGAATTGCTTTGACTCGTCGATGGAAACCATCGTGACCTCCTACCTTTCTGCCAATCCTCCGACGTCATCCTGAGGTGCGCGCGCCAGCGCGCCTCGAAGAATGGGCCCGGGATCATCATCCTCTAGGGCTCGCCAAGAGGCGAGCGCCTCAGGATGACGCCAACGCCAGCCTACAACGACCCGTTTCCGAACGTGTTGCAGGCTTCCACCGTGCCGCGCTGGTAGCCGGTCATGAACCAGCGCTTGCGCTGCTCGGCCGAGCCGTGGGTGAAGGAATCGGGCACGACGCGTCCCGTCGCCTGGCGCTGCAGCGTGTCGTCGCCGATCGCGCTCGCCGTGGTCAGCGCCGCGTCGATATCGCCCGGTTCCAGGAAGTTCGGACGCTTCTTCGCCTCGCGGTTGACCCAGACGCCGGACAGACAGTCGGCCTGCAGCTCCACCTTCACCTGGAGCGCATTGGCTTCAGCCTTGGAACCGACCTGCTGCTGCAGCCGCGTCACGCGCGGAATGATGCCGAGCAGGTTCTGGATGTGGTGGCCGGCTTCATGCGCGATGATGTAGGCCGTGGTGAAATTGCACGCCGACTTGCCCGAACAGCCGCGGAAGCGCGTCTCGACCTCGCGAAAGAAACCGGTATCGAGAAAGATCGTTCGGTCCGGCGGACAGTAGAACGGACCCATCGCCGACTGCGCCATGCCGCAGCGGCCACCATTGGTGGCGTTGCGGAACAGCACGATCTTCGGACCTGTGTAGGACTGGCCGCTGGCCTGGAAGATCTCGCTCCAGCGGTCGTCGATCTCGCCGAGGATGCCGGAGATCATGCTGCCCATCTCGTCGGTCGGCGCGCCGCGCTTGCCCGAGGACGCATGCCGATCGGTCTGGTAGGTCGGCGCACCGCCGCCGGAGAGGATCTCGGCGCCGCCGATCAGGATCCGCGGATCGATGCCGAAAGCGTAGCCGATCAGGCCGAGCACGATGATGGTGCCGATCCCGAGCCCGCCGCCGCCCATGGGAAGGCCGAACCCGCCGCCTCCGCCGCCGCCAAATCCACCACCTTCGTCGCGACGATCCTCGATGTCGTCGCTGCGGCGAAAGTCATCGTAACGCATGGCGGCCTTCCCTTAAGGTCCCTGATTTCGCTTCGTCGGCGCGCCGGAGCGCGAAAGTCCAACATGCGACAGACGTAGAATTTCCATTGTGTTAATCAATATCCCGCTCGGCAAAAATTGCCTAGTGCGACGGCGTGCCGGCGCCAGCAATTTTTTCCGACCTTCGTGCAATTTTTTCCGAGAGAAATTTGCAGGCGACGCGGCGGCCGCGACCCGAACGGATGCGAAATACACTGCAAAACACGGCGATTGCGCGCAACACGCCGCATGCGGCGCGCGATGCAGCGCCTGCTCACAAAAGCAGCGGGTTAAGTCGATTTTTACTTTGCGCCGTCAATGTAACGGCCAGTCGGTTGTTTGGTCCCGCGTCGCCGACAGCGTCGCCTGAGTCAGAGTTCTTGAGTCATGGTAGTGTCGCGTCGCGGGGCGTCTGCAAGGGCGCCCCGCACAAATTTTGAGTCTGCTTCGCATCACATCATCGTCGGCGATTGCGTCGCGGAGATGTCGAAGCTTCAGGCTGGCACCGTCGATCTGGTGTTCGCCGACCCCCCCTACAATCTCCAGCTCAAGGGCGATCTCAAGCGCCCCGACGAGTCGCATGTCGACGCCGTCGACGATGCCTGGGACAAGTTCGAATCGTTTTCGGCCTACGACGATTTCACCCGCGCCTGGCTGCTCGCCTGCCGCCGCGTGATGAAGCCGTCGGCGACGATCTGGGTGATCGGTTCCTATCACAACATCTTCCGCGTCGGCGCGATCATGCAGGACCTCGGCTTCTGGCTCCTGAACGACATCGTCTGGCGCAAGTCCAACCCGATGCCGAATTTCCGCGGCCGCCGCTTCACCAACGCGCACGAGACCATGATATGGGCCGCGCGCGACGAGAAGGCCAAAGGCTATACGTTCAATTACGAGGCGCTGAAGGCGGCCAACGAGGACGTGCAGGCACGTTCCGACTGGCTGATCCCGCTCTGCACCGGCGAGGAGCGTCTCAAGGACGCCGACGGCAAGAAAGTTCACCCGACGCAGAAGCCTGAGGGCCTGCTCGCGCGCGTGCTGCTATCGTCGTCGAAACCCGGCGATCTCGTGATCGATCCGTTCAACGGCACCGGCACCACCGGCGCCGTCGCCAAACGCCTCGGCCGCTCCTACATCGGCTTCGAGCGCGACAAGGTCTACGCCAAGGCCGCCGAAGCCCGCATCGACGCGGTCGAACCGCTGCCGGCGGACAGCCTCGCCCCGTTCATGACCGCGCGCGAAGCGCCGCGGGTGGCGTTCTCCGAACTGATCGAGCGCGGCATGATCATGCCCGGCACGAAACTGTTCGACGCCAAGAAGAAGCTCGGCGCGCTCGTCCGCGCCGATGGCGCCATCATGCTCGGCGACAAGGTCGGCTCGATCCACCGCATCGGCGCCGTCGCACAAGGCTCGGCCGCCTGCAACGGCTGGACCTATTGGCACGTCGAGACCAAGAAGGGCCTCAAGCTGATCGACGAGTTGCGCGCCGAGATCCGCGCCGGCATGGCGGCGGAGTAGCCTCCCTCTATATCGTCATTCCGGGTCGCGAGCACAGCGAGCGAGCCCGGAATCCATCGGGCCACGGCACAAGTGGCGGGCTCGAGGAGGCGCGCCCCGGAATGACAGGACTGGTTGAACGGCGCAGCCGCCGGGACTAGAATTAGCCCTCAGTTCTCGTCTTGATCGATCGATCCCGATGCGCCGTCAGTCCGAGACATTGCTGCTGCTGCCGCTCCTGCCGATCTTCCTCGCCGGCATGTTTCCGATGCTGCTGATCGGACTATTGGGATTTTTCGGGCTCGCTTTGTTCGGTGTGCTGCTGCTCTGCGCCGGGCTCGCCTGCGGCAACGAAGCCCACGACACCTTCCATCACGATGTCATCGTCCACGGCTACGCGCGGGGACCGGAGCGCGCTGCGCAGGCCTCCAGCATGCACGCCGCGACGCGGCTGGCGCTGTGGGTGGAGGCCATTGGCCTCACCCTCATCATCGCGGCGGTGATCGGCTTCCTCTGCGCCGGCTGATCTGCGCGGTGCGCAGACGCCGCCCGGCAAACTCGCCGGTTGTGCTGCCCCTGAGGCTTCGGCAAGAGAAGCCGCCCAGCGGCAATCACGCTGCGTTCGATCTCGGCAACAGACAGGAAAGATGCTGATGCTCAAATTCTACTTCAACGGATCGCCGAACCCGACCAAGGTCGCGCTGTTTCTGGAGGAAGCCGGACTGCCTTTCGAGCCGGTCGCGGTCGACACCCGCAAGGGCGAGCAGTTCAAGCCGGAATTCCTCAGGATCAATCCGAACGCCAAGGTGCCGGCGATCGACGATGACGGCACGTTCGTGTTCGACTCGAACGCCATCCTGCTCTACCTCGCCGAGAAGACCGGCAAATTCCTGCCCGGCCCCGCCGTCCGCGGCCAGACGCTGTCATGGCTGATGTTTGTCGCCACCGGCCTTGGGCCCTATTCGGGTCAGGCCGTGCACTTCAAGCACTTCTCGCCCAAGGACCAGGACTACGCGCATAACCGCTATCAGTTCGAAGGCCATCGCCACTACCAGATCCTCGATGATCATCTCGCCAAGCACCGCTACATGGTCGGCGATGCCTACTCCATCGTCGACATGGCGTTGTGGGGCTGGGCGCGTATGGCCGCCTTCGTGCTCGGCGAGGACGCGCCGGGCAAATATCCGAACGTCAAGCGGCTGGTCGACGAGATCTCGGCGCGTCCTGCGGCTGCGCGCGCCATCGGGCTGAAGGACAAGTTCACCTTCAAGGCCGAGATGGACGACGAGGCCCGCCGCAACATGTTCAAGCACATGGCGACAAAGGTAGCGTGATCGCGACTTCTCGTGTGGAAGGTCCACGCGCACGCGCGTGGACCTTTGTTTTCGGATGCCCGCGCTGGTCAGGCAGCGTGGACCGAGTTCAGGAACTTGCTGACCTCAAGCTTCAGACGGCTGCTGTCGGCCGATAGCGAGCGCGCCGCCGACAACACCTGCGACGAGGCCGAGCCGGTCTCGGACGCGCCGCGCTGCACGTCGCCGATGTTGGTCGAGACCCGCTGCGTGCCGTGAGCCGCCTGCTGGACGTTGCGCGAGATCTCCTGCGTCGCGGCGCCCTGCTCTTCCACGGCGGCCGCGACCGCCGACGAGATTTCCGACAGCCGCTCGATGGTGTCGCTGATCTCCCGGATCGAGCCGACCGATTCCTCCGTCGCAGTCTGGATCCCCGAGACCTGCTGGGCGATCTCGCCGGTGGCCTTCGCGGTCTGCTCGGCGAGCGCCTTGACCTCGGAGGCGACGACGGCGAAGCCGCGCCCAGCCTCGCCCGCGCGCGCCGCCTCGATGGTGGCGTTGAGCGCCAACAGATTAGTCTGTCCGGCGATCGTGCTGATGAGCTCGACCACATCGCCGATGCGCGCCGCCGCTTTGGAGAGCTCGCCGACCCGTTCGTTGGTCCTGATCGCCTGGCTGACAGCCTCGCCGGCGATGCGGGCGGATTCCTGCACCTGGCGGGCGATCTCGCTCACCGAGGAGGAGAGCTCTTCGGTCGCCGAGGCAACCGCCTGCACGTTGGCCGAAGCCTCCTGCGAGGCGGCGGCGACTTCCGTCGACAGGTCCTGAGCGCGTGATGCGGTTGCCGTCAACGTCCCAGCGGAGGCCTCCAACTCGCCGGAGGCCGACGACACGGTGTCCACGATCTCGCCGACGGCACGTTCGAACTGACCGGCGAGCTTAACCATATCGGCCTTGCGCTGCTCGGCTTGACGCGCCTCGAACTCCGCCTGCTCGCGGCGCAGGCGTTCGGTCTCGACCATGCTGTCCTTGAACACCTGGATCGCCTTGGCCATGTCCCCGATCTCGTCGGCCTTGCCGCGGCCGGGAACTTCGACCTCGAGATCGCCGCCAGCGAGCAGCCCCATCGCACGCGTCATCGAAGTCAGCGGCCCGACGATGCTGCGGGCGATCAGGAACGCGACGATGGCGCCGAACAGGATGGCAAGGCCGCCGGCGATCTCCTGAACCGACGTGGTTCCGGCGATCACGGCTTCGGCATTGGCGCGCGAGTCCCGGTAGTCCGTCTTCAAGGTGGTTTCCGCAAGCTTAAGCTTGCCGATGCTCTCGACGATGAGCGGGGCGAGGTTATTGTGGTAGATCTCGTCGGCCTGAAGCATCGCGGCGGAGGTCGTCTCGAACGCGGACTTGTAGATTCCGAGCGAGGTCTTCACCGGCGCGAGCGCGGCCCGCAGCTCCGCCGGCGGTGAGCCCTTTTCGATCGCTGCGAGCCGTTGCGCTGCCCTGTCCGCATTCGTCCTGAAATTCGCAGGTCCCTTGGTGTCGCGCAGGGCCAGAAAACGCCAGTTTGCAATTTGAACAAGAAGGATCCTGGATTCGAGGTCCGCGACGAGGGCCGCGGTGTCCTCATCGGCGGATGCGCGCGCCGCATCGACCAGCTTGCCCATCTTGACGGTCAGTTCGTCACCGCTCGGCAGCAGCGACGCCTTGCCCGTTCGCGCCTCATTGACGGCGTCGCCGAGATTGTCACGCAGGCTGCGCATTTTGGCGATGTCGTCGATGAGACCGTTGTAGAGCTTCCGCCGCTCCTCGGAGAGCGTACCCTTCGCGCCAACCTGCAATAGCTCGATCGCCGCGGCCTCCCGTTCTGCCGCCTCCCTCATCGCCGGCTCGTTCGCGTCATAAATGTATCGCAAGTTCGCCCGCTGGATGGCTTGCAGATGGGTCGATATCTCCAGTACCCGCGCGGTGCTGTCGGAAAGCGCGGATTGTCTGGCGACCTGATCCTGGACCGCCCGCAAATTCCAGACCGCGACCACGGCCATTGTCAGGCCCACCACCGCGAGCGCTGCGAAGCCGGCGTAAAGCCGGCCCCTGATCCCTAAACGAAAGTTCAGCATTTCCACTGTCCACCCAGAAGCGCAGAGATTTGAGTGGCCGAACGATTCTGGAGATCGCAGGCGGCCGCCCCGGCAGCCACGTCTCACATATCAGGCGATTCATGCTGCGCTTCGCCACATTGATGGACACTTGTTAATTGCGCCCTTCCATTTCTTCGCGCGGGCACGCATTGGGCAGGAAAACTCTGCTGATCTTGTAATCATTTGCGCAATTGTTCGGCAGTGCAGCCCTGGGCAAGATGGCGGCGAGCGCGCCTTTCTGACCGCGCTCGCCTCGGCGATCAGACCGCGGCGCCCTCACCCGGAAAACGCCCCAGCGCCCTCTCGGTCAAAACCGAGTCGCAATACTCTCTGATCTCCTTGATCTTGCCGCCCTCTAGGCGGAACACCAGGCAATAGTCGTTGTCGTAGCGCACGCCCTCGGGCGTGACGTTGTCGCCCTTGGCCTCCACCACGACGATGTCGCCGTCGGCGATGAAGCTGTGGGCGACCGTGCGCGTCCGGTCGCGAAGCCGCGTGCGCACATAGCCGTGGAGATCGTTGAGGATCGACTCCTTACCCGAGAAGGTGCGCGACCAGGAATATTGCCCGGTCACGACCCATTTGGCGTCGTCGGCGAGGCTGGCGGTGAATAGCGCACGGTCGCGCGCGGCCGGATCGGGGTTCGCGGCGGCGGCGAAAATGTCCTGCATCAGTTTCTTGTTGGTTGCGGCGCTCATGGCAGCATCTCCGTTGGTGGGAAACACGGAGATCATCGCCGCGGGATCGAAATTCTTCAAATCGATAGCGAATATGATATCTATTCGGCTCATGAATTTGAATTCGCTTGACCTCAATCTCCTGACCGCGCTCGACGCGCTGCTGCGCGAGGCCAATGTCAGCCGCGCCGCTTTGAGGATCGGCCTGTCGCAGCCGGCGACCAGCCACGCGCTGCAGCGCCTGCGCGACATCTTCGGCGACCCGCTTCTGGTGCGCACCGGTTCGCGCATGGAGCTGACGCCGCGGGCCCAGGCGTTGCGCGCACCCCTGGTACAGGCGCTCGACCAGGTGCGCGGGCTGTTCGTGGCCGAGGACTTCGATGCGGCCCGCAGCGAGCGGCAGTTCCGCCTGATGATGCCGGATCTCGCGGTCGAGCTTCTGATGCCGCCCTTGATGGAGAAGGTCACGCGCCTTGCGCCCAATGTCCGCATCGACGTCGTGCCGTGGCGGGGGCCGGCGATCTTCCACGCCGAGTTCGCCCGCACCATCGACCTCGTGATCTCGATCGGCAACGCCTTCAAGGGATTTCACCGCCAGCTTCTCTATACCGACAGCGATGCACTGGCGGTGCGGCGCGGCCATCCCCTGGGAGCGAAGCTGAAGCGGCGCGAGACCTTCCTCGCAGCGCGCCATGTCGGCGTGATCATCCGCGGCCAGGCCGAAGACCTGATCGACACCTGGCTGCGCGCCAAGGGTATCGAGCGGCACATCGCGCTGGTCGTGTCAGGCTATCTCGAGGCGCTGCATGTCGCCGCCCGCACCGACCTCGTCGCCTTCGTGCCGCGCCGGCTGATTGCGGCCCTGTCGAAACAGCTCGGGCTAGCCGCGGTGACGCCGCCGCTCGACCCCGGCATCGACGAGCAGTTCATGTTCTATCCGACCCGCGCGCAGATGGACCCCGGCTCGATCTGGCTGAGGCGCCTGATGCTGGAGACAGGACGGGAGTTGGAGAAGAAAGCTTCGTAGGGGGTTAGCCCTGCGGCTGCGCGAAGCGCAGTCCGCTGGGCGTAACCCACCGCAGGTCTATCCGCGTGGAAGCTAAAAGAGGTGGGTTACGCTTCGCTACCGACCCTACGATCGCCGGAACGACACCGAGTTTGTTACGCCTTCTGCGCGTCCATCACCTTGCGCACGGCGGGCCGGTCGGACATCCGCTTGAAATGGTCCGCGACCTTCGACGTGGCGTTGATGTCGACACCGTCGCCTTCGAGCCAGAGCGACAGCGTGTAAAGATAGGGATCGCAGATCGTATACTGCTCGCCCATCACCCACGGCCCCCTCAACATCTTCTGCTCGATCAGGGAGAAGCAGGCGCCCATGGTCTTCGGGATCATCTGCTTCATATCGGCGAACGAGCTCTCTTCGGTCGCCCAACGTGCGCCGCGCATCTTGTGGGCATGCGCCACGTGCACGGTCGAGCAGAGATAGGAGTTGAACGACTGCACCTGCGCAAATGCAAAGGCGTCGTCGAGCGGCGCAAGCTTCGCCTTGGGAAAGGTTTGCGCGATGTAGGCGAGCATTGCCGGCGTCTCGGTGAGGACGCCGCGATCGGTCAACAGCGCCGGCACGCGGCCTTTCGGATTGATCGCGAGGTAGTCCGGGCTGTTCTGCTGGTTGGCCTTGAAGTTCAGTCGTTCGGCCGTGTAGTCGGCACCGACCTCTTCCAGGGCGATGTAGGTGGCGAGCGCGCAGGTGCCGGGGGCATAGTAGAGCTTGAACATGTCGGACCTCGTGAGAAAGGGAGAAGGTAACGGCCGCGCACCGCCGCGTCCATAGGGCTCTCTTCGCAGTTGCCCACGGCCGCCTCCTCATGCGAAGACCCGCCAATCGGAGGGGGATTTGTCATGACCGCACTCATCGCCGGTGGCGGCATCGGCGGGCTGACGCTTGCGCTCAGCCTGCACCAGATCGGCGTTCCCGCAAAAGTGTTCGAGAGCGTGGCCGAACTCCGGCCGCTCGGCGTCGGCATCAATGTGCTGCCGCATGCGGTGCGCGAGCTGATCGAGCTCGGACTGATGGACAGGCTCGATGCCAGCGGCGTGCGCACCCGCGAGCTCGCCTACTTCTCCAAGCACGGCAGGCCGATCTGGAGCGAGCCGCGCGGATTAGAGGCCGGCTACAAATGGCCGCAATTCTCGATCCATCGCGGCACCCTCCAGCAGCTCCTGCTCGACACCGCGATCGAGCGGCTCGGCCGCGACAACATCCTCACCAGCCATCATCTGACCGGCTGGAGCGAGACCGCCAACGGCGTGCGCGCCGACTTCATCGACCGGGCGACCGGCAAGCCCGCCGGCAGTTACGAAGGCGCGATCCTGATCGCAGCCGACGGCATTCATTCCGCCGCACGAGAAAAGCTCTATCCGCAGGAGGGGCCGCCGATCTGGAACGGCCGCATCCTCTGGCGCGGCGTGACGCCGGCAAAGGCGTTCCTGACCGGCCGCACCATGATCATGGCCGGCCACGAGATCCTGAAGTTTGTCTGCTATCCGATCAGCAAGGAGCCGGACGCCGCAGGCAACCACCAGATCAACTGGGTCGCCGAGCGGCACATGCCGCCGACCTATCAGTGGCGGCGCGAGGACTATAACCGCACCGCGCGCCTGGAAGAATTTTTGCCGTGGTTCGAGAGCTGGCAGTTCGATTGGCTCGACGTGACCGGCCTGATCCGGAACTGCCCGCACGCCTACGAATATCCGCTGGTCGACCGCGATCCGGTATCGCAATGGACCTTCAGCCGCGTCACGCTGATGGGCGATGCCGCGCATCCGATGTACCCGATCGGATCGAACGGCGCCTCGCAGGCGATCCTCGATGCCCGCGTCATCACCCGCGAGATCTTGGCGCACGGCCCGACGCAAGGAGCGCTAGAGGCCTATGAGGCCGAGCGCCGGCCGGCGACCACCGACCTCGTCCTGCTCAACCGCAAGAACGGCCCCGAGCAGGTGATGCAACTCGTCGAGGAGCGCGCGCCCGACGGCTACAACGTCGTCACCGACGTGCTGTCCCAGCAGGAGCTGGAGGACATCGCCGCGAATTACAAGCGCGTCGCCGGCTTCCAGGTCGAAGCGCTCAACGCCAAGCCGCCGATCGTGCCGCGGCCGGATGGAAAACGCGTGAGGGCTTAGAAGATCAAGGTTGGTGACGCACTGACGCTGCACCCTCTCCCTGTGGCCCCTGTTGGAGAGGGTCAGCCTCGCGGAACGCGAAGCTGGGGATCTGACCGGCGCCGGACTGCTGGGCCTCGTGGCGTGGATAGGTCCGATGTCACGGTTTGACCGGACCTGCCTCGTGCGGGCCTTGGACCGCCGCTTTTGAGACCCATAGCGGTCTCGATGCCCGAGTTGGAAACACGCTCAGCTTCGGCCGTACCGCATTGGTTTCATCAAATGGTCTAAAAATTTTAAGCGTGGCACGCGAAGGCTGAAGATGCCACTAAAACCATTGACTACGTCAAAATAGGTACATTGATCAGAGGTAACAACGATATTACGATACAACCGGATTTGCAGCCATTTTGGCTAGGCCGCTTTTGCGATCCGAAGACTCTTTGCTGTCAATTTGCTTCCCGACCAAATTGTAGTTTTGTTTTTTTGGGGAGAACAGAAGTGGCGTGGAGTAGAGTTCTTTGCTTTACCGATCCACTGGCGTGCCAGGCAGCCTTCCCGTATTCCGACATAGAAATACTTCCCACGACGAAAGAGTTTCGGATCGACATGACCCAGGTCGCCCTGAGCCGGCTCTGGTTGCAACGTACTCACTTATCCTCGCCAACTGTCAGCACCGCCACAAGCAAGCCTGGTCGGCGATCGATCGGCTTTCTTACCGAGTCCAATTTGTCACCCTACCATCACTGTGGAATTGAGGTCATGCCCGGTGACATCATTGACAACACGCTTGAAGCCGAGCATCGACGATGCGGCCCTGGTCTTGACTACGGCGCGATGTCCATCCCCACCGACGAGCTCGATACTGCAGTCGAAGCCATAATTGGCTGCGAGTTGATGGAAAAGTCAGGACGGCACATTTTTCGTCCACCCCCTCATTCGATGTCACGACTGCTGAAGTTACACCGGGCGATCGGACAGCTCGCATGCGACACTCCCGATATTTTGCAACTGCCGGAGGTGCTTCGCGCGCTGGAGAATGAATTCGTGCACGTCATGGTCAGATGCCTCGCCGATACGGTCGACGCAAAGACCAGCACTCGCGGCCGAGGCCATAATGCTATCACGGCGCGGTTCGAGGAGTTTCTGGAGGCAAATCCCGACCGGCCGCTCTATCTCACCGAAATCTGTGCAGCTATTGGTGTCGCGGAGCGAACGCTTCGCGCCTCCTGCGAAGAGCATCTGGGCATGGGACCGATCCGTTTTCTCACCCTCCGTCGAATGCACCTCGTGCATCGCGCGTTGCTAAGCGCGGTTCCATCGACGTCAACCGTCACGCAGATAGCTACCGACCATGGCTTTTGCGAGCTTGGCCGCTTTGCGGTGGCGTATCGCGCCGCGTTCGGAGAGTCGCCGTCCGAGACCTTGAGGCGCCCCACGCAGCAGATTGCGATCCACCTCAATCGCCCATCATCACTCGTGGCCGCTGAGGCCAACGCATAGCCTTGCAAATGGGGGCCTCTTTGCGAAGTCTGCTTGTGGGCCCTCAGCGGCGGAAATCCATGTCGGCTTACACGGCATCGTGCAGGACGGCTTCGGGTCAGAATTGGGAAGAGCTCACGTTGAGCAAAACGAGTCCGCTCCTGCTTTGAATGATGACGCGCCGCATTTGCGACGCAGCAATTGCATCGTCAGCGGGTGCGACGACCATCAATGCGTGATACGCTGTGTCCCGTCGTCCTCAAGATGCAATGAGGATCGAATGAAGCGGCGGGAGTTCATAGCGGGCACTGCGGCGCGTTCGTTTTGCCACGATATTCGCGCGCGCAAGGAAAACGCCGCCGGCTTGGTTTCCTTGCCGTAGGTGATGGCAGCGGGAAGGTCCTCAATCAAGCGCTACTCGTCCGCGCCGACGAGGTCATCGAATGATGTCGGCTTCCGGCCCCGACTAGGACCTCCGGCGATGTCCGCTGTCGCGCCGCAGTTGGAGGCATAGCGGACATCAATGCGCCTGATCCAGGCCGCCCTCATCTCAGGAGATTGGGATCACGGATGGGCATTCGCGTCATCCGACGAGCCGCCCGGCGGCCCGTCCGCCCGAATTCAGGCCCGGTAGAGCCACGGCGCGACGCCCGTTTTCCCGTTAGGCGGATCAGGCCCTAACCCGATTTCGCCTTTCACCTAGTCGTGAGTTGGGTCCGCTGCCTGCGCGGGTCTACATCAGAAGTGGGTTGATCGAGACGGTCTCTCGCGCCACGAGCGCCACAGGAGCAGGCCGACAGTGCCAGTGCCCGACGGGGCCAGCGCCGACAGTGCCAGCGTCCTTGCGGCCAGAGAAAGCGAGCATCAACCTCCGCGCCCCACGCGGCGCAAGCGCTTGCGTCCGCGAGTCGGGCGCGGTTGTTTGATAGGCCGTTTTCGTGATGATCCTGTAGGCCTTCGCGAGCCGCTTGCGGGTGGCGCGACGTGATGGCGCCTGAGCGCGCGCACCACGCCTATGTGAGCTTGTCATGAGCGAAAGCATCTCATCGGTATTGCTCGATGCGCACCGCGCAAGAAGGCAAGGTCTCAACGCTATCGCGCAGCGACAACGCGCCCGGCTTGGCGAGGCCGTCGCCTTCGCTCGCACCAACTCGCCCTATTATCGCGAGCTCTATCAGGGTCTACCGGAGCGGATTGAGAGTTCGTCCGTGCTGCCGGTGGCTAATAAGCAAGAGCTGATGCGTCATTTTGACGACTGGGTCACCGATCGCGAGGTTAGTTTCGCGGCAGTGCGGGCGTTCGTCGATAACCCTGAGCTGATCGGACAACGCCTCCTTGGCAAATATTCAGTGGCAACCACCTCGGGCACCACCGGGACACCTGGAATATTCCTGTTGGACAAGCACAATTGGACGGTCACACTTGCGTTTTCGCTGCGCATGATGATCGGCGCGCTTAGCGCCAGCGAGATATTCTGTCTCCTCGTCCGCGGCGGCCGCACGGCTTCGGTGCTGGCGATGGGGGGCCACTACATCGGTGCAGCCAGCTTTGCTGCGATCCGCGCAAATTGGTCGGCCCGACGATTCCGGGCGCTCCCGGCGCAGGCCCCGTTGCGGAATCTGGTCACCGAACTCAATCGGTTCCACCCGGCTCTGCTTATCGGATACGCCGGCGTCATGGCGCTATTGGCCGCCGAGCAGGATGCGGGTCGCCTGCATATTCGGCCGGTGCTGGTTCTTCCGACCTCGGAAGGGCTTTCGCAGGACGGATACGACCGGATCGCAAAGGCATTCCACGCCAAGGTCCGGACCGTTTACGTCGCGACGGAATGCCTGTTCATGGCTATCGGCTGTGAACACGGTTGGCATCATGTCAACAGCGATTGGGCGATTCTCGAACCCGTCGATGCGAGCTATCAGCCGGTTCCGCCCGGCGAGGAGGCGCATACGGTCCTCGTGAGCAACCTCGCCAATCGCGTGCAGCCGATCCTCCGCTACGATCTCGGCGACCGCATCCTGCAACGACCTGATCCCTATCCTTGCGGCAACCCACTTCCGGCGATCCGCGTGCGGGGCCGCGCTGCCGACATCCTCACGTTTCCAACCGAGCGCGGCGAGAAAGTCGCAATGCCATCGCTCGCGCTTGAGATCGATCATGTACCCGGCGTGGAGCTGTTTCAGATCGTGCAGACAGCGCCGACACAATTGCGCGTTCGCCTCCATCCCGCAGCCGACGCTGACCCAAACCGGGTTTGGCGGGCGGTGCATTCCGAATTGACCAAGCTGCTGAATGAGCATGGGCTTGGTCAGGTGTCTGTTGAGTTGGCCGCCGAACCACCAGTCCCATCTTCCGCCGGAAAATACCGCACCGTCATCCCACTGGTTCTGAGTGCTTGAAGACGCCGATGGGTGGACAACGATTATCCCCTCCGCCTCAGCGCACGACCCTTGCCGCCTCGAGCAGGCGCTCACTCGCGGTTGCAGTCGCAAGCAGCGTGCCATCCTCGGCCATCAGCTTGCCCTCGACGAAGGCGATGGTCTTGCCGAGCTGCGTCACAGTCGCCTCGCCGATGATCGGCCCGGGCTTTGCGGGGCTAAGAAAGTTCACGGTCATGCTGATGGTAGTGGTGTAGAGCCGGCCTTCGCTCATCACGAGCACCGCGGGGCCCATGGTGTCGTCGAGCATGGCCGAGAGCATGCCGCCCTGGATGAAGCCGGCCGGGTTGCAGAACTCGGATTTTCCGTCAAAGGAAAGCCTGATCCAGCCCTGCTCTGGGCGAGCATCGAGCAGGCGCCATCCCAAAAGCTCGGCGCAGGGCGGCCTGGGAAAGTTATCGAGCGCGGTCTTGACCATGCGAAGCCTCCGTTGCCGCTCGCTGGTAACGCAAGCCTGCTGACAGCCTGATGTCAGCAGCATGGGCGGCTACAGGTCCAGTCCGTGCGCAATCACCTTGCGCATAACATTGGGCAGCGCTTCGCTCGCAAGGGTCGCAATCGGCACCCAGCGCATGCCGTCCGGCGCCCGCGCACGAATCTCGGCGCGCGCAGTGTAGACCACGAGCTCCAGCGGAAAATGCGTGAAGACGTGGGTGACGACGCCGAGCTTGCGCTGCCAGCGCGAAAGCCCCTTCAGCTCCGGCGCCTGCTCTTTCGCCGCCTTGTCGTCCTGGCCGGCGAGCCAGTCCGAGCCCGGCACCTCGGTCATTCCGCCGAGCAATCCCTGCTCCGGCCGGGTGCGGACGAGGAGTTCGTCGCCACGCGTGACGACGAAGGCTGCGCCGCGCCGCAACGTCCCGCTCTTCTTCGGCGCTTTGCGTGGAAACGTCTCCTGCGTTCCTTGTGCGCGCGCCGCGCAATCATCGTTGAGCGGGCAGAGCGAGCAGGCCGGCTTTTTCGGCGTGCAGATCGAAGCGCCGAGATCCATCAGCGCCTGTGCGCTGTCGCCGGCGCGAGACTTCTCGTCACCGGCGCGCGAGTCGGCAAGGAGCGTCGCTGCCAGTTGCTGGATCAGCGGCTTGGCCTGCGGGAGTTCCTCTTCGACTGCAAAGAGCCGCGACACCACCCGCTCGATATTGCCGTCGACCGGCATGGTTCGGCGATCGAACGCGATCGCTGCGATCGCGGCCGCCGTGTAGGGCCCGATCCCCGGCAGCGCGCGCAGCCCTTCCTCGGTTTCGGGAAACACGCCGCCATGATCGCGCGTCACGGCGACCGCGCAAGCGTAAAGGTTGCGTGCGCGCGAGTAATAGCCGAGCCCGGCCCACATCCGCAGCACGTCGTCGAGCGAGGCTCGCCCCAGCGCCGTGACATCCGGCCAGCGCGCGACGAATTTCTCGAAATAGGGCCCGACCGCCTTCACGGTGGTCTGCTGCAGCATGATCTCCGACAGCCAGACGCGGTAGGGATCCGCGGCATCGCCCGGCGCCGCGCGCCAAGGCAGCCTGCGGCGGTGACGGTCGTACCACGCGAGCAGCGCCAGGGGGCGTGCCAAACGTTCCGGCTCGACTGGTTCCGACTTCGCCTTTAGGGTGGCTCTGAGGTTCATGTCGCCACTGTAACGGGCTGGCGCCGATCTCTCCACGTCATGCCCGCGCTCGTCGCAGGCATCCACGTCTTTCTTCTCGCAAGGCTCCGGGATTTCTGACCGACTACACACGGTGCTATAAGGCCCCATGTCCAAACCCGGCCCTGTCATCGCAAAGCCGCTTTCGATTCTCCTCAACGACGTCTTTGCCGAGGCCTATGCCAGGCAGGGCTTTGCCGCGCGCGAGCTGGTGACGCGGTGGGCGCAGATTGCCGGGCCGGAGATCGCAGCCCACGCGGAGCCATTGAAGATGCAATGGCCGCGCCCGGTGGAGGGCCAGCCGCAGGAGCCGGCAACGCTGGTGCTGCGGGTCGAGGGGCCGATGGCGCTGGAAATTCAGCACTCCGCGGACGTCATCCTGGAGCGGGTCAACCGCTTCTTCGGCTGGAGTGCGGTCGGCAAGCTCGCTTTCCGCCAGGCCCCCCTGTCGCGGTCCCGGCGACCGGTGCGGCCCGGCCCGCCGGACCCGAAGGCGGTCGCCAAGATGGCGGAGAGCCTTACCGACATCGAAGATGAACAGTTGAAGACGGCGCTGGCGCGCCTCGGGGCCGCAATCAAGCGAAATTGAGCCTTATTGCGCCGGCAATCTGGACCCGTCCTTGCGCCTCGCCATTGCCTCAAACGACATTTCAAGCTAGCGACAGGCCGCCCGAGAAGGGAACCTTGATACGAACTTTGGGCGAGACCACGCCAACCCGGGAGCCGACCTTGATCATCACCCGCCGCGCCTTCACCACGATGCTGTCGCTGACCGGGCTCGCCGCGCTCGCCGGGCTCTCGCCGCTGCGGTTCATCTCCGAGGCCATGATCCCTGAAGCAAAGGCGCAGACCGCCGCCGATGTGGCCAAGCCGGTGTCGCTGCCCGACATGGCGCTGGGCCCGGCAGACGCCGCCGTCACCATCACCGAATACGCCTCGATGACCTGCCCGCACTGCGCCGCCTTCAACGAGCAGGTGTTCCCCAAGATCAAGAAGGAATACATCGACGCCGGCAAGGTGCGTTACATCTTCCGCGAGTTCCCGCTCGACATCAAAGCAGCCGCCGGCTCGATGCTGTCGCGCTGCATCGCCAATGGCGACGCGCCGAAATATTTTGCGGTCACCGACATGCTGTTCCGCCAGCAGAGCGACTGGGTGACGAAGAACACCACCGAGACGCTGACGCGGATCGGCAAGCAGGCCGGACTCACTCAGCAACAGGTCGAGGCCTGCCTGAAGGACCAGGCGCTGCTCGACAAGATTGCCGCAGACCAGAAATATGCCAGCGATGTGCTGAAGGTCGATTCGACGCCGACCTTCTTCATCAACGGTGAGAAGATCAAGGGCGAGGCCTCGTTCGAGGAATTCGCGAAGAAGATCAATCCGCTGCTCAAGAGCTGATTTGAGCGCTGATTCGCACGCACGAAGCCTGATTCGCGCGGCTGTCGCCGCATCATTCCCGGCACAAATCCCTTGGGAAAAGCGGCTTTCGCTGGTTGCCCTCGCGGCACGGCGCGGCCATTGTCCAGCCGCATGAGCCGCCTTACGCGACTCGTCCAGACAGCGACATTGCCTTCCATGGTATTGTCCCGGCAGGGAGATTCGCGCCCTGTCAACAGAGATGCGTGTTTATGAAGATCACTCGCCTGCGCCTTCATGGCTTCAAGTCGTTCGTTGAGCCCACCGACTTCGTGATCGAGGCCGGCCTGACCGGCGTGGTCGGACCCAACGGCTGCGGCAAGTCGAACCTCGTCGAAGCGCTGCGCTGGGCGATGGGCGAGACCTCGCACAAATCGCTGCGCGCCGCTGACATGGATGCGGTGATCTTCGCGGGCTCCGGCAACCGCCCGGCGCGCAACCACGCCGAAGTGACGATGACGATCGACAATGCCGATCGCACCGCGCCGGCGGCGATGAACGACAGCCAGCTTCTGGAGATCTCCCGCCGCATCGAACGCGAGGCGGGCTCGGTCTATCGCATCAACGGCCGCGACGTCCGCGCCCGCGACGTGCAGATCCTGTTCGCCGACGCCGCCACCGGCGCGCGGTCGCCGGCCCTCGTCCACCAGGGCAAGATCGGCGAGATCATCCAGGCCAAGCCCGAGCAGCGCCGCCGCGTGCTGGAGGACGCCGCCGGCGTCGCCGGCCTGCACGCCCGCCGCCACGAGGCCGAGCTGCGGCTGAAGGCCGCCGAAACCAATCTCACCCGCGTCGAGGACGTGATCGGCCAGCTCTCCGGCCAGATGGAAGGCCTGAAGAAGCAGGCCCGCCAGGCCGTGCGCTATCGCGAGGTCGCGGCGAAGGTCCGTAAGGCGGAGGCCACGCTGTTCCATCTGCGCTGGATCGCGGCCCATGCCGAGGTCAACGATTCCGGCCAGACCCATGATCTCGCCGTGCGCGAGATGGCCGAGCGCACCCAGCATCAGGCGGAAGCCGCCCGCATCCAGGCGATCCGGGCTGCCGAGATGCCGGCGCTGCGCGATGCGGAAGCGCGTGCCGCGGCCGGCCTGCAGCGGCTGACCAATGCCCGCGAGATGCTCGACCGCGAGGAAGAGCGCGCCAAGGAGCGCGTCGCCGAGCTCGAGCGCCGGCTGACGCAGTTCGAGGGCGATATAGCCCGCGCCCAGCAGCAGACCATGGATGCGGACGTCGCGCTGCAGCGGCTCGACACCGAAGACGCCGAGCTGAAGGAAGAGATCAAGTCGCGCGTCGAGAAGCGCTCCGGCGTCGATGAGCGCGTGTCAGAGGCTGAGGCGACGCTCGCCGAAGTCGAGCAGCAGTTCGCCGAACTCACCACCTCGCTCGCCGACCTCACTGCCAAGCGCAACCAATTAGAGGCCAACGTCCGCACCCATCGCGACAAGCTCGCCCGGCTCGACCAGGAGATCGCCAATGTCGCGGCCGAGGAGCAGAAGCTCGCGGAGGAGACCGGCGGTTTCGGCGATCTCGACGAGCTGACCGCGGCGGTCGAGAACGCGGAACAGACGCTTGCAGCTTCGGAAGCCGCTGCCCAAGCGAGCGAAGCCGCCCACGTCGCCGCGCGCCAGACGCTGGAATCCTCGCGCTCGCCGCTGAATGAGGCCGACAAGCGGGTACAGCGGCTCGAGACCGAGGCGCGCACGATCTCCAAGATCGTCAACGGCGAGACCAAGAACCTGTGGCCGCCGATCATCGACGGCATCACCGTCGACAAGGGCTTTGAAAAGGCGATCGGCGCCGCGCTTGGCGACGATCTCGATGCGCCGGTCGATCCGTCGGCGCCGATGCGCTGGACCAATGCCGGCGTCACCGAAGGCGATCCGGCGCTGCCCGACGGCGTCGTGCCGCTCGCCAACCATGTGCAGGCGCCAGCCGAACTGGCGCGCCGCCTGGCGCAGATCGGCGTGGTGCCGCGCGAGCGCGGCGCCGAGCTGGTGTCGCAGCTCAAGACCGGCCAGCGGCTGGTCTCGCCCGAAGGCGACGTCTGGCGTTGGGACGGCTTTGTCGCGGCGGCTCACGCGCCGACCGGCGCCGCGCGGCGTCTTGCCGAACGCGCGCGCCTCGTCGACATCGAGAACGAGCTGGAGCAGGCCCGTATCGATGCGCAGATCAAGCGTCAGGCGCTGGAGAATGCCGAAGCCGAATTGCAGATGGCCGCGAGCACCGAAGGCGCCTCGCGCGAAGCCTGGCGCGCCGCGCAGCGCGAGCTCAACGCCGCGCGCGAGCGCCATGCCACGACCGAACGCGAGATCAATCGTCACTCCGCCCGCAAGTCGGCGCTCATCGAAGCGCACAGCCGCCTTGCGGCCGATCGCGCCGAGGCCGAAGCCGCACACGAATATGCCGCGGCCGCGATCACCGAGCTGCCGTCGAGCGAAGACACCGAAACCCGGCTCGCCGCCGTCCGCAGCGACATCGAGGGCCATCGCCGCATGGCTGCCCAGGTCCGCGCCGAGGCGCAGGCGCTGGCGCGCGAGGCCGAGCTCGCCGACCGCCGCGTGCAGGCGATCCTCGCCGAGCGCACCGAGTGGCAGAACCGCAAGGGCAGCGCAGCCTCCCACATCGACACCATCCAGGCCCGCATCACCGAAGTCTCGATCGAGCGCAGCGATCTCGAAAACGCGCCGGCCGTGTTCGCCGAGAAGCGCAGCGCGCTGATCACCGAGATCGAATATGCCGAGAACGACCGCCGCATCGCCGCCGACGCGCTCGCCGCCGCGGAAACCGCGATGGCGGAGACGGATCGTGTCGCGAAGTTGACGCTCGAGGCGCTGTCGAGCTCGCGTGAGGCCACCGCCCGCGCCGAGGAGCGCATGGAAGGCGCACGGCGCCGACTCGAGGACATCGAGCGCGAAATCCGCGACATGCTGGAAGTCGAGCCGCAGGCCGTCGCCGGCCTCGCCGAGATCGAGCCCGGTGCCGAGCTGCCGCCGCTGCACGAGATCGAGGAAGATCTCGAAAAGATGCGCCGCGACCGCGAGCGCCTGGGCGCGGTCAACCTGCGCGCCGAGGAAGAGCTGCGCGAAGTCGAGGGCCAGCACACCGGCCTCGTTACCGAGCGCGACGACCTCGTCGAGGCCATCAAGCGGCTGCGCCAGGGCATCCAGAGCCTCAACAAGGAAGCCCGCGAGCGGCTCCTCACCTCGTTCGAGGTGGTCAACAACCACTTCAAGCGCCTGTTCGTCGAGCTGTTCGGCGGCGGCGAGGCGGCGCTGCACCTGATCGAGAGCGACGATCCGCTGGAGGCCGGCCTCGAGATCATCGCAAAGCCCCCGGGCAAGAAGCCGCAGACGCTGTCGCTGCTCTCGGGCGGCGAGCAGGCGCTGACGGCGATGGCGTTGATCTTCGCCGTGTTCCTCACCAACCCCTCGCCGATCTGCGTGCTGGACGAAGTCGACGCACCGCTGGACGATCACAACGTCGAGCGCTACTGCAACCTCTTGCACGAGATGACCGGCTCGACCGACACGCGCTTCATCATCATCACGCACAACCCGATCACCATGGCGCGGATGAACCGGCTGTTCGGCGTCACCATGGCCGAGCGCGGCGTCTCGCAGCTCGTGTCGGTGAGCCTGCAAGAGGCGGTGGAGATCCTCGATCAGAACGTGGCGTGAGACTGCGGTCGCTCCACAACCATTGACGTCATCATCCGCCCAGGCGGATGATCCAGTACGCTGCGGCTTCTCCTCAATTGACCGGCGCTGCCTCGGAGTACTGGATGCCCCGCCTGCACAGGGCATGACGGTGGAAAATGATCTCGCCCACGCTTCCCGCTGAACTGAAAGCCGCGCTCGACGGCAAGCTCCAGGGCTTTTCCCGCAGCGATGCGGCACGACGGTCGTCGCAGATCTCCAGCACCTATCGCGCGGGCGGCGGCTCGGGCACGATCAAGTCCGAGGCCGATGCGCTCGCCTACGCGCTGGCGCGGATGCCGGCGACCTACGCCGCCGTCGCCGCAAGCCTGAACGCGCTGACCGCGATCGTGCCGGACTTGGCTCCCGAAATCCTGCTCGACGTCGGCGCAGGCCCGGGCACTGCGAGCTGGGCCGCTGCGGAGGCCTTTCCTTCACTGCAAGACTTCACCCTGCTCGATGCCAACGCCACGCTAAGCCGGCTGGCGCTCGAGCTCGCCGGCGACAGCGCGCGTCTGGCGGATTGCCGCTACCTGTCGGGCGACGCCGGAACCAACCTCGCAGAGGTCCCGCCCGCCGACATCGTCATCGCCAGCTACGTCATTGGCGAGCTCGCTGAGAGCGATCAGCGTGCGCTTACGGAAGCCATGTGGGCAAAGGCGCGCCATGCGCTGGTCGTGATCGAGCCCGGCACGCCGGCCGGCTACGCCCGCATCCTCGCGCTGCGCCAGCACCTGATCACGGCAGGCGCCTATGTCGCGGCTCCTTGCCCGCACGAAAAGCCTTGTCCGCTCACCGCGCCCGACTGGTGCCATTTCTCCCAACGCCTGCCGCGCTCGCAGGCGCACCGGCAGATCAAGGGCGCCGAGGTGCCGTTCGAGGACGAGCGGTTCATCTACGTGGCACTGACCCGCGCGCCGCCCGCGGGGCGCGCCACACGCGTACTGGCGCCGCCTGACGTCGGCAAGGCCGAGATCACGGCAAAGCTCTGCACTCCAAACGGCCTTGCCATCACGAAGGTGCCGCGGCGCGACAAGGCCGCTTATGCGAGCGCCCGGCGCTGGCGCTGGGGCGATGGCGTCATGTCCGAAAGTTAACGCCGTTCTGCGCTTTTTCCATTGAACTCGGACGGGTCCACGTCCGACCAAGGCTTACCTCCCCTCCGCGCCGGCCTGCCGTCCGGCGCCGTTTTGGTTTACCCTGCCCGCCTCAATCCCCTTCAGGAGTTCTCCATGTCGACCGGCTGGATCGTTCTCGGCGTTATCGTCGTCCTCGTGCTGTTCGCCTTCGGCGCCTACAACCGGCTTGTGACGCTGAGCCAGCGCGTCGGCCAGGCCTTTGCCGACATCGACGTGCAGCTCAAGCAGCGCCACGACCTGATCCCGAACCTAGTCGAGACAGTGAAGGGCTACGCAGCGCATGAGCGCGGCACGCTGGACGACGTCATCAAGGCGCGCAATTCGGCGATGTCGGCGCAGGGGCCGGCGCAGGTCTCCGCGGCCGAGAACCAGCTCTCCGGCGCACTCGGCCGGCTGATCGCGCTGTCGGAGGCCTATCCGGACCTCAAGGCCAATGCCAATTTCCAGCAGCTCGCCGCCGAGCTCTCCGACCTCGAGAACAAGATCGCGGCGAGCCGCCGCTTCTTCAACAACGCGGTGCAGGAGTACAACACCGGCATCCAGCAGATGCCCGCCGCGCTGTTCGCCGGCATGTTCGGCTTCACGCGCAAGGATTTCTTCGATCTCGGCGCAAGCCGTACCGAGGTCGAGGCGACGCCGCAGGTGAAGTTCTGATTGCCCGGGTGGCCCGCACTCCTTCTCACATTCTCACATTCGTCATTGCGCAAGTGCGCAATGGAGCGCGTCGGTGACGCGAACCCGGACTCTCGATCGAGACACTAAGCTCCAGATTCCGGGTTCACGCCGCTAGCGTGCCCCCGATTGAGAGGAGCTAACGGAAACAGCCATGGCTGCGTATGGTCTCTACACGCATATCGCCTCGAACAAGTTCCGTTCGATACTGCTGCTCGCCGGCCTGTTCCTGCTGTTCTACGTGCTGGTCTTCGCCGGCGCGCTGGTTGCCGAAGTCGTCCTCGACAGCAATCGGACCGTCAGTTTCTACCTCAGCCGCGCGTTCCACGACTTGATCGTCGCCTCGCCCTTCGCAACGATCGCGGCGATTGCGTGGATCGTGATTGCCTACTTCTTCCACCAGTCGATGATCGACGCGGTGACCGGCGGCCATAGCGTGACTCGCCAGGAGCAGCCGCGGCTCTACAATCTCCTCGAAAATCTCTGCATCTCGCGCGGCATCACGATGCCGAAGCTGAAGATCATGGAGAGCCCGGCGCTGAACGCCTTCGCGACCGGCCTCAATCCGCGGCAATATGCGATCACCGTCACCACGGGTCTCCTCAAAGCGCTGAACGACCAGGAGATCGAGGCGGTGCTGGGTCACGAGCTGACCCACATCAGGAACGGCGACGTGCAGCTCATGGTCGTCGCCGTCATCATCGCCGGCGTGGTCGGCTTCTTCGGCGAACTGTTCTTCCGCCTGTTCACGAGCTTCGACTGGAGCCCGAGCTCCGGCGGCTCATGGTCATCGGGCTCATCCTCCTCGTCGCGCTCGTCCTCGTCATCGAGCGACAGAAAGAGTTCCGGCGGCGGCGCGGTGATCGTCATCATCATCGCGGTGGCGCTGATCGTGCTGGCCTGGCTGTTGTCGCAGGTGGTGAAGCTCGCGCTGTCGCGTTCGCGCGAATTTCTCGCCGACGCCGGTTCGGTGGAGCTGACGAAGAATCCCGACGCGATGATCACGGCGCTGCGCAAGATCGAAGGCCGCGGCGAATTGCCGGGCGCGACCTCGGCGGTGATGGAGCTCTGCGTCGACAATCCCCGCGAGGGTTTTGCCGACCTGTTCGCGACCCACCCGTCGGTCAAGTCCCGGGTCGACGCGCTGATCAAGTTTGCCGGCGGCCATGACCCCGGCCGGCTGCGGACGCTTACCGCCGAGGCCGAAGAGCCCGAGGCCCAGGCCGACCAGAAGGACGCCTCGCCGTCGCCGACAGGTCCGTGGAACGATTCCGGCAAGCCAACCGCGGCTGCGCCGGGCCCCGCACCCGGCCCGTCCGGAACCGCTGTCGGCAATCCAGTGGGTCCTTGGGGCCGGCATTGAGCCGAGATTTCCCCTCTTATCCCGGCCGATCTCCGGCGGATTCACAGCGATTGGGAAAAACTCAGGGATTTGCGACAACACTGCTGCAAAGAATTGAATTCTCCCTCGTTTCTGCCATGTTCGCGCCCAACAACAGACAAGGGGCCTTACCGATCGCGTTCAAGCGATCGGCGGGCACGCGTTAGGGGACAGCAATGGCAAAGCCGGCAGTGGTTGTGGTGGGCGCGGACAAGGGCGGGGTCGGCAAGACCACGGTGTCGCGTACCTTGCTCGATTATTTTTCCGCCAACAACGTGCCGACGCGCGCGTTCGACACGGAGTCGCCGCGTGGCACGCTGAAGCGCTTCCACCCGGAGATCACCGAGATCGTCGACATGATGACGACGGCCGACCAGATGAAGATCTTCGACACGCTCAACGCGGCGAGCCCGTCGGTGACCGTGATCGACGTCCGCGCCGGCCTGCTCTCGCCGGCGCTGGCCTCGCTGCGCGATATCGGTTTCCTGGACGCGGCCAAGGCGGGCCAGATCACCTTCGCAGTGTTCCACATCCTCGGCCCCTCGATCGCCTCGCTGGACGAGATCGCGGAGACCGCGGGCTTCATGACCGGCGCAAAGTATTTCCTGGTGAAGAACTTCATCAACGACACCCAGTTCTTCCAGTGGGACCAGTCGACCTACAATTCCTATTTCCACCGCATCAAGGACGCCACCGAGCTGACCATCCCCAAGCTCAACGAAATGGCCTATGAGCAGGTCGAGGTTTCGTCCGTTCCGTTCCTGAAGTTCGTTGCCAACAAGGGGATGAACGACGAGGCCGCAAACTACTCCTTCGTGCTGCGCGGCTATGTCCGGCATTGGCTGGCGAACGTCTGGAGCGAATTCGACCGCATCCGGCTGACCGATATCGTCGGCTCCAAGCCCGCGGCCCGCAGCAGCGAAAAATAGTTGCACAACACGGGTGGATGCGGCTGGATTGGGCGGTGAATTCGACTGATATAGCTGTCGATGCCCGCGACGCCCGTCTACATCATCTGCTCGCCCCGCCCGCAGGTCGGCAAGACCCTGCTGGCGCGGCTATTGAGCGAATTCCTGCTGCTCAAGAACGGCGATGTCGCGGCCTTCGACGTCAATCTGAAGGAACCGTCGCTGCTCGATTACCTGCCGAAGATCACCGAGACGGCCGACGTCATCGACACCTACGGCAAGATGCAGCTCATGGACCGCGTCATCGTCGATGATGGCCTCGCCAAGGTGATCGACCTCGGCTTCCACGCCTTTGACGAGTTCTTCAAGATGACCGACGAGATCGGCCTGTTGAAGGAGGCCGCGCGCCGCCACGTCGCGCCCATGATCCTGTTCGTTGCCGACACCGACCGCGTCTCGGCGCGGGCCCATGAGATGCTGCGCGGCCAAATCCCGCGGATCAACCTGATCACGGTGGACAACGAATATGTCGTGCGCGGCGAGCTGCCGCCCGCGATGGAAGGCGGCCGGCTGTTCCGCCTGCCGGCCCTGCCCGGCTTCCTGAAGACCTATATCGATCGGCTGACCTTCTCCTTCACCGGCTATCTGCGCCAGGAGAAGGATTCGTCCACCGAGTTGCACCAGTGGATTCGGCGAAACTATCTCGCCTTCCGGGAGCTCGAGCTCAGCCTGATCCTGCAGCGGTCCCAAGTACGATGACGTCTGGTCCGACGACCTCGGTCTTTACTTCTCCCCAGCCGGGAGAGGTGAACCGAGTTCTGCGGCCGAGAGCGAATGAATTTACCCGGGCAATATCGTGGCCGCCCGTGTCTCGCTCAGTGCCCCTCGAACGTCATCAGCGTGCGGACCGGCACGTCCATGGCGCGCAGCTTGGCGGCGCCGCCGAGCTCGGGCAGGTCGATGATGAAGCAGGCGGCGACCACATTGGCACCGATCTGCCGGAGCAGCTTCACCGCGCCCTCCGCGGTGCCGCCGGTGGCAATGAGATCGTCGACCAGGATCACGCGCTCGCCGGGCGCGACGGCATCGACATGCATCTCCATCTCGTCAATGCCGTACTCCAACGAATAGGCGATGCGCACGGTGGTGTGCGGCAGCTTGCCCTTCTTGCGGATCGGCACGAAGCCGGCGGAGAGCTGGTGCGCCACCGCGCCGCCGAGGATGAAGCCGCGCGCCTCCATGCCGGCGACCTTGTCGATCTTGTTGCCGGCCCAGGGATGCACGAGCTGGTCGACCGCGCGGCGGAAGGCGCGCGCGTCGGCGAGCAGCGTGGTGATGTCGCGGAACATGATCCCCGGCTTGGGATAGTCGGGAATCGTGCGGACGCTGGCCTTCAGATCGTGGTCAAAAGTCATTGGTGTCTCACTTTAGACTTCATACTGTCATTGCGAGCGAAGCGAAGCAATCCAGACCTTGTTCGCTGAGACAAACTGGATTGCTTCGTCCGCGGAGCCTGTGATCCGGCCCGCCAAACGCGGGACCGGGTGGCTCCTCGCAATGACAGCACTCAATTCGCCCCCGCATCCAGCCGGAATGCGTTCTCGACGATGCGCAGGCCGACCTCGCCACCCAGCGACATCAGCGACTCCGGGTGGAATTGCACGCCGGCGACTGGCAGCGTCTTGTGCTCCAGCGCCATGGCGACGCCATCCTCGGTGCTTGCGGTCACGTTCAGAACATCCGGCATGCTGTCGCGCTCGACATAGAGCGAATGATAGCGGCCGATCACGATCTCGTTCGGCAGATTGCGCATCAACCTGCCGCCACGCACCTGAACGCGCGAGGGCCGGCCGTGGGCGGGATGGACGAGCTGCCCGAGTTCGCCGCCGAAATATTCGCCGATCGCCTGCACGCCGAGGCAGACGCCGAACACCGGCAGCTTCTTCTCCAGCGCTGAATCGATCGTCTTCTTGATCCCGAAATCCTCTGGCCGTCCCGGCCCGGGCGACAGCACCAGCAGATCCCACTTCTTCTGCTTGAGCATGTCGAGCGCATGCACATAGCGGACCACGGTGACGCTGGCGCCGACCTGGCGGAAATAGTCGGCGAGCATGTGCACGAAGCTGTCATCGTGATCGATCAGCAGCACCTGCTTGCCCGAGCCGGTCGCATCGGGCGCGAAGGTCGATAGCGGCTTCGGCGGATCGCCGCGCAGCGCCTGGAACAGTGCCGCCGCCTTTACCTGGCATTCGCGGTCTTCGGCGGCGGGGTCCGAATCGAACAAACAGGTCGCGCCGACGCGCACTTCGGCGAGACCGTCCTTCATCCGGATGGTGCGGATGGTGAGGCCGGTGTTGATGCTGCCGTCGAAATTCACCGCGCCGATTGCGCCGGCGTACCAGCGCCGCGGCGAACGCTCGTGATCCTCGACGAACTGCATCGCCCAGAGTTTTGGCGCGCCGGTCACCGTCACCGCCCAGGCATGGGTGAGGAACGCATCGAGCGCATCGAAGCCGGGACGCAGCATACCCTCGACGTGATCGACAGTATGGAAGAGCTTTGAATAGGTCTCGATCTGGCGGCGCGCCAAAACCTTGATCGTGCCGGGGACACAGACGCGCGCCTTGTCGTTGCGGTCGACGTCGGTGCACATGTTGAGCTCGAACTCGTCCTTCTCCGAGTTCAGGAGCTGGCGGATCTGCTCGGCGTCGCCGATCGCATCGGTGCCGCGCGCGATGGTGCCCGAGATCGGGCAAGTCTCGACGCGGCGCCCGTCGGAGCGCACGAACATTTCCGGCGAGGCCGACACCAGGAATTCGCCGTCGCCGAGATTCATCAGCGCGCCGTAGGGCGACGGGTTGATGACGCAGAGGCGTTGAAAAACTTCGGCCGGCGAGCGGTCGCACGGTTCTGCGAAAAGCTGCCCCGGCACCGCCTCGAACAAATCGCCGCGCGCAAATGCCGCGCGCGCGGTCTCGACCGTTGCCTGATATTCGCCGGGCGCGTGATCGGCAAAGCCCTGACGTTGTGTCTTCAGGTAAGGGCTGTCGGCGGTCTCGCGCGGCAGGCCTTCCGTGCCCCTGCCCTTCCAGGCGAAATCGTAGGTCAGGACCACGCCGCGGCCGGTGGCGCGGTCATAGGCAAGCAGCCGATCCGGAACATAGAGCACGATGTCGCGCTGGTCCTGTTCGCGCGGGCGCTTCTGCACGAGGTCCTCGATCTGGAACACGAGGTCGTAGGCGAAGGCGCCGAACAGGCCGAGCAGCGCGTCGTCATTGGCAGAGAAGGCGGCGATGAGATCGCGCACCAGCGACATCACGCTGGCGCGTCGCGTGCGCTGGTCTTCCTCGACCGGGGCATCGCCGCGGATGATGTGGCCGGCGAGGCGCGAAGCGGTCCTCTCGGAGATCACCACGCAGGGCTCGCGCAAGACGTCGCCGAGGAAGGCGATCAGCACTTGCCCGCGCCCGTTCAGCGCTTCGAGGGTGAAGTTGAAGCCGACCGTCTCGAGCTTGAGCGGCGGGTCCGAGAAGCCGAGGTCAAAACTCTCGTAGCGGCCGGGCACGGTCGTGCCCGAGGACAGCACTACGCCGCGGCGGCGATCAAGCAGGCTGATGAGATCGTCGAGCCTGTTGGCGCCGCCGGTGAACTGCTCCACCACGCGCGTGATCGCAAGGCCGGCACGGGTCGCATATTCGCTTCTGGCCGGAAGGGCAAAGACTGTCCTGTTCATGTGATCCTCTTGGGCTCCTCTTACGAGACTTGCCGAGGGAACGCCACACAGGACGAACGATCAGGCCGCCGCACTGCGTTGGCGACCTTCGACGATTTTGAGAAAAGAAATCGCACCGGCCACCTCTTTAGGAGGTGCGCCACCAACGACGGGCTGGGCGGACGGCGGTGCTCATGGGGGAACTAACACCATGGCGCGGGAGCGGCGTCAAGGGCGGGTCTCCGGGCTACACTTCGTCGTCCCGGACAAGCGAAGCGCAGATCCGGGACCCATAACCACAGGAAGTGGTTTGGCGAAGACGTCCCCTACCCCAGATGCTTCCTGAAAAACTCCGCCGCCCGGCCCCAGGCGAGCTCGGCAGCTTCTCGGTCGTGCACGGCCTGGCGCTGCTCGTTGACGAAGGCGTGCTCGGCGTCATAGCGGAACAGCTCCAGCGACTTGCCGGCGGCCTTCATGCCCTTTTCGAAGGCATCCACCACCTGCGGCGTGCACCAGTCGTCCTTGTTGGCGAAGTGGGCCTGGAGCGGAATCTTGACATCGGCGGGCTTGGCCGCCTGCTCCGGCGGGATGCCGTAGAATACGACGCCGGCTGCAAGCTCCGGGATTTTCGTGGCTCCGATGATGGTCACCGCGCCGCCGAGGCAGAAGCCGGTCAAGCCGACCTTGGCACCGTTGCGCGACAGATATTGCGTGGCGCCGCGCACCGTCTGCGTGGTGGCATCCATGAAGTCGAGCGAGTTCATCTCGTTGTTGGCGCTCTCCGTGTCGTGATACGGCACGACCTTGCCCTTGTAGAGATCGGGCGCCAGCGCGTCGAAGCCGGCCAACGCGAAGCGGTCGCACAGACCCTTGATCTGGTCCGACAGCCCCCACCACTCCTGGATCACGACCACGCCCGGCGCATTGCCGCGCGCGGCGTTGGCGAGATAGCCCGATGCATCCTTGCCGTCCGGTCGCTTGAAGGTGATGACGGTTCCCATGTTGTCCTCCGACGGTGTTCTGGGGGCGGTCGGCGGTATTTTGGCCGGTGGGCACGCGATAGGCAATCGCGCCAAACAACACACTCTCGTGCCCCGGATGCAATGCAGTGCGCCGCGCTTCGCGGCGTGATGCATTGCTGATCCGGGGCCTAGCCACGCACGAAAGGCTGGGTCCCGGCTCAGGGGCGCACCGTTGCACGCTGCGCCGCCTCCGGGACATGAGTGCGCGCAACAAAAAAGCCCCCGTCTCGGGGGCTTTTTCATTCTTATCGCGCCTTCGCCGCTCAATGCGAGTCGGCCCAGACCTTCTTCTTGGTGAAGTACATCAGGCCCGCGAAGATGATCAGGAACACGAACACCTGGAAGCCCAGGCGCTTGCGCGCTTCCATGTGCGGCTCGGCGGTCCACATCAGGAAGGTGGTGACGTCGTGAGCGTACTGCGCGACTGTGGTCGGCGAGCCGTCGTCATAGGTCACCTGGCCGTCGCTGAGCGGCTTCGGCATCTTGATGGCATGGCCCGGGAAGTACTTGTTGTAGTAGGAGCCCTCCGGGATGGTCACACCCTCCGGCACCTTCTCCTCGAAGCCCTGAAGCACAGCCGCGACGTAGTCCGGCCCCTGCTCCTGGTACTGGGTGAAGAAGTCGAAGATGAACCAGGGGAAGCCGCGTTCGTAGGAGCGCGCCTTGGTGATCAACGACAGGTCGGGCGGCGCCGCACCGCCGTTCGCCGCACGAGCCGCCTGCTCGTTCGGGAATGGCGAGGGGAAATAGTCGGCTGGGCGGCCCGGGCGCTCGAACATGTCACCGGCATCGTTCGGGCCATCCTTGATCTTGTATTCCGAGGCAAACGCCACCGCCTGCGCCGGCGAATAGCCGGGGCCGCCGGCTTCCGCGAGATTGCGGAAGGCGACGTAGGACAGGCCGTGGCAGTTGGCGCAGACCTCCTTGTAGACCTTCAACCCGCGCTGAAGCGCGCCGCGGTCGAACTTGCCGAAGGGACCCGCGAACGACCACTTGTTGGCCGGCGGCTTGTCGTTGCCTTCGGCGGCGCGGGCGTCCTGCAACGTGCCGAGGAACAGCGCACCCGCAGCAACGAGCGCAACAGCGACGGAAGCCACCACCTTGCCGCCCCTGGCAAGCACCGCCTCCGAGATCGAGTTCGGCACCGGCCGCGGCGTCTCGATGCGCGAGAGCAGCGGCAGCACGATCAGGAAGTAGGCGAAGTAGCAAACCGTCAGGATGCGGCCGGCGATCACATAGATGCCCTCCGGCGGCTGTGCGCCGAGATAGCCGAGCAGCAGGCAGACCACGACGAAGATCCAGAAGAACTGCTTGGCCAGCGGACGGTACTTCGAGGACCTGGTCCTGGCGCTATCGAGCCAGGGCAGGAAGCACAGGATGAGGATCGCCGAGAACATCGCGATGACGCCGGCGAGCTTGTTCGGGATCGAGCGCAGGATCGCGTAGAACGGCAGGTAGTACCACTCCGGCACGATGTGCGGCGGTGTCACGCCCGGGTTCGCCGGGATGTAGTTGTCGGCATCGCCGAGATAGTTCGGCATGTAGAAGATGAACCAAGCGTAGAGGATCATGAAGCAGGCGACGCCGAACATGTCCTTGATGGTCGCATGCGGCGTGAATGGTACCGTGTCCTTTTCCGACTTCGGCTCGACGCCGTCAGGATTGTTCTGGCCTGCGACATGCAGCGCCCAGACGTGGAGCACGACCACGCCTGCGATCAGGAACGGCAGGAGGTAATGCAGCGAGAAGAAGCGGTTCAGCGTCGGGTTGCCGACCGAGTAGCCGCCCCACAACAGCGTCACGATGCTCTCACCGACATAAGGAATGGCGGAGAACAGGTTGGTGATGACGGTGGCGCCCCAGAAGCTCATCTGGCCCCACGGCAGCACGTAGCCCATGAAGCCGGTCGCCATCATCAAGAGGTAGATGATGACGCCGAGGATCCACAGCACCTCGCGCGGCTGCTTGTACGACCCGTAATAGAGGCCGCGGAACATGTGGACGTAGACGGCGAAGAAGAACATCGACGCGCCGACGGCGTGCATGTTGCGCAGCAGCCAGCCATAGTTGACGTCGCGCACGATCAGCTCGACCGACTTGAAGGCCAGATCGGCATAGGGCGTGTAGTGCATCGCCAGAATCACGCCGGTCAGGATCTGCATCCCGAGCATGAAGGAGAGGATGGCGCCGAAGGTCCACCAGTAGTTCAGGTTGCGCGGGGTGGGATAGGCGACGAAAGACGAGTGCATGAGACCAAAGATCGGCAGGCGCCGCTCGATCCACTGCAGTGCCGGATTGCTCGGCTGGTAGTCGGATGGTCCGCTCATGATGCGATCCTGAGGAAATAAAACGACGTGACGGCGCGAAGCTTCGGACGAAGGCCCGAGGCTCAGCCGATCTGAATTTTGGTGTCGGAGACGAACTGGTAGGGCGGCACCGCCAGGTTGGCGGGCGCAGGCCCCTGGCGGATACGGCCGGACGTGTCGTACTGCGAACCGTGGCACGGGCAGAAGAAGCCGTCGTAATTGCCCTCATGGGCGATCGGGATACAGCCGAGATGGGTGCAGATGCCGATCACGACCAGCCATTGATCATGGCCGGACTTGACGCGCGCCTCGTCGCTCTGCGGATCGGGCAGGCTCGCCACGTTGACGGCGCGCGCTTCCTCGATCTGCTTCTTGGTGCGGTGGCTGATGTAGATCGGCTTGCCGCGCCAGAACACCTTGACGTCCTGGCCCTCGGCGATCGGGCTGAGATCGACCTCGATCGGCGCGCCGGCGGCGATCGTGGAGGCATCCGGATTCATCTGGGAAATGAAGGGCCAAAGCGCTGCTGCGCCCCCCACTGCGGCCGCTGCCCCCGTTGCAACGAATAGGAAATCACGGCGTGTCGGATGATCCGCCGAAGACGCTGTCGTCACGATTCCAACCCTTTCTTCTTATGCGACCGGTGGAACCGCCCCAGGGGGCGCCCAAAGGTCCCCAGAACAGGCTGCCGGCGCCCGCGGCCCCCCGCGGCAGAACTTTGCTTGCCCACGCCGAAACGGGTGAAACAGCAGTCCAGAATCGTTCTATTGGCACCCTTGCCGGGCGAGCGCAAGCCCGCTATCGGCGCGGAAGCGTGCAATGCACGAATTCCCGGGCGAGCGATGTTTTATTGAGACATTTCCGCCCCGCAACCGACGCCGCCACGCCCATGCAGATAGCACTTTTCCAGCCCGACATTCCGCAGAACACCGGTACGATTCTCAGGCTCTGCGCCTGCCTGGGGTTGGCCGCCCACATCATCGAACCCGCCGGTTTTCCTGTCTCAGACCGCTTGTTCCGCCGGGCGGGAATGGACTATCTCAACCATGTCAGCGTGACGCGGCACGACTCCTGGTCGAAATTTTCGGCCTGGCGCACGGAACAAGGCTACCGCCTGCTGCTGTTCACCACCAAGGGCGCCACGAACTATCTCGATTTCCGTTACCAGACGTCCGACATCCTGCTATTCGGGCGCGAGAGCGCCGGCGTCACTGACGAGGTGGTCGAGGCCGCGGATGCGCGGCTGGTGATCCCGATCAATCCGGGGCTGCGGTCGCTCAATGTGGCGATGACCGCGGCGATGGCCGCAGGCGAAGCGCTGCGGCAGGTCCGGAACCCGCAAGTTTGATACGTTGAGGAGAGAAGTTTGAGTTACGCGGTCAAGGAGATCTTCCTGACCCTGCAAGGCGAAGGCGCCCATGCCGGACGCGCCTCCGTGTTCTGCCGCTTTGCCGGCTGCAATCTCTGGAGCGGCCGCGAGGCCGATCGCGCGGAGGCGGTCTGCAAATTCTGCGACACGGATTTCGTCGGCACCGACGGCACGCTCGGCGGACGCTACGCGACGGCCGCGGAACTTGCCGACACCATCGCCGGACAATGGACCGGCGCAGGCCACAACCGCTACGTGGTGCTGACCGGGGGCGAGCCGCTGCTCCAGGTCGACGCCGCCCTGATCGAGGCGCTCCATGCGCGCGGCTTCGAGATCGGCGTCGAGACCAACGGCACGATCGCGCCCCCCGAGGGGCTGGACTGGATCTGCGTCAGCCCCAAGGGCGGAAGCGAGCTCGTGTTGCGGCACGGCCACGAATTGAAGCTGGTCTATCCTCAGCCGCTCGCTGCGCCGGAATCTTTCGAGGGCCTGGCCTTCGAGCGCTTCTCGCTGCAGCCGATGGACGGGCCCGAGGTCGCCGAGAACACGGCACGCGCCATCGACTATTGCCTGCGTCATCCGCAATGGCGGCTCAGCGTACAGACGCACAAGTCACTCGGCATCAGATAGGATCGGTCTGCGAACAGATGTGGGAATTGACGAAATCCTTCCGCTTCGAGGCTGCGCACTCGCTGTCCGGAACGACCTTCGGTGCGGCGAGCGAGGAAATCCACGGCCACTCCTTCCGCGCCGAGGTGAGCCTGCGCGGCACGCCTGATCCGGTGACCGGCATGGTGGTCGATCTCGGCCTCGTCCAGCGCGCGATCGAGGACGTGCGGCTGACGCTCGACCACAAGTACCTCAACAAGATCGAGGCCATTGGCGTGCCGACGCTGGAAAACCTCTCGCGCTTCGTCTGGGAGCGCCTCCAGCATATCGAGGGGCTGACCCGCGTCAGCATTTACCGTGACAGTTGCAACGAGAGCTGCACCTATTACGGTCCGCAGGGCTGACGGGATGGCATCTGTAGTGGACCTGAGCACGATCGAAGAACGCAAGGCTCGCGCGCGTGCCTGGTTCGAGCGCTTGCGCGACGACATCTGCGAAAGCTTCGAGCGGCTCGAAGACGACGCACCCACGGCACTCTATCCCGGCGAGGCCGGCCGCTTCGAACGCACGCCGTGGCAGCGCACCGACCATACCGGCGCGCCCGGCGGTGGCGGCGTGATGTCGATGATGTATGGCCGCCTGTTCGAGAAGGTCGGCGTGCACTGCTCGACCGTCCACGGCGAATTCGCGCCCGAATTCCGGGCGCAGATCCCGGGCGCTGCGGAGGATCCGCGCTTCTGGGCCTCCGGCATCTCGCTGATCGCGCACATGCGCAATCCGCACGTGCCGGCGGTGCACATGAACACGCGCTTCGTCGTCACCAGCAAGGCGTGGTTCGGCGGCGGCGCCGATCTCACGCCCGTGCTCGACCGCCGGCGCACGCAGGAGGATGCCGACACGATCGCTTTCCACGCCGCGATGAAAGAGGCCTGCAGCGGACCGAACGGCGTCGCCGACTACGACAAGTACAAGACATGGTGCGACGAGTATTTCTACCTGCCGCACCGGAAGGAGGCGCGCGGCGTCGGCGGCATCTTCTACGACTGGCACGACAGCGGCGACTGGGACGCCGACCTTGCCTTCACCCAGGATGTCGGCCGTGCCTTCCTGAAGATCTACCCTGAAATCGTGCGGCGCAATTTTGCGACGAAGTGGACTGCCGGTGATCGCGAGGAGCAGCTCATCCGCCGCGGACGCTATGTCGAGTTCAACCTGCTCTACGACCGTGGCACGATCTTCGGGCTCAGGACCGGCGGCAATGTGGATTCGATCCTGTCGTCGCTGCCGCCGGAGGTGAAGTGGCCATGACCGCGATGAAGCCACTGCCCCGCGCCATGCTGATCGACATGGACGACACCATCCTGTCGGCCTATGGCCGTCCCGAGATCGCCTGGAACACGATCGCAACCGAGTTTGCCGAGGAGCTTGCGCCGCTGCCGCCGCAGCAGGTCGCAACCGCGGTGCTGTCCTTCGCGCGAAATTTCTGGGCGAATGCGGAAGCCGCGTGGCGGCTGAAGCTTGGCGAGGCGCGCCGCCTGACAGTCAAGGGCGGCTTCGCGGCGCTTGCGGCAGCCGGCCATCGCGCCCTTCCCGACGATCTCGCCATCCGCCTCGCCGATCGCTTCACCGCCTATCGCGAGGATGAAATGTTCGTCTTCCCCGGCGCGCATGATGCCATCGACCGGCTGAAGGCGCTCGGCATCAAGCTCGCGCTGGTCACGAACGGTGCTGCCGACATGCAGCGCGCCAAGGTCGAGCGCTTCGAGCTCGCGCACCGCTTCCACCACATCCAGATCGAGGGCGAGCACGGTTTCGGCAAGCCCGAGGAACGCGCCTATCTGCACGCGATGGACGCACTCGGCGTCACCGCGAAAGACACCTGGATGATCGGCGATAACCTCGAATGGGAAGTCGTGACACCGCAGCGCCTCGGCATCTACGCGGTCTGGATGGACGTGCATGGCGACGGCCTGCCCGAAGGCTCGACCGTGAAGCCCGACCGCATCATCCGCTCGCTGACCGAACTGGTGCCGGACCGGGTCTAAGCGGGGCGCACAACAAAAATCGAAAAACAACCCCATGCACTGTAGCCGGCTGCTGCAAATTCAACGACTTACGGATTTTACGAAACGTCTTTGACACGTCGGGCAAAACAGGGGCATGATGCCATCCTCGTGATGGCTGCAATGGAAGGCCTTAGTAGGCAGTCACCTGCGGCCCATCCTTCGAGATGCCCGCTAGCGCGGGCTCCTCAGGATGAGGTCTTGTCTCGGCGCAATGTGAGACCCTCATGGTGAGGAGCCCGCCCCAGCGGGCGTCTCCCGGACGATGCTTCGCATCGCCTAGAGAACCATGCAGGCCGAGCACCCACGTAGTCGTAAGAGCCAATCGGGATCCCCCACCACATTCGCCCGTGTTCGACATGTCATGACAAATTGCTAGCCTCGTCCGGGTCGATCAACTCGAAAGGACTATCTATGGAATTGAAAGTCGGCGATGTCGTGATGCTGAAATCCGGCGGCCAGCCGCTGACCGTCGCGGAGATCAAGGAGGACGAGGTGCTCTGCCTCTGGATGGGCATGGAAGGCGACCTGTTCCGCGAGACGCTGCCGCTCGCCACACTCATGCAGGTCGAAGAAGACCACGATGAGGATGAGGACGACGAGGACGAGGAAGAAGACGACGAGGATGACGAGTAAGTCCGCCTAAGACCCCATCCTGGTCAGATCGGAGCGTTCCGCTCCGGCGCGCCTGATGTCCGCTTCTTTGCCAACAACGGCGCGATAGCGGACATCGCTGGATGTCGCAGATGGGGCCAGAAGCGGCAGTCACCGATGTCCAGTCTTACACCATCGCCGGACCCGGCACGCTACACCTTTGGCGAACGATCAGAAGCCCACATACTCGTTCATGTAAAAGGTGTTGAGAATGGAAATCCGAGGCTGATCGGTTTTGATGGGCGGGCGGCCGTGCCAGCTCATCTTTGTCAGCGAGTGATAGGCCTTCAGGACCACGAACGCGTATCCGACATTGGGCAGGAAAGGGATGGTTTTCACAGGCTCCAGGCAGTACGAACCCACATGAAACAGGCCTTTGAGGGAAGCCCGATAGAGCGTCGTGCCGAGAGCTTCCTGGCTGATGTCGGCCGGACAATAAAGCTGCATCGTCACGACCTTTTTGCGTGTGTCCGGATGCGGCTTGATCTGGTAGCCATCCCTGTCCCAGTAGACCACCGGCTTCGCTATCAGCTTCAGAGCGTCGGCGTCGGGCACCTTGTCGCCGCGGGCGCGAATTGCGAGCCCGTCATGCAGTCTGTTCCGGATCGCCCGCTCGACCCCCTTCGAGGTCAACATGATCGATACCGCAGCCCATGCAAATCGCAGTGCCGGGTCGATCTTTTCGATGTTCTCGCCATAGAGGCGCAATGCCACACGAGTTCCCGTGTCAGTGATCGGATCATATCCTTGAGTGGGGACACTCCGTATCAGATCCCGGTAGAAATCCGCGGGAAAGAAATTGCGGAAGACAATATGCGGGAAGGGAAAAGAGAAATAATCGGCAGTCTCGATGCTGGTAACCGCATGTGCGGTGAGCTCGTCGGCCAGATCAGAAGGAGCTATCTCCGCAAGTGCCGCCATGAGGACACCTCAGAACACGCTTTTGTCTAACTCTTTCAATGCTCGCTTTCTGGCCGAAACAAGGCACAAGCAGTCACCGCGGAGAGAAATGAAGGGCATAATCGCCTTGGCTCGTCCGCTCAGAGTTCGCCAATCGGCGCCTCCGGGTCACGTAATACGCACGGCCAGCAAATGACGTCGGCCCAGCCTCCGAAATGAGACCTAGAGCGGTTCCCGACCAAATTGAATCGTTAGGGATTGAACGAAGCCGCTGGCGCGGCATGTAGGGAGGCGTAGCAAGGATTGCCTCCTGTCTGAGAGGATTGCGGGTTTTCGAAGCCCAACCCTTTAGACAGGAGGTTTTCCGATGGCTGAGATCAGCCCACTTCGCCGCCGCATGATCGAGGACATGACGGTCCGCAATCTGTCACCGGCGACGCAGCAATCCTACCTCAACGCCGTAGCGAAGTTGAGCCGATATTTCGGTCGTTCTCCTGACCGCCTCGACCTGGAGGATATCCGTGCCTTCCAGGTTCATCTGGTTGCGACGGGGATGTCCTGGCCGGCGCTGAACCAGATCGTTTGCGCACTGCGGTTCTTCTACGGTGTGACCCTTGGTCATGACACCGTTCCGGAGCGCATCGCCTATGCGCGTAAACCGCGCAAACTGCCGGTCGTGCTGAGCGCCGACGAGGTCGTGCGCTTCCTGGAAGCAATCCCAAGCCTCAAGAGCCGTACCGCGCTGACCACCGTCTATGCCGCAGGCTTGCGCGTATCGGAAGTGGTCCTCTTGAAGGTTGTCGACATTGATAGCCAACGGATGTTGATCCGGGTCGAGCACGGCAAGGGCGGCAAGGACCGTTACGTTATGCTCTCGCCGCAGCTTTTGAGGATTCTGCGGACGTATTGGCGGCTCACTCGGCCAAAGCGATGGCTGTTTCCCGGCCGAGACGACGAGCGTCCGCTCGTCCCCAACGTGCTGCACGCCGCCTGCCGTTCAGCCTGCGCTGCGGCCGGCTTGAGCAAGTCGGTGACAGTGCATACGCTGCGGCACACATTCGCGACCCATCTCCTGGAGAACGGGGCCGACGTGCGCATCATCCAGGTGCTGCTCGGTCATGCCAGTCTGGCCAGCACGGCGCGCTATACCCAAGTCGCCACCAAGACCATCAGCAATACGCCAAGTCCGCTTGACCGGCTCCGCCTGGAGGTCGTGCCGCCCGGCTGAGCGGACCTGATGGCTCCGGTTCTGGAAGTGGCGGATATCTTCCGCCGCCACGGCGAAGCGTTTCGGCAAGCCCGTGCCGAGCATCTGGGCCGCGTCGAGCGGCGCGTCATGGGCGCGATCACGGCATGCCGGACGGCTGTGCTCGGCGGCCACGTCGAGCAGTGCGATGACTGCGGCGCCACACGCATTGCCTACAACTCCTGTCGCAATCGGCATTGCCCGAAGTGCCAGGGCGCGGCGCGCGCGCAATGGCTCGCCGAACGGCAAGCCGAACTCCTTCCCGTACCGTATTTCCACGTCGTCTTCACCCTGCCGGCCCCCGCCGGAGAGATCGCCTTCCAGAACAAGGCCGTCGTCTACGCCATCCTGTTCCGCTGCGCGGCCGAGACGCTCGCCACCATCGCGGCCGACCCCAAGCATCTCGGCGCTCAGCTCGGCGTGACCGCCGTCCTCCACACCTGGGGCCAGACCCTGCAACACCATCCGCATCTCCACTGCGTCGTGCCCGGCGGTGGACCCTCGCTCGACGGCACACGCTGGGTCGCTTGCCGGCCCGGCTTCTTCCTGCCAGTACGCGTCCTCTCCCGGTTGTTCCGCCGCCTGTTTCTGCAAGAGCTGCAAGCTGCCTTCGCGGCTGGCCAGTTGGGTTTCTTTGGCGATCTCGCGCATCTGGCGGATCCCGCCGCGTTCACCCAACGCCTCGCTCAACTCCGACGGACCGACTGGGTCGTCTATGCCAAGCCGCCATTCGGCGGCCCCGAACAGGTGCTGGCTTATCTCGGCCGCTATACGCATCGCGTCGCCATCGCCAACAGCCGGCTGATCTCGCTTGCCGACGGCAAGGTCAGCTTTTCCTGGAAGGACTATCGGCAGAATCGCAAAGCCAAAGTGATGACGCTTAATGCCGATGAGTTCATTCGTCGCTTTCTCCTGCACACCCTGCCGGACGGCTTCCACCGCATCCGCCACTATGGTTTCCTCGCCAATGGCGGACGCAGCGATAAAATCGCCTTCTGCCGTCAACTCCTTACTGTCCGCAACCCTCCGACTGATCAAGAAGCCGGCGACGATCCCCTCACCAAATGGAAGATCCCCGTCTGCCCGCATTGTGGCGGCACCATGCGGCGCGTCGATGTCGTCCCGCGAGCCTGCGCCCGCGACCATCCGTTTCGTTGTGATACGTCATGACCAGCGCCTGCACCATCCACCTCCTCTGTGATCACCTTCGCGGTGGCAACGTCCGAAGTCGCCGCGGCCGCGCTCGTCACCGAACACCACGCCAATCGTTCGGCAACGCATCCCAGCGCAGCAAGTCGCTCGCTGGATCGCGCCCTTGGCCCTATCAAACGGGCTGCTCACATCCGATGAATGTCTCGCCGACGCGCGGCGACCACAGGAGCGCCTTCCCAGCAGCCGCACCCGCTGCACTATTCCCATAGCGCCCACAACTCCGCAGCTTCGTTCAATCCGGCTTCTATGAGGTCGCACGCACGACAGAGCGCGCGGCTCGCGCCTGCCACGCGACCTCACAGAACCCTCAAGATTCCCAAATCACGCCGGTTCTGATTCAAACTGCCTGCTGGCGAAGGAGGCCGGCGGGCATGGCGCCACCTCTTTCGATTGATCTCCGCAAGCGTGTGGTTGCCGCCGTTGCGGGCGGCATGTCGTGTCGGGAGGCCGCTGCGCACTTTCGAGTGGGCGTGTCGAGTGCGATCCGCTGGATGGCGCAAGCGCGCGAGACGGGCGAAGTGACGCCGAAGCCACAGGGCGGCGATCGACGCTCGCAGGCGATCGAAGCGCAAGCTGAACGCATCCTCGCGCTGATTGCGGCCAAGCCCGACAGCACATTGGAGGAACTGAAGGCGGCGCTCGCCGCCGATGGACACGCTTTCAGCGTCTCCGCGTTGTCGCGCTTCTTCCAGCGTCGCAAGATCACGCTCAAAAAAAGACTGTATACGCCACTGAGCAAGAGCGGCCGGACGTCCTGAAGAAGCGAGAAGAGTGGGTCGACGGCCAGATTGGCCTCGATCCTGACAAGCTCATCTTCATTGACGAGACATGGGCGTCAACCAACATGGCACGCCCGCGCGGGCGTGCGCCCCGCGGCGAGCGGCTGCGGGCCTCCATTCCGCACGGCCACTGGAAGACAACGACCTTTGTTGCAGGCCTGCGCCTGTCGGGCATGGTCGCGCCGATGGTTCTCGATGGGCCGATCAACGGGCTCGCCTTCCAGGCTTATGTGGACCAGGTGCTCGTTCCAGAATTGCGGGAAGGAGATATCGTCGTCATGGACAATCTCGGCAGCCACAAGGGCGCAGGCGTGCGCGCAGCGATCGAGGCTGCCGGCGCAAAGCTCCTCTATCTCCCGCCCTACAGTCCCGACCTCAATCCCATCGAGAACGCCTTCGCCAAGCTGAAAGCGCTGCTGCGCAGGGCCGCCGAGCGCACCGTCGAAGGCTTGTGGAACGCAATCGGACGCTGCCTCGATCGCTTCACGCCGCGCGAATGCGCCAACTACTTCGCAGCCGCTGGATACGAACCAACCTGATCGGGAACCGCTCTAAGCGAGACCTGCCAAATTCGTCGCAATGGGCCTGGAAGCCGACTCTTTTAACTCCACGCCTTGGACGAGCTTGGATCCGCGGTCCAGGCGCAAATGCCATCTACGCGATGAGCTGCTTCGCGGCCGCCGAGATCATCACCAGGCCACCGGTAATCACGGCGACGTCGAGGATCGCGGTGTGGATATGCACCGGCATCCGCTCGACGAAAGCTTTCGCCAGGAACGCGCCGGGTATGGCGATCGCGCCGATCAGAAGCGCAAGGGCGAGCACCTGCGCGGTCACGGCGCCGGCCAGGCCGAACACCGAGATCTTGATGAGGCCGGTGCCGAGCGAGATCATCGCATCGGTCGCGATCACCGCGGCGCCTTCGAGCCCCGCCGCCATCAATAGCGAGAGCAGGATCACGCCGGAGCCCGACGTGCCGCCCACCAGCACGCCATAACCGACGGAACCTGCCGCAAGGCCGGTATTGCCGATCTTGACCTCACGACGGCGGAGCACGCGACGCAATGGCACGCTCAGGATCAGCATGGTGCCGATCACGAGAGCGGCGCCGGCATTGGTGAGGCGCGTATAGCCGTAGGCGCCGAGCGCGGTCGTCACTGCCGCGCAGGCGAGCACGATCAGCGCGCGGCGGCGATCGGCATAGCGGACATAGGCAGCCGCGCGGCTGAGATTGGTGAAGATCGCGGAGATCGCGATGATCGGCACTACCGGCTCGGCGCCGACCAGAGGCACCAGCACCAGCGGCATCAAGGCGCCGGTGCCGTAGCCGGCAAGGCCGCCGATGATCGAAGCAAACAACGCCATCAACGCGACCAGCAAGAGCTGAAGGATCGAGATGTCAGCGAAGCCTGAGACGATGGTCACGTTTTCTGATCGCGGCTGACGCGTGCCGCAGCTTGATCGGCGATGGAGGCGAGCGCCGCCTCGTCTAGGGGAAAATTCGCGGCAAGCCAAGCGTCCTCGGCGAGCGTCAGCACGTGCCCGAGCGAAGGTCCTTCCGCAAGACCGCGCGCGATGAAGTCGGCCGCGCGAAGCGGAAACTTCGGCGCGGTCCAGCGCTGCGGCAGTTCGGCGAGCTCGCGCCAGCGCGATGCATCCACGTCAACGCCGCTCCTCGCCCAGGCCAGCAACACGCGATCGTGATAACGCTCGGCACCCAACCGGTACAGCAGCCGCCGCGCATGGGCCTCGTCCTTGGCGACAAACCGCCACCAGCGATGCCCCATCGAATCGAGCGCCTTGGCTTCGGCATTGGAGAGCCTTAGGCGCACGGCGACGCGCTTCGCATCCTCGGTCACGGCCACCGTCAATGCGGCAAGGCGCCGGGTCGCACTCGCCGGCAGACCGAGCGTGCGCTCGATCGCGATCATCGCCGACAGCGGCCCGGTATAGGCGACGCCTCCGATCAGGGCTTGCAGCAAACCGCCCTCGACCATCGCGCCGACCGCAGCGGCCGCGCCGCCCGCTACCAACAGCTTCAGCATCTCCATGCGCACGCGTTCGGCCGAAAGATTCGCAAGGCCGGCGCGGCCGCGGATGCAGGCGAGACAGCCGTCGCGATCGGGCTCGCCGACGCCGAAGGCGGCGTGGATGCGGAAGAAGCGCAGGATACGCAAATAGTCCTCGGCAATGCGCCGGTCGGGATCGCCGATGAAGCGCACACGGCGCGCGGCGACGTCGGCGAGCCCGCCGACATAGTCGTGCACGGCGCCGCTCGCATCGACCGACAATCCGTTCATGGTGAAGTCGCGCCGCTCGGCGTCCCTCATCCAGTCGCGGCCGAAGGCGACCTTGGCCTTGCGGCCGAACGTCTCGGTATCCTGGCGCAGCGTCGTGATCTCGTAAGGGTGCCCGTCGATGACGAGCGTGACGGTGCCGTGGTCGACGCCGGTCGGCACGCTCTTGATGCCGGCGCTCTTGGCGCGCCGCATCACCTCTTCCGGCAGCGCAGTGGTCGCGATGTCGATGTCGCCCGGCGACAGGCCGAGCAGCGCGTTGCGTACGGCGCCGCCGACCACGCGCGCTTCCTCGCCATTGGCGTTGAGCAGTTGCAGGACGCGCGCAGTCCCGCCGGAGGTCAGCCAGGGCGCATCGGCAAGCAATGGCTCCGCGCTCATCTCTCAGCCCCTATCTTTCCATGCCCGGCACGAGCTTGCCGTTCTCGAGATGGGCGGGAACGTAGGTCGAATCCGGTGCGGCGCCGGAGAAATGCGCAAGCCCGATCAGGCCCGCGATCACCAGCACGAGCGCAACCAGCGCAAGACGAGCGATGGTGTAGATCTGCCAGGATGACTGCACGAACAGGCCGGAGCGCGTAGCGACCAGGAAAAGCGCATAGACCGCAAAAGGAATGAGGAAAATTCCGATCTCGGTCAGCGCCGGCCGGATCATGACACATAGATCCGCTCATAAAGCACACGCAACATTCCGGCCGTCGCGCCCCAGATGTAGCGTTCCGCAAACGGCATCGCGTAGTAAAATCGCTCCATGCCGCGGAATTCCTTGCTGTGCACCTGGTGGTTCGTCGGGTTCATCAGGAAGGATAGCGGCACCTCGAACGCATCATCAACCTCGGAATGATTGATCGTGAGCTGAAAGCCCGGCCGCACCCTGGCGACGGTCGGCAGGATGCGGAAGCCGAAGGCGGTGCCATAGAGATCGAGATAGCCGATCGGCTCGACGAAATCGCGGGAAAGTCCGACCTCTTCCTCGGCCTCGCGCAGCGCAGCATCGAGCGGGGACGCGTCGGTCGCGTCGATCTTGCCGCCGGGAAAGGCGATCTGGCCGGCGTGATCGCTCAGATGCGCCGAGCGCTGCGTCAGCAGCACGGTCGGCTCGGGATGGTCGACCACCGCGATCAGCACCGCGGCCGGGCGCACCGGCTGCTCGCGCGCGACGATCTCGAGCATCTTGTCGGTGCCGGGATCGCCGGAGGCCGGAATGATGTTGGGATCGTAGAGGCCGGGCGGGACGTCGAAACGGAGGCGCGCGTTGGCGCGGGCGAAGAAATCCGCCGCGCTGGTCGCGACGGGCTCGTTCTTCAGGACAGGCTTGTTCAAAGTGCGGCCCTCACCTGCTCCGCGTCGGCCATGGCGAAGAATTCGCCGGCCGACTCGACGCCGAACATCGGCTGGCCATCGACCATCCGCTCCTCGCCCATGTCAACCAGATCGTAATAGAGCGCGCGGGTCACCTTGGCCCAGAGATCGGCACGCACATGCAGGTAGGGCGTCAACCCGCCGTCGTCAGCCTCTTCGAAGCGAAGCCTATGCGCGGCATCGCAGATGACCCAGTCGTCGACATTGGTGCGGAAGCGGAGCACGCGATGGTTGTCGTCGCCGTCCTGCTGCATCTCGACCGCCATGAACGGCGCATCGTCGACGCGGATGCCGACCTTCTCCACCGGCGTGACGAGGAAATGCTTGCCGTCTTCGCGCTTCAGGATCGTCGAGAACAGGCGGACGAGCGCGGGCCGCCCGATTGGTGTGCCCATGTAGAACCATGTACCATCAGCGGCGATTCGGATGTCGAGATCGCCGCAGAACGGCGGATTCCAGAGATGCACGGGCGGTAACCCTTTTTGCGCGCCTTGCGTGTTGGCGGCACTCTTTGCAGCGCTCTTGGCGGCGGCAGTCAGCCCCTCAAGACCGCGATCGGTGCTCTGCCCTTGGTTCGCCATGGTTTGCCCTGACTTTGTCGTTTGGCACGTTTGCTGCAGGTCTACGTTGTATGTGGGTGCGCGGTTCCATACCGGACTAATCCGGTATGGGAGGTCGCCACTTCGTGATGCCGTACATATCCCGAAGCCGATAAGGTGGGGATAGGTTAATTCAACGAATACATGGCCTTCCCTGCAAGTCTAGCATGGGGCCCATGTCATGACATGACGACGCAAGCGAGCCGCATGGCAGGTTCAAGGAGCTGACGGATGGCGGAAAGTGTCGAAAAACTCGAGGACGGAGTAGTCCGTTCGGCCGAGCAGGTGTCGAGCCAGATTCGCGCGGCGAAGGACGCGATCGCGACCGTCATATTCGGCCAGGATCGCGTGATCGAGAACACGCTGGTCACGATTCTCTCCGGCGGTCACGCACTCCTGATCGGCGTGCCCGGCCTTGCCAAGACCAAGCTGGTGGAGACGCTCGGCGTGACGCTCGGTCTCGATGCCAAGCGCATCCAGTTCACGCCCGACCTGATGCCGTCGGACATTCTCGGCGCCGAAGTGCTCGACGAGAGCACCGCCGGCAAGCGCTCGTTCCGCTTCATCGCGGGTCCCGTGTTCGCGCAGCTCCTGATGGCCGACGAGATCAACCGCGCGAGCCCGCGCACGCAATCGGCGCTGCTGCAATCGATGCAGGAGCAGCACATCACGGTTGCCGGCGCGCGCCACGATCTGCCGAAGCCATTCCATGTGCTGGCGACGCAGAACCCGCTGGAACAGGAAGGCACCTATCCGCTGCCCGAGGCGCAGCTCGACCGCTTCCTCATGGAGATCGACGTCGACTACCCCGACCGCGACGCCGAGCGGCGCATCCTGTTCGAGACCACCGGCGCCGAGGAGACGCTGGCCAAGGGATCGATGACGGCGGATGCGCTGATCACCGCACAACGGCTGGTCCGGCGGCTGCCGGTCGGCGATTCCGTGGTGGAAGCGATCCTGTCGCTGGTGCGCTCGGCCCGTCCGGGACCCGAGGGCGGTGACGCCGGCAAGTTCATCGCCTGGGGACCCGGCCCGCGCGCCAGCCAATCCTTGATGCTCGCGGTGCGCGCCCGCGCGCTGATCGACGGACGTCTGGCGCCTTCGATCGACGACGTACTCGACCTCGCCGAGCCCGTGCTGAAGCACCGCATGGCGCTGACCTTCCAGGCGCGCGCCGAAGGTCGCACGATTCCGGACGTGATCGGGCAATTGAAGACACGGATCGGTTGATGGCCGCAGACAACGGGCACAAAGCGAAGGAGACCGTAGCGATCCGACGTGCCGATGGCGAAAGCCGCACGCTCGCCGCATCGCTGCCGCGCCTGGTGCTGGAAGCCCGCCGCATCGCCGCCAACGTCATTCACGGCCTGCATGGCCGCCGCCGTGCCGGCTCGGGCGAAAGCTTCTGGCAGTACCGCCGCTTCGTCTCCGGCGAGCCGTCGCAGAATGTCGACTGGCGGCGCTCGGCACGGGACGAGCATCTTTATGTCCGCGAGCATGAATGGGAGGCGGCGCATACGGTCTGGATCTGGCCCGATCGCTCGCCCTCGATGGCGTTCGCCTCGAAGCAGGCGCGCGAGTCCAAGCTCGAACGCACGCTGATCGTGGCCTTTGCGCTGGCCGAGCTCCTGGTCTCCGGCGGCGAGCGCGTCGGGATTCCCGGCCTGATGGCGCCAACCGCAAGCCGCAGCGTCATCGACAAGATGGCGCAGGCGATGTTGCATGACGATGCCGACCGCCTGAGCCTGCCGCCGTCCTTCATTCCCTCGGCGCTCGCCGAAACGGTCGTGCTGTCCGACTTCTGGTCGCCGATTGCGGAGATCAGAACCATGCTTGCCGGGCTGTCCGGCTCCGGTGCCCACGGCACGCTGGTGCAGATCGTCGATCCTGCCGAAGAGACCTTCCCCTATGCCGGCCGGGTCGAGTTCGTCGAGCCGGAAGGCTTCGGCATGATCACCGCCGGCCGCGCCGAAAGCTGGGTGCAGGATTACACCGAACGCCTCGCGCAGCATCGCGACCAGATCCGCGCCGAGACCAACAAGCTCGACTGGTTGTTCTCGACGCATGCGACCGACCGCTCGGCCGCAGAACTGCTGCTATTCCTGCATGCCGGCATGCAGGTGAGCAAGTCGGGCGCGCGCTCCACCACGATCAAGGCGGGGCCGGCCGCATGATGGGATTGCCGCTCGCCTTCACCGAACCGCTGCTCCTGATCGGGCTCGTCAGCCTTCCCGTGCTGTGGTGGCTGCTCCGCGTCATGCCGCCGCGGCCGCGCCGCATCGAGTTTCCGCCGACGCGGCTGTTGTTCGACATCGCGCCGCGGGAGGAGACGCCTTCGCGGACACCCTGGTGGCTGACCGCGCTGCGCCTGCTGGCTGCGGCGCTCGTGATCTTCGCCGCCGCCGGCCCGATCTGGAATCCGCAGACCGGGATTGCCGGCAGCAAGGCGCCGCTGATGATCATGTTCGACGACGGCTGGAGCGCCGCCTCCAACTGGGAGGCCCGGATCAGGGCTGCCGACGAGCTGATTGCCAATGCCGACAACGACCGCCGCGCCATCGCGCTGGTGCCGCTGTCGGAGCCGAACCGCGACATCACCCTGATGCCGGCCGGCGCTGCGCGCGTTGCGCTGCGGCAGCTCGCGCCAAAGCCCTATTCGATCGAGCGCGTTGAAACTCTCACGGCGATCGACCGTTTCCTCAAGGCGACCGGCGACTGCGAGATCGCCTGGCTGTCGGACGGTGTCGACACCGGACGCGGCGAGGAATTTCTGCAAGGCCTCGGCAAGACGATCGGAGATCGCAGCTTGACCGTGTTCGAAGGCGGCACGTCCTCACCGCTGGCGCTCGCCGCAGCAGAGAACGCGGCTGCCCGGATGACGGTGAAGGTGCTGCGCACCGACAGCGGCATCGCCGCCGGCACCGTTCGGGCGCTGGACCAGAAGGGATCGCCGATCGGCGAAGCGCGCTACACTTTCGGCTCGCAGGACAAGGAGACGGAAGCCGCGTTCGACCTGCCGGTCGAGCTGCGCAACGACATCACCCGGCTCGAGATCTCCGGCGAGCGTTCCGCCGGCGCGGTGCAATTGCTGGACAAGCGCTGGCGTCGCCGCGCCATCGGCATCGTCTCGGGCTCGACCAGCGAGACCGCACAGCCGCTGCTGGCGCCGACGTTCTATCTCACCCGCGCGCTGGCGCCGTTCGCCGACGTGCGGCTGGCCGACAAGGGTTCGCCGCAGCAGGGCATCACTCAGTTCCTCGACCAGAAGCTGCCGATGATCATCCTGGCCGATGTCGGGACCATCGCGCCTGAGCTGCGCGAGCGTCTCAACGCCTGGCTCGACCAGGGCGGCGTGCTGGTGCGCTTCGCCGGTCCCCGCCTCGCGCAGGCCGAAGACGATCTCGTGCCGGTCAAGCTGCGCAAGGGCGGCCGCACGCTCGGCGGCAGCCTGACCTGGGAGAAGCCGCAGCATCTCGCCGCCTTTGCCGGCGACGGGCCGTTTGCCGGCGTCGCCGTCCCCAAGGACGTTACCGTGAGCCGCCAGGTTCTGGCCGAGCCCGACGCGGTGCTCTCGACCAAAAGCTGGGCCTCGCTCGAAGACGGCACGCCGCTCGTGACCGGCGAGCATCGCGGCAAGGGTCTCGTCAGCCTGTTCCACGTCAGTGCGGATATGCGCTGGTCGGACCTGCCGATGTCCGGCACCTTCGTCGAAATGCTGCGACGGATCGTCGACATGTCCGGCTACACGTCAAAACCGGGCCCCGGCGTCGCCAGCGAGGCAAGCAGCGAGACGGTGGCGCCGCTGCACATCCTCGACGGCTTCGGCGCGTTCGGTCCGCCGCCGGCAAGCGCCAAGCCACTGCCCGCGGATTATCGCGACCGTGCCACGCCGGACCATCCGCCCGGCTTCTATGGCCCGGCGGAAGGACCGCTCGCCGTGAACACGCTCGCCGCCGCCGACCGCATCGCACCGCTCAACACCGCGAGCCTGCGCGCGCGGCACGCCACCTACAGCAATGCCGAGCCGCGGGACTTGCGCGGATGGCTGCTGTCATCGGCGCTGGCGCTGTTCCTGATCGACGCCTTGATCGTCGCGCTGCTCGGCGGCGGCCTCGCCGCGCTGCTGCGCCGCCGTGGCGCAACCGCCGTACTCGCGATCGGACTGGTCGTTGCCGGCCTGGTGTCGCCCTCACCGTCGCGCGCTGACGGCGCCGCGGACGAGTTCGCGATGAAGGCGGTGTCGCAGACCCGGCTTGCCTATGTCGTCACCGGCAATGCCGACGTCGATTCCATCGTCAAGGCCGGCATGGCCGGACTGACGCTGTTCCTGGCGCAGCGCACCGCGCTCGAGGCCGGCGACCCCGTCGGCGTCGATCCGGCGCGCGACGAGCTGGCCTTCTTCCCGCTGGTCTACTGGCCGATCGTACCGGGTGCCCCGAAGCCGCCACAGGACGCGATCAACAGGATCGACGCCTATATGAAGCAGGGCGGCACCGTGATCTTCGACACCCGTGATGCGGTGGAAGCACCGCCCGGCGGGAACGGCGCATCGCAGACGCCCGGCATGCAGGCGCTGCGCGAGATCCTGTCCTCGCTCGACGTGCCCGAGCTCGAGCCGGTGCCGCGCGAGCACGTGCTGACCAAGACCTTCTACCTGCTGCGCGACTTCCCCGGCCGCTTCAACTCCGGCCAGACCTGGGTCGAGACGTTGCCGCGCGAGGACGACGACGAGAGCGCGCAGCGGCCCGCGCGCGGTGGCGACGGCGTCTCGCCGATCATCATTACCTCGAACGATTTTGCGGGAGCCTGGGCGATCCGTCCCGACGGCCAGCCGATGCTACCGCTCACGCCGGGCGAGCCGCGCCAGCGCGAATTCGCCTTCCGCGCCGGCGTCAACATCGTGATGTACACGCTGACCGGCAACTACAAGGCCGACCAGGTGCACGCGCCGGCCCTGATCGAGCGGCTGGGACAATAGGATCGACATGAATTACGGCATCGCGTTCACGCCGCTTGTCCCCGCGATCGTGCTCTGGGTAGCGCTCGCCGCGATCGTGGTGATCGCGGCCATCCTGCTGCTCGCGCGCGCGCGCGGCGCTGCCGTGCGCGTGGCAGCGCTGGCGCTGTTCCTGCTGGCGCTCGCCAACCCGTCCTTCACGCGCGAAGACCGCGATCCCCTCACCTCGGTTGCCGCCGTCGTCGTCGACAAAAGCCCAAGCCAGAACTTCGGCAACCGCACCCGCGAGACCGCGCAGGCGCAGCAATCGCTCGTCGACACTCTGAAGAAGATCAAGGGTCTCGAAGTGCGCGTCGTCGACGCCGGGCAGGCCGACGGCGAAACCGACGGCACGAGGCTGTTCGGCGCGCTCGCCTCTGCGCTGTCGGACGTGCCGGTCGACCGCGTCGCCGGCGCGTTCCTGATCACCGACGGCCGCGTCCACGACATTCCGGCCAACGCCGCCGCGCTCGGCTTCCAGGCGCCGGTGCACGCGCTGATCACGGGACAGAAGGACGAGCGCGATCGCCGCATCGCGATCACGGCGGCGCCGCGCTTCGGCATCGTCGGCCAGACCCAGACCATCACCTACCGCCTCGACGATCAGGGCGTCAGCGGCGAGCGCGCCAAGGTCACGGTCCGCCGCGACGGCGAGACGATCAACGAGCGCACGCTGTCGAGCGGACAGAGCGCGAGCGTCGACGTCGACATCAAGCATGCCGGCCCGAACATCGTCGAGATCGAGGCGTCACCGCTCGAGCGTGAGCTGACGCCGGTGAACAACCGCGCCGTCGTTGCCATCGACGGCGTGCGCGACAAGCTGCGCGTGCTGCTCGTCTCCGGCGAGCCGCATTCCGGCGAACGTACCTGGCGCAACCTGCTGAAGTCAGACGCCAGCGTCGATCTCGTGCATTTCACCATTCTCCGGCCCCCGGAGAAGCAGGACGGCACGCCGATCAACGAATTGTCGCTGATCGCGTTTCCGACCCGCGAGCTGTTCCAGCAGAAGATCAACGAATTCCAGCTCATCATCTTCGACCGCTATGCCCGCCAGGGCGTGCTGCCGATCGCCTATTTCGACAACATCGCGCGCTATGTGCGCTCGGGCGGCGCGGTGCTGGTTTCGGCCGGCCCCGATTACGCGTCGAACACCAGCATCTGGCGCACGCCGCTGGATTCCGTGCTGCCCGCCGAGCCTGTCGGCGTGACCGAGAAGCCGTTCTATGCGCATCTGTCCGACATCGGCAAACGCCATCCCGTCACGCGCGGGCTGGAGGGCTCCGCGAGCGAGCCGCCGCATTGGAGCCGCTTCTTCCGCACCGTCGACACCCGCAATGCCGTCAACCCGCCGGTGATGACGGGCGTGGACGGCAAGCCGCTGTTGTTCCTGTCGCGCTTCGGCGAGGGCCGCGTCGCGCTGCTGCTCTCCGATCACATCTGGCTGTGGGCGCGCGGCTATGAGGGCGGCGGCCCGCATCTCGATCTGCTCCGGCGGACGTCGCACTGGCTGATGAAGCAGCCCGATCTCGACGAGGAAGCCCTGCGCCTCCAGGTGCAGGGCAAGGATCTCGTGGTGATTCGCCAGACCATGTCGGACAGCGTCCAGCCGGTCAGCGTCACCTCGCCCTCGGGGGTGAGCCACGATCTCACCTTGAGCGCCGGCGAGCCCGGCGAATGGCGCGCCAGCCTGCCGGCCAACGAGCTCGGCCTGTGGCAGGCGACCGACGGCACGCTGAAGGCGCTGATCAACGTCGGCCCGACCAATCCGAAGGAATTTTCGGAGGTCACCTCCACCACCGAGACGTTGAAGCCGCTCGCGCAGGCGACCGGCGGCAACGCCGTGCGGGTGGTCGACGGCTCCAGCGTCGATCTGCCCCGCATCGTGCCGGTGCGGTCGTCCAGCGTGTTCCATGGCGATGGCTGGATGGGGGTCAGGATGCGCGACGCCAGCGTGGTGAAGGGCGTCGGCGTGCTGCCGATCTTCGCCGGCCTGATAGGGCTCCTGCTGCTGCTCGGCGCGTTCGCCGCGACCTGGGTCCGCGAAGGACGCTGACCCTAAAGCGCGATGTCATCGCGCTTTGGCGGTATTGTTTGAGCATTGTTTGAGTATGATCTTCTCGGAGAACCGCGTCGCGCTTTTCCGGATCATGCTCCGTTGCCCGAACGACACATCGCACGGCCGGTCTGCCCCGGCCCGCCGGGCGACGGTTGACATCCGCTGAGCGTTCCTGCGATGTTACTTTATAACATCGCGATGTCAGGGGATTGGCGCCTCGCGATGTGGGGTGCGTTCACAAGATGAAATGGTTCCGGTCGAACATCAGGCACGGCGCTCGGCTCGCGCTTTTCGCGCTGCTGGTGCAGTTCGCGCTGACGTTCGGACATAGCCATTGGTTCGCGCAGGCCGCACCGCTCGCACAGCAATCGCTGCAGCAGCCTGACGGCTACAAGGGTGTTACCGCGGTCGACCGCGCCGCGGTCCAGAAGCAAACGCCCTCGAGCCCCGATCGCGAGCAGCCCGGCGACGACAATTGCGCGATCTGCGCCGTGGTCGCGATGGCGGGCACCGTCGTGTTCGCGACGCCGCCTTTGCTGCTGCTGCCGCAAGCCGTGGAGCTGCTCTACCGCTCCACTGACGCTGAATTCATCCATCTGAAATCGGCCGGTGCGGCATTCCAGCCCCGCGCCCCTCCCGCGTCCTGACCTCCAACGCTTGATCACGCCCGGACTCGTCGCGGCCTTGAGCAGCGGCAATCGCCCGGGAGCCGTTGAAGTCGAATTGCAGGCCGCCTCCGATCAACAAGCAGACTTTCGGACGGCGCCTGACCGGAATCAGGACAATGACATCTAGATTGCGACGCGCGCAGCGCCTTAGCGGAGCAAGCCTGCTCCTGCTCGGCGCCGCCGCGACCCCGGCGCTCGCCCAAGAGTTGGCCCAGGAAAAGCCGGCCGCCACCGAGCTTCCCGCCGTCACGGTCACGGCGCCGAGCCCCATCCAGCGCAGGGCGGTCGTGCCGTCACGCACCCCAAGCCGCGTCGCCCGCGCCGCGCCTGCACGCCACCGCGAACGTGCGGCCGAACCCGCGCCGCCGGCCCCTACTCCACCCGCTGCACCTCAGCAAGGCGTGCTGCCGATCGTGACCAACCAGTTCGCCACAGTCACCGTTGTGCCGAACGAGGAGATCCGCCGCGAGGGCGGCGGGCAGCTCGGCGACCTCCTGTTCTCCAAGCCCGGCATCACCGGATCGAGCTTCGCGCCTGGTGCCTCCAGCCGGCCGATCATCAGGGGTCTCGACGTCAATCGCGTCGGCATCGTCGAGAACGGCACCAATTCCGGCGGCGCATCCGACCTCGGCGAGGATCACTTCGTCCCGATCGATACCCTTGCAACCAACCAGGTCGAAGTGGTGCGCGGGCCCGCCGCGCTTCGCTACGGCTCGACCTCGATCGGCGGCGTCGTGAGCGCCACCAACAACCGGATTCCGGATGCAGTGCCGACCTGCGACGCGCCGCCGTTCCAAACTTACGGCCTGCCGGCCAAGGCACCGCTCGCCACAGCCGCGACATCGCCCTGCGTCACGGCCGAGACGCGCTCCGCCTTCACTTCGGTCGATCGCGGCGTCGAAAGCGGTGTGCTGCTCGATACCGGCGGCGGCAACTACGCCTTCCATGCCGACGTGTATGGCCGCAACACAACGGATTACGGCATCCCGAGCTACCCGTATCTGTTCGACCAGACGCGGCCCATCACGAACGGCCGTCAGCCCAATTCGGCGACGCGCTCGGACGGCGCCTCGCTCGGCGGCTCCTACTTCTTCCAGGGCGGCTATATCGGCGCAGCGATCACGCAGAACGACTCGCTCTACCACATTCCCGGCATCGACGGCGCCGACCACAACACGCGGATTGACGCCCACCAGACCAAGATCAACGTCAAGGGCGAGTACCGGCCCGATGCCGCCGCGATCGACACCATCCGCTTCTGGGCCGGCGCCACCGACTACCGGCACAACGAGATCGGCCTTGCCGATCCCCTCGATCCCAACAGCGACGGCGTGCGGCAGACCTTCACCAACAAGGAGCAGGAGATCCGCACCGAGGTGCAGTTGATGCCGTTCAACGCCCGCTTCGCCGAGGTGACCACGGCGTTCGGCGTCCAGGCCGGCCACCAGGAATTGACCGCGCCGAGCCCCGACGATCCGGGCAGCCCACTCAACGGATTATGGGACCCTAACAATAACAACAGGGTCGCCGGTTACGTCTTCAACGAGCTGAAATTCACCGAGACCACCAAGGCGCAGATTGCCGGACGCATCGAACATGTCGATCTCTCCGGGACAACGCCGGCATTCATACCTCCCGTGTTCGACGTTAATATCGACCCTGCCAGTATTGGTCCTGCCACGCCGCGGAACCTGCACTTCACGCCCAAGAGTGCGAGCATTGGCCTGCTCCAGGATCTGCCGTGGGGTCTGGTTGCCAGCGTTACCGGTCAATACGTCGAACGAGCGCCGAAACCGGCAGAGCTGTTTTCGCGCGGCGCGCATGACGCGACCGCTACCTTCGACATCGGCAATCCGGACCTCGGCATCGAAACGGCAAAATCGATCGAGGTCGGCCTGCGGCGGGCGACAGGGCCGTTCCGTTTCGAACTCACCGGCTACTACACGAGGTTCAACGGCTTCATATTCCGCCGATTGACCGGCAACACGTGCGACGATGCCGCTTGTGTGGACATCGCCAATCCGGACCAGCTTGAACTGCAGCAAGCGAGATATTCGCAGCGCGATGCCATCTTCCGCGGCGGCGAATTCCAGTCGCAACTCGACGTCGGCGCGTTCCATGGCGGCATCTGGGGCATCGAGAACCAGCTCGACGCGGTGCGCGCCACCTTCACCGACGGCACCAACGTGCCGCGCATTCCGCCCGTGCGGATCGGCGGCGGCGTGTTCTGGCGCGACGACAACTGGCTGATGCGCGTCAACCTGTTGCACGCCTTCGCGCAGAACAACGTCGCCCCGATCGCGGAGACGCCGACGCCGGGCTATAACCTGCTGAAGGCCGAGGTCAGCTACAAGACCAAGCTCGGTCCCAATCCGTTCGGCGCGCGCGAGATGACGGCCGGCCTCGTCGGCAACAATCTCCTCAACGAGAGCATCCGTAACGCGGTGTCCTACACGAAAGATCAGGTTCTGATGCCCGGCATCGGCGTACGGGCGTTCGCCAACTTCAAGTTCTAGCCGAGACACGAAGTATCGGGTTTGGCTTCCGAATCGCGCCGGAGGTGCGCTGCACCTCCGGTTGCAGGCGTTCACCCCTTGCGTCTAAGCCGCAGTGGAAATTGCAGGTTTGGTCGCAAGCAGTGTCCTCCGATCGTGGATCAAGTTCTCCAACCTGTGGGCCGCGACATTCAATGTAGCCTCGTCCACCGCACTCTCGTCTCCCTTTGCGGCCTTGCTGCGCTGCTCTTTCAGAATACCGTCAATCTCTTCTTCGATTTCCACCAGCTCGGCCTCCGTGCCGACCTTCCGGATCCGTCGCGCCAGGGCATAAAGAGAATCCAACGGCCCTTCCACAGTTGCAGGCTGCCCGATTCCGAGAAATTTCCAGGCCGCCGCCAGAACCGATGCCAGGCCGCCTAAAATCATCGGGGTCAGATAGATCCAGTTGCCGTATTCATCCATGAAGCTCTGTTGGGTGCCGTTGTAGAAGGCTGCTGCCCCAGGATGCACGGCAAGGTAGGCATCCGGGTCGGTACTGGGGGCGGTAATTTGTGCAAACAGCGGCTGCTCGGTTAACAGGTCTCTACGAACGCTCATGATCGTTTGCGTGAGAGTGCCGATCAAATCGGAGCTAAGCTTCTTTCTCGCAACCAAATACAGCGACGTTCTCACGGTCGTGAGATCATCGTCTGGAACCGGCGGGGCTCCGCGTAACGTTCCCTTCGGCACGTCGAAGCTTTCATAGGCTCGATCATACTCCGCAATCGCGCCTGCGGACTCGATTGCAATCAGGACCGGCAACGCCTTCGGGCTTTGCTGAAACAAGCCCCGCACCTGCGCCAGGTATCGCTCGGCCAAAGGGATCACAACAAGCAGCGCGGCAACCTCCTTGGATTGAATCGCACGCCGCGCATCCGCAAGCTCAATGTCTTTGAACGTCTTGGCGCGATCCAGGCCATATTCCTTGCTCAGCACGTCGACAAGTCTGGCATTTGCGGCGCCTGCGATGACGCCCACTCGGCGGCCCTTCAGCTTATCCATGCTGTCGATCGTCGAGCCCGGTGGAGCGATGAGAAGTGCGACCATGCGGCTCACGACAACGACAGCCTGGGCTTGAGACAGATCGCCGACATCGCCACGAACAACCGCGAGATCAACGTCACCCGCCGAAAAGGTCTTGGCGGCTTCGAGTGTCGTACCGACGTCGATCACCTTGAGGCGCACCGCCGCATTCGTCGAAACGAGCCGGCTTGCGATAGCGGACATTGCCTTGACGGCCTCACCGTCAACCGAGCCCGCCGCCACGGTCAGCGTCACCGGCCGGGTATAGTATCGATAGCCAAGAAGACCTGCGCCCGTCGCAAGAATGGCAAGTCCTACGAGCAGGACAAAGCGAAGCCAGAGCGGAAGTTTGATCGAGATCATGCTCATCACTCCGTCGGATTTCAGGCCGTATCCCAATCCCCATTCATGTGTGCACGGCGTTCCGAGCTCGTGCACGCAAGCTCGGACCTTCCCTCGCAAGTCGCGATTTCCTTGGTCGAAATCTACACATGATGGTCGAAATCCCTTAGGGCAATTCGAGTCTCGCGAGCGAGATTGACCAGTGACAGGACGAAAAACACCAGTGCGGCAATAAACAGAATGGCAAAGCCATATTCGTGCGTGAGGTGCAGCAGAGCGCTCACGAACGCAATGATGATCAGGCAGGCTGTGATGATGGCACACATGGTGGAATAGAATATCGACTGGTTGAGGAGCGCCGCCCGGCGCTTAAGACGGGGGATATCCACCTTGAGGTATGCTTTGGGATCTTCTCTGTCGGCGATGCTGTGAAGGAATTGCGAGCGATCGATCACGCGGTTCATGCGCGACATCAGCACCGAAATGAACGCTGCAACGGCCCCAAGCAGAAACGCCGGTGCCGCCACGCTGCCGATGATGCGGGATAGCTGGTCGATCGATGGAATCAGCGGCAGCGCATCGCTCATGTCAGCTACTCCAGCGGCACCACCTTCGCGGCCATGTCGGGTGCGCGGCTCACGCGATAGTTCGCGTTGCTGCATTTGAGCACCCACACGTCATGGTCCGGCTTGGATCGCTTCGCGTCCTTGGTCGCGCCAAGCGCTTTTTCGCAGGTAAAGCCTTGCGTACGTATTTGGGCCGCGAGCATGGTCTGAACCGTTTCCTCGGCGGCCTGCGCCGATCCCACGAGGCCGCTTCCCGGCCTCAGTACCGACGGAAGGGCCGGCAGAGCTATAGCGAGCGCAACCGCAATGCAGTGGCTGAGGACTTTCATGTGACACTCCATCAAGCAAAGACCGTGAACTAAATCGAAAAGTCTTCTTCCTGGATTTCCCGTGTTGAGAACCAGGCCGCACCGAGCAGCAGTGCAAAAATCGCGTGGAGCGCGGTCGCCGGCCACAACAGGATGCCCGTCAATTTGCCGCCAAGCCCAACATAGACGAGATAGATCGCTGCGAGAAGGTTATAGATCAGAAGCGTTCGAACAGACGATAGTTGGTTGGGAGTCTTGGCAGTCGACGGCCACGTCGCGAGCACCAGCGCGAGCAATACGATGGCCGTGAGCCCTCCCAGCGCATCCCCGGCGTTGGAGAATTCGGCGCCGAAGACCAGCCAGGCGAACAGCGGTGGCCAGACGAACAGAACGAGGCCGGTGACGGCGGCCTCGAGAGCGGCAGCGAGAATCGTCCATTTCACGATGCTCGGACTGACCCACATGGTTTCAAAACCGACAGATGCACTCTCGAAGTCGACCTCTCGAGGTCGACTTCATCTTGCTGTGTGTAATTCAGCGACATCGCGTCGCCCCGTGTACCTGCTAGTTCTTGCCTTGCGTTTGCGTCTGCGGCTCTGGTTCGAGCTTGAACGTCAGCTTGTCGATCTTGCCGGTGAACTTGAACGGAGGATCGTAGCGATACTCCACCAGCGCCAATCCAGTGCGCGTGTCCTGGCCGATGTCGAAGCTTTCGTCCTCGGGGAAGGTAATCGGAGTCGTGTGTTCCAGCGTATTCCGCGCCACTTCCTTGCCGTCCACCGACAAGATGCCTGTGCCGCCCTTACCGAGGCCCGGACCATCGGACTTGAAGTCGAAAACGATGGCGTGCTTGCCGGCCGTCAGTTCGGGCCCCTCCCAGGCCGTGCGCTTGAGGTCGAGCAGGTTATAGAGGAACACCACCTTGCCTCGGCCGATTCCAAATTCGCCTTTGCTCAGGAACAGGCCATAGCCGCCGAAGCGCCCACCCTGGGTGACGATCATGCCTTCCGCGCCACGCTCAGGGATGTCGACGTCGGCGGTGATGGTGTAGCCCTTGTTCAGGATGCTCGGCGCCGCGCTGCCGGGCGTGCCGATCAGCTCGCCCGTATAGGTAAACACCGTTCGCCCGGCCGTGAGGCTCGGACGCGGCGTGTTCCAGCGCGCAAGCGTCGTATTATCAAGCGGCAGCACGTTGTACTTCTTCGCTTCGGAGTAGAAGAGGTCCTGCAACTGCTTCAGCTTATCCGGCATCTTGTCCGCGAGGTCGGTGTACTGCGTGGGGTCCTCCTGCACATTGTAGAGTTCCCACTTGTACCCCGTAATCACGTCCGGAGGTGCCTTGGTGCTCAGCTCCCAGGGAAGCGTTACGGGAATTGTCGCCGCAACCCACCCATCATGATAAATTGAGCGATTACCGAGCATCTCGAAATATTGCGTCGTGTGCTTCGTGGGTGCTGCGGCGTTTGCGTTATCCCACGTGTAGGCCATGCTGGTGCCTTCGATCGGGATTTGCTTGATCCCGTTGATCGTATCCGGTTGCTGAATGCCGGCCGCTTCGAGGATGGTCGGCACGATATCGATCACATGATGGAATTGGCGGCGGATGCCGCCGGCGTCCGTGATGTGCCCGGGCCATGACATGACCACGCCCTGGGCGGTCCCGCCGAAGTGTGACGGCACCTGCTTGACCCATTTGAAGGGCGTATCCATCGTCCACGCCCAACCGGCGGCGTAATGCGGGAAGGTCCGCTCCGATCCCCAGAACGGATACCAGAGGAACTGATCCTTCACCGGCACGGCAACGCCGTTGAAGGTGGTGAACTCGTTTGGTGTGCCGTTGAGCATGCCTTCAGCGCTCGCACCATTGTCGCCGCCAATGTAGATGATCAAGGTGTTGTCAAGCTCGCCTAGGTCTTCGACGGCCTGGATGATCCGTCCGATCTCATGGTCGGCATAGGCGAGATAGGCTCCATAGATGTCCGCTTGCTTGATGAAGAGCCTCTTCTCGTCCCAGCTCAGCGAATCCCATTCGGGCAAGTCTTTCGGCCACGGCGTGAGCTTGGCATTCTCGGGCATGATGCCCAGCCGCTTCTGATTGGCGAAGATTTTCTCGCGCACCTTATTCCAGCCCTCGTCGAAGAGGTGCATGTCGCTGATCTTCTTCACCCACTCGGGCGTCGGATGATGCGGAGCATGGGTGGCGCCAGGCACGTAGTAGACGAGCCACGGCTTGCCTGGTGCGATTTCCTTGAGCTGCTTCATGTACTGGATCGCCTCGTCGGCCATCGCGGTCTCGAGATTCCAGCCGGGATTGTTGAGGAAGGGATAGATCGCCGTCGTGTTGCGGAACAGGTTCGGCTGCCACTGGCTCGCATCGCCGCCGACGAAACCGTAGAAGTAGTCGAAGCCCATGCCATTCGGCCACTGATCGAATGGGCCGGCTTGGCTGTCCTGATAGGAAGGCGTGTTGTGGTCCTTGCCGAACCACGAGGTCGCGTAGCCGTTCGCCTTAAGGATGGTGCCGATGGTACCTTTCTCAATCGGGATGATCGAATCGTAGCCCGGGAAACCGGTTCCGATTTCATTGACCACTCCATAGCCAACCGAGTGATGGTTGCGGCCCGTGATGATCGCGGCCCGCGTGGGTGAACAGAGCGACGTCGAATGGAAGTTAGTGTAGCGCAGTCCGGCCTGCGCGATGCGATCCATGGATGGCGTAGGAATCACACCGCCGAAGGTACCGGGAGCGCCGAAACCCTGATCATCCGTCATGATCAGCAGAACGTTGGGGGCGCCCTTCGGCGGCACGACGCGCGGCGCCCACCATGGTTTCGACTCCGAGGCTCTTTCCTTGATGATACCGCCAAATTTCGGATCGGGCGGCGGGAGCTGCTTTCCATCAATTGTTGTGGTGGCGCCCGGCGATCCAATCGGGGCGGCACTTTGGGCAAATGCTGCCGCAGAGATCATGAATGGGGAAATATACAGAAGCGCAATGAAGATCTTGCGAGTACACATGACAAGTCCTCCCGAAATTGCGAGGGCCCAAAGCACGCGAGTTGCCTTTCATTTTCGTCACCACATTCGAAAGAGAACAAAGGCGGGGAGTGCCCCGCCTCTGTTGCTTCGTGCCGCGATCAATCAGCCTGGGCCTTCTCATGCATCCCCGCCTGCAATCTCTTGATGTCCGCAGGCGACAGTTGCGGGCGGTCGACCTTGACCGTCAGCTTGTTGAGCTTGGCCGTCAGCGCGAACGGAGGCTTGTAGTCGGCATCGTTCACGCCGGTGAGCGTGTCGGAGCCGATGTCGAAGCTTTCGTCCCACTGCAGGATCATTGGCAGCGTCTTCGGCATCCGCTTCCTGGCGACGTCCTTGCCATCGACCTTCAGCGTGCCTGTGCCGGGCTGCGCGAGACCGCTGAAGTTGTTGTACTCGAGCGTCTGCGCGCCGATGCCCTCATATTTGAAGTCGAACTCGACCGTGTGCCGGCCCGGCGGCAGCGCATCCGGCCCTTCCCACTTGATGCGTTCGAGATCGACCATGTTCCACAGGAACACCGGCTTGCCCTGCAGCAGGTAGAAGCCGTAGCCGGCGAAGCGGCCTCCCGAGGTCAGGATCATGCCCTCGGCGCCGCCCTGCGGCACGTCGATGTCAGCGGTGATCGTGTAGGAGGTGTTGAGCAGCACGGGCGAGTCCCCCTGCGGCAATCCAGTCATCGGCCGCGTGTACACGAACTCCTTGCGGCCGGCCGTGATGTTCGGACGTGGCGCGATGATGCGGGCCGCAACCGACGCGTCCATCGGGAAGACCTGGTACTTCCTGGCTTCCGCGACGAACTTCTGCCGCATCTCCTTGACCTTCTGCGGATTCTGCGCCGCGATGTCGTCGGTCTGGCTGAAGTCCTTGGTCAGGTTGTAGAGTTGGAAGACCTGGTTGTTGAGCGGATCCGGGTTCGCCGGACCGAACGCCTGCCAGGGTGCGCGGTTGACTTTGGTGGAGAGCATCCAGCCGTCGTCATAGAGCGCCCATTGGCCCATCATCTCGAAGTATTGGGTCTTGTGGCGGGACGCCGTTTTCGCGTTCGCCGCATCGAAGGTGTATGCGAAGCTCGTGCCCTCGATCGGCGCCTGCTTGATGCCGTCGACGACGTCGGGCGCACGGATGCCGGCCGCCTCGAGAATCGTCGGCACCACGTCGATCACGTGGACGAATTGCTCGCGCAGGGCGCCCTTGTCCTTGATGCGCGCCGGCCATGACACCACCATGTTCTGGTTGATGCCGCCGAGCCTGGAGGCATTCTGCTTGAACCAGTCGAAGGGCGTGTCAAACGCCCACGACCAGCCGGCTGACATGTGGTTGTATGTCTGCTCGGTGCCCCAGACGTCGTAGAACTTCATCTGCACGTCGACCGGCAGTTCATTCAGGCCGTTGAAGAACGCCACCTCGTTGGGCGTGCCGAGCGGTCCGCCCTCGGCGCTGGTGCCGTTGTCGCCGTTGATGTAGATGACAAGCGTGTTGTCGAGCCGGCCAAGATCCTGGAAGTGCTGGATCACGCGACCGATTTCGTGATCGTTATAGGCGGCGTAGGCCGCAAACACCTCGACCTGGCGGATGAAGAGCTTCTTCTCCTCGGCGCTCAACTGGTCCCATGGCTTGAGGATGTCCTTGGGCCAAGGCGCCAGCTTGGTGTCCTTCGGGACCACGCCGAGCCGCTTCTGGTTCTCCAGGATGCGCTCGCGCACCTTTTCGTAGCCGTCGTCGAACAGATGCATTGCGCTGATCTTGTCCACCCACTCCTTGGTCGGGTGGTGCGGCGCGTGCGTGGCGCCGGGCGCGTATTTGATGAAGAGCGGCTTCGACGGATCGGTCTGGTGAAGCCGCGTCATCCAGTCGATGGCCTCATCGGCCATCGCGGTGACGAGATTCCAGGTGCCGGGCGGCTTGCCCTGGAACGGATAGATCTGTGTCGTGTTGCGGAAGAGATTCGGCTCCCACTGGTTTGCGTCGCCGCCGACGAAACCGTAGAAGTATTCGAAGCCCATGCCGATGGGCCACTGGTCGAACGGACCGATCTGGCTGGCCGCGAACGCCGGCGTGTTGTGGTCCTTGCCGAACCATGATGTCGCGTAGCCGTTGTCGAGCAAAATCCGGCCGATCGTCGCTTTGTCCTTCGCAATGATGCTGTTGTAACCGGGGAAGCCGGTCGACTGCTCGGAGATCACGCCGAAGCCGGCCGAATGGTGATTGCGTCCGGTAATCAGCGCCGCGCGGGTCGGTGAGCACAGCGCGGTCGAGAAGACGCGATTGTAGCGCAACCCCTCATTCGCGATGCGCTCCATCGTCGGGGTCGGGATGACGCCACCGAAGGTGCTGGGCACACCGAAACCGGCATCGTCCGTGATGATCAGCAGCACGTTCGGTGCGCTCTTCGGCGGCACGACACGCGGCGGCCACCACGGCTTCGATTGCAGCGCGTCGTCCTTGATCACGCCGCCGAATTTCGGATCAGGCGGCGGAAGCTGCCTTCCGTCTATCGGGGCCGTGGCGGCGGCTGAACCGGGCGGCGGCGCGCTTAGTTGCGTCTGTTGCGCAAACGCCGGCGCTGAAGAAGCAAATACAAATATAAGTGCAAATGCAGCCGCGAAGGATCGGGTAGCGCTCATTGCAATACCTCCCTTCAAATGAAGCGTAATCCTTGGCTAATCTCGACAAGAGGGACTTGACCTGGATCAACGGACAAAATGGCTGACCAGAGGCGGAGATATCTTTCTCCGCGGCATGCTTCGCCACAGATAAGCGGCGCAAGAACTGATCCATACGAAATCCATACGAAAATGTATCTGATTGCTCCGATGCCCCCAGCATTTGGCGCGAACACCGCCGCAGTGCCGGGTATCATCGAAGGTTTGAACCGATGCGCGATGGGCGGTACTCTTCCGCGCCCGTCGATGTTGATCTAGATCAACATCCGTCACGAGATGCCGTGGCCGTCTGCGCGGGCGGTTTATTGATTGCAGGAGAGTTCATATGTTCTCCAATGCATCGTTCGTCCTCATTCTTGCTGCTGCCGCTTTCGCAACGGCGGGCACTGCGTCTGCCCAAACGGCGGCGGCCCGACATGTTTCACCGCAGAAAACGATCGGCACAGCCAAGCCCGAGGCGCCATCAATTTTCGACCTCAATGCCCTTTCTGCCAAGCGTGGCTTCGCGTTGCGCCAGGATCTGTTCGATCGCAACAATCCCACCAATATCAGGTCTGATTGGCCCGGCCCGCCGGCGCAGCCCGGACAGTTCTAGAGATGGAGAGATAGATGAAGGCCATCCTTTTTGCATTTGGATTGCTCGCAAGCCCTTCGTTGATACCCGTGTCCGATCGCGTGCCCGAACTGAAGGTCGAAGCGCTCTGCGAGTCGACGTCCGAGACGGACAAGGCGATGGGATTGGCGTTGGCGCAAAGCTTTGCCGATTGTATGCGCGATGAGACGGCAGCGCAGAAGCAGCTCGGCACGGTATGGGCGACGGCCAAACCCGCAGTCCGTGACTCCTGCGAGAACGAGGCGACATCGCTCGGAACCCAAAGCTATGTCGATCTGCTCACCTGCATCCAGATGACGGAGACGGCAAGCGCGCTGTCGTCGACGCCGCCGCACAGGGGCGCGAGCAAGAATCGAAACAAGCAGTAGCGGAGCACCGCGGGCGCTGCTCACGAGCCTCTGAACAAACGGCGGAGCACCTAAGTAAACCTGCGGTACGACGCTCAAGTGGTGGGGGGACGCAGACGGCGAATGTACACGTCCCGTTCGCGGTGATAAGCTCCGCAGCAGACGTGACCGTCCATACTCGCCACGACAGAACTTTCAGACCGGCACGTCGACGCTGTCAGCGGAGGCGACCATGGGACCGATCGATTTCAAGTTCGGCACGCTCATCCGGACAGGGCCGAAACTGACCTACGGCGGCAAGTGGGACGCCGATCTTGTCGATTGGAAGATCGACCATTCCACCAATGCCTATCTCACGATCTTTATCCGTATCTTCTTCGCGAAGATCGACCCCGCCGGAAAAACCGGGACCTACGGCGATGCGGACGATACCGCCACGCATCCGTCCAAGAAATCCATTCAGAAATGGAAACCCGGCGAGTTCGAACAGTACGTTCGGAATCTCACGAGTAGTGCGCAACGTTTCTGGGACGGCCAGTTCTGGTTGAAGACGCCGAAAACGTATGACGGGCTAAACTATCTCGCCCACGGTCGTCCAGCCTACCGATGCAACGTGTATTGCAAGCTTGATCTCAAGGCGGTCTCAGCGGCCCACGACGCGCACTATACAATTGCCGTCGTTCGCGCACGGGACGGTGTGGACTTCCGTTCGAACTCAGTCCTTTACAGCCAGAACGACATCAAATCGGAGCAGATGATTCCGCACTCAACAGTGAAGTTCTGGACTCACTTCCACGAGGTCGGTCATCTGATCGGCCTCGGCCATGTCGGCACGGGCGGAAAGATCAATGTCCACAACGACAACAGCGCAACGGCCTATGGCGTGACGGCAGCGGAAATGCGGGACGTCATGGGGCGGGGTCATGCCCGCCACAACTGGCACGCGACCCCTTGGCAAGAGGCCGCCGAAGCTTTTACGGGCGTGAAGATCGCAGACTGGAAGGTTTTTCAGCACCACATCGCGCCCGAGCGCGTCTGAGTGCAAACCGAGCATTTATTTCCGAGACCGTGCCGGCGTCGGCCAATATCCGCTCAGACTTTGGTTGGGCACTAAGGGCCGATCGCACAGCGCCGTCTATGTTGCCGCATCAAGCGCGATCATCGCACAATCCGAGAAGCGTAACCCCGTAGCATCCCGGCAACCGTAGAGTTCCGGATTTCCAATTTTGGAAAGGGGTGTTCTACTGATGGAACGCCCCAAGTGTTTTGACCGCTCATTGCATCTGCGGCAGTCGCCGCTCTTAAATTATAGAAATGAGAATGCGCAAAGTAATTTTTTCAGTGGGACCCGTCCTGGCGGTCGCTCTCGCCGTCACGGCGCTTTGGCCGATACCGCATCCGGACGTGGAGCGGCTCGGCGACAGTGTTTACGAAACCATCTGGCTCTGGCGTATCCCGGCCTACGCCAATAATCCGGTTTGGCGCGTGCGCTGGACGTGGAGTGATCCACTTCGCGCACAGGCAAGGTGCTGTCGGGCGACACCGCAGTCGATGATCGACCCTGGTGAACTGCGAATTGCGCCGCGGTCCAATCCGTCGATCGCAAGGTTGACTGGCTAGCCGATCGTCGCAGTTCGGTTTGAAGAGTTCCGTTTTCGATCGCTTTGATCTGACGAGACGCTGCGGGCGTATCGCGGCATGCCTGATTCGGGCAGCGCTTCCATGCATGCCATCTTCAAACACGGCGCTCGCATTGCCAATGCGTTTGCACCTCCGCTGCTGTCAGACAGCCTCGGTTTCGCGACGCCAGTTCATAAGTATTTCTTCGAAATCATCTCAAACTTATCCTGCGATTTTATTATGTGTTTAGACCTTAACTAGGAACCTACTCTTTGATTTACATCTGAAATCGACGGTTTACCTTCTCCTTGAAGTAGCAATTCAAGGCCGACAACAATGCGCCGCAAATGGCTCAAACCGTCTCTCGTCGCAGTGCTGGCAATATGGGCGGGCAACGCAAGGCCGGACGAGAACAAGCCTGCTAACGGCGGATCGGCGTCGGTTATTCCTGGTAGCAGGATCGAATGCTCGCTCACGCGAAAGCCTGGCGAACCGTTCGATCCTCCGTCAACCTCAGCGATACCCCAGACCGGGGCCTTCGTTGCTCGCGAGCATTTTCGCGAAGACATGACGCCAGCGGCCGAGGTCAAAATTTCTTGGCTTGGCGCGACCTTTGTGCGCCGGTTCGCGGTCAAGGCTGAAACCGCTGGCGATACATCTTTGCAATCGTACGCGTTGAAGGCTCCCTCAAGTGCCACGGAGATCTCCGGAGACTTAAATTCGCGCGATGAGACCAAACTCGCGGATGTCTGGTGCCTGTTGAGGCTGCAGGCCAATGGAGAAAGCGGCGCGCTGGATATCAGCTCTTCCCCCAACATATTTTTTGTCCGTGATGCCATGGGTGAGCTTGGCGTGGTTGACGCCCTATGGGGCGGCGCGGGCTGGGAAATTGGAGCCAGTCCGCTCGGAAACCAACAGACATGGCCTCGTGGCACGCGCGTCTTCTCTCGCTGACGGAGCCGGTCGTTCATCCAGAGATCGCCGATTGCTCGAGCGCGCGCCCTAAACCCGCGCCTTGCTCCAGTCGGGGCCCACGGCCCCCGACACGCCTTCGAAGGCGCCGTCGACGAGCTCGAACACCAGGATGCGGTTTGCGTCGACCGGGCCTGGCATGGTGACGCGGCCCTTCGGCACCGGCTTGAAGCCGACGCGGCTGTAATAGGGCTCGTCACCGACCAGCAGCACCAGCCGGTGCCCCTTCTCCTTGGCGTCCTTCAGCGCGCGCTCCATCAAGAGCCGTCCGATGCCGCGGTCGCGGAACGGCGGCTCGACGGTGAGCGGCCCGAGCAGCAGCGCGGGCGTCTCGCCGATCAGCACCGGCAATTGCCTGACAGAGCCGACCAGAAGCGTGCCGATGCGCGCAGTGAAGGAGAGCTCGAGCAGGTGATCGACGTGCTCGCGGATCCGGTAGGCGCTGAGGACGAAGCGACCGGGACCGAACGTGCGTTCGTGCAGCCGCTCGATCGCCTGGGCGTCGCCGGCGGATTCGGGAAGGATAGTGAGCGAGAGATCGTTCATGTCAGCACGGCGTTTTCGAGCGAAGTGGACCCTGGTTCGCGTTCAGAAAACGCGTCAATATCAGGAGGCGGAGTAGCATCTGGCGATGCGCAGGTCCATGGCAGCCAGGCTCCGCTTCAGTTCCTTTAAGGCGTCCCGAGGCCCTCTCACCGCCACGTCGCAATCGCCGGCTTGCCGTCGAGCACCTCGGCGATGCGCAGCCGCGTGCCGGGCGTGGTGTCGTCCGGCAGCGCCGTGCTTGCGAAAAAGCCGCATTCGATGATCTCGCGGTTGGGCTCGGGCAGACGGTCCTGCCGGAAATGCCTGACGACGTAGACCGCGACATGATCACGCCGCGAGACGTGGCTGTTGAGGAAGATGCCGTGCAGCACCGCTTCGCCCGTGAGGTCGATATCTCCCTCCTCCTTGAGCTCGCGCCGCATCGCCTCCTCCATGGTCTCGCCGTAGTCGACGCCGCCGCCGGGGAGGTACCAGCCGCTGACATAGCTATGCTTGACCAGGAACACCCTGTTGTCGGCGTCCAGCACTACGGCGCGGACACCGAGGGTCATGCCGCGGACGAGCAGGAAATAGGCGTGGAAGAATCGCCGCAGCAGCGGCTCGCATCTTCGTCTTATCTGGTCCAGTCGTCCCCCCATCACGCCGCTTGCGTGGCCCCCCTTCAAGCCGTCCTTCAAGCTATCCTTGCCTCCACCGCCCGAGCTTGCCATTACAGCGGAGCAATAGCGAGGCAATCGCGCTCCATGGCACCGTTCACGCTCGCCCATCTCTCCGACCCGCATCTGCCGCCGCTACCGAGGCCCAGGGCGATCGAACTCGCGGGCAAGCGGGCGCTCGGCTACGTCAACTGGACGCGCAACCGGCACAAATACCAGCGCCGCGAGGTGCTCGACGCGCTGGTTGCCGACATCCATGCCCAGGCGCCGGACCACATCGCCGTAACCGGCGATCTCGTCAACCTGGCGCTGGAAGCGGAATTTGGACCGGCTCTGGCCTGGCTCGAAGGCGTCGGCCCGCCGGATTGCGTCACCGCCATCCCGGGCAATCACGACGCCTATGTCAGCGCCACGCGCCACCGCTTCGGCGAGACGTTCCTGCACTACATCGCAGGCGATGCGCCGGCGGCCGCGGCCTTCCCCGCCATCCGGCGCCGCGGACCGGTTGTGCTGATCAGCCTGTCCACGGCCGTGCCGACCCTGCCGCTGATGGCGACAGGCACGCTCGGCCGCGACCAGCTCGCAGCCCTCGAGGAGGTTCTCGCACAGCTTGCGAGTGAGGACGTCTTCCGCGTCCTCCTCGTGCATCATCCACTGCGCTCGCGCTCGCGTCACAAGAGGCTGACCGATTCGGCCGACCTCCTCGCCCTCGTCAGGCGGCACGGCGTCGAGCTGATCCTGCACGGCCACGACCATGTGCACTCGACGATGTGGTTCGACGGGCCGAACGGCAACGTCCCCGCGATCGGCGTACCTTCGGCCTCCGCGCTCGCCCATGGGCGCTATCCCGCGGCGGCGTACAACCTGTTCGCCATCGAGAGGGACAATGCCGGCTGGCGCTGCGAGCAGACGGTGCGCAGCCTCGATCATGGATTGAAGGTCCGGCAGATCAAGCACACGCGGCTGATTTAGTTTCGCCGTCGTTGCGAGCCACCGGGTCCGCGCAAAGCGCGGCCCGATGACAGGCTCCGCGAAGTAATCCAGAATCCCTCCGCGGAAACATTGCTGGATTGCTTCGCTGCGCTCGCAATGACGAGACTTTCACCAGCTCTGCAGCGCCGCAACCACGGCGACGCCAAACAGGGCGGCGGCGCCGAGGATGAAGCCGAACACGAACGGCCAGATGCGCGAGCGGCGCGGCGGCTCCGGCGCGACCGGCTTCGGCTCGGGCAATACGACCATCGCATGCTCGCGCTCGATCATGCGGCGGGCGACATACTCGGTGACGGCGTCGACGATCACGGCGGTATCGTGCGATTCGGCGAGAACGATGCGGCCAAAGCGGCTGTCCTGGACGAAGCGGTACATCCGCTTGTCGCGCCCCATCACGATGTGCGCGACGACATCGATCCAGAGCCTTGGCGCATCGCCCTGGCTGATGCCGCGGTCGAACAGGTCGATCTGCTCGGGCACCTGCGCAAACAACGGGTCGAGCGCGTCGTTGAGAATCTCCAGCCGCGCGACCTCGGCGTCGCGCAAATCGACCACGACGCCGGTCCGGTCGGCAGCCTCGATCCGCGCCCGCAGCAGCGCATCGCGCAGCCGTACCGGGCGCGGCTGGCTGGCATGGGTCCCGCTCGTCTCCGGCTCAGACATTCTCGGCCTCGCTACTCGAATACGGCCGTTAACCTATCAGCAACCACAACGTCCGCAAAGGGCCTACAATTCCAGATACTTACGGTGCCCACAGCCGGTTCACATGTGCCAAAAACAGACGATCCCACCCAGGCAGGGCCTGGATGGGACCGTCCGTCCTTGGACGTCTTCTTGAATTCGAGCTGGCAGCAACGCCGTTAAGCTGCCGGGGCGCGGTTCGGCTCTTCGACGATCGAGAAGCGGACGCCGGCCATGTGGCGGCTCTCTTCCGATACCTCGCGCCAGCAGTCCTCGGCTTCCTTGCGGGTCTTGAACGGGCCTTTGACCTGGGCCGAGCCTTCCACGAGCTTATGGAAGTTCATCGAGCCGAACTCACCGCCGATCACCCAGAAATTGCTGCCTTTGGTCATTGTCAGTCTCCTGTTGCCCTCGCGTGATCAGTCCGAAATCCGGCCGGACCCCGGACTGATCAATTCAAGCTGTTAGCCGAACTGGTTCATCGTGTTGTGGACGCCGCCCGCCTTCAGGGCAGCCTCGCCGGCGAAGTACTCCTTGTGGTCGTCACCGATGTCGGAGCCCGCCATGTTCTGATGCTTCACGCAGGCGATGCCCTGACGGATCTCGGCGCGCTGGACGTTCTTCACATAGCCGAGCATGCCCTGCTCGCCGAAGTACTCCCTCGCCAGATTATCGGTCGAGAGGGCTGCCGTGTGATAGGTCGGCAACGTGATCAGATGGTGGAAGATGCCGGCACGCTTGGCGGAGTCGGCCTGGAAGGTCCGGATCCGCTCGTCGGCTTCCTTCGCCAGCGGCGTGTCGTCATATTCCGCCTTCATCAGCTCAGCACGGTTGTACTTGCTGACATCCTTGCCGGCTTCCTTCATCGCATCATAGACCTGCCAACGGAAGTTGAGCGTCCAGTTGAAGGACGGCGAGTTGTTGTAGGCCAGCTTCGCGTTCGGGATCACCTTGCGGATGCGATCGACCATCTTGGCGATCTGCTCGATATGCGGCTTCTCGGTCTCGATCCACAACAGGTCGGCGCCGTTCTGCAGCGAAGTGATGCAGTCGAGCACGCAGCGGTCCTCACCGGTGCCGGGGCGGAACTGGTAGAGGTTGGAGGGCAGTCGCTTCGGACGCATCATCTTGCCGTTCTGGTTGATGATGACGTCGCCGTTCCGGGCGGTCGCGGCCGTCACTTCCTCGCAATCCAGGAAGCTGTTGTACTGATCGCCGATGTCGCCGGGCTTGTGGCTCACGGCGATCTGCTGCGTGAGGCCGGCGCCGAGCGAGTCGGTGCGGGTCACGATGATGCCGTCTTCGACGCCGAGCTCGAGGAACGCGTGGCGGCAGGCGCGGATCTTCGCCAGGAAGACCTCGTGCGGCACGGTCACCTTGCCGTCCTGGTGCCCGCACTGCTTCTCGTCGGAGACCTGGTTTTCGATCTGCAGCGCGCAGGCACCCGCCTCGATCATCTTCTTGGCGAGCAGGTAGGTCGCCTCTGCGTTGCCGAAGCCGGCGTCGATGTCGGCGATCACGGGCACGACGTGCGTCTGGAAATTGTCGATCTTCTCGATCAGCGCCTTTTCCTTCGCCTTGTCGCCTTCCTTGCGGGCGGCATCGAGCGCGCGGAAGATGTCGTTGAGCTCGCGGGAGTCCGCCTGACGCAGGAAGGTGTAGAGCTCCTCGATCAGGGCCGGCACCGAGGTCTTCTCGTGCATCGACTGATCCGGCAGCGGCCCGAACTCGGAGCGCAGCGCGGCGATCATCCAACCAGAGAGGTACAGATAGCGGCGATCGGTCGTGCCGAAGTGCTTCTTCACCGAGATCAGCTTCTGCTGGGCGATGAAGCCATGCCAGCAACCGAGCGACTGCGTGTACTTGGTGGGGTCGCCGTCATAGGCGGCCATGTCGGCGCGCATCAGCGCCGCGGTGTAGCGGGCGACGTCGAGGCCGGTCTTGAAGCGGTTCTGCAGGCGCATGCGCGCGACGGCCTCGGCCGTCACCCCGTTCCAGGTCGGCTGGATGTCGAGGAGCGCCTGAGCCGCCTCGATCTCGCTCCGATACGAAGCCGGGCCCTGGGTGATTCCGCGCGGTTGGAAGTTCATGTTCGTAATCCTTTCGGTAGCGACAGACCTGCAGCGTGGTGTCGCTATTTCTCAACATTCTTGACACTGCACTGCGAAATGCGTGACGAGAGCTAAACGCGAGAAACCGAAGTTCGTACAGAGTACTTGTATTTGAATGGTGATGTCTTGTAACATAAGAACTTGTAATAGATGTTATTTTGTAAAATCTGTAAAGATATGGGTCAGCTAGGCTGTCCTTAGCGCTCTGGAGAACTCGAAAATGGCCGTCGATTCCGGGAAGAAATTGTTCGTCGGCCCGCGCTTCCGGCGGATCCGGCAGCAATTGGGGCTGTCGCAGACCCAGATCGCCGAGGGGCTCGGAATCTCGCCGAGCTACATCAACCTGATCGAGCGCAATCAGCGCCCGGTAACCGCGCAGATCCTGCTGCGGCTTGCCGAGACCTACGACCTCGACTTGCGCGATCTCGCCACCGCCGATGAGGACCGTTTCTTCGCCGAGCTGAACGAAATCTTCTCCGATCCCCTGTTCCGTCAGATCGACGTGCCCAAGCAGGAGCTGCGCGACCTCGCCGAGCTCTGCCCCGGCGTGACCCACGCGCTGCAGCGGCTCTACGCCGCCTACGCCGAAGCGCGCCAGGGCGAGACCCTGGCCGCAGCGCAGATGGCGGACCGCGATGTCGGCACGCGCTTTGAAGCCAATCCGGTCGAGCGCGTGCGGGAATTGATCGAAGCCAACCGCAACTATTTCCCGGAGCTCGAGCAGGCCGCGGAAAGCCTGCGCGACGAACTGAACGTGCCGGCGGAGGGGCTCTATGCCGCGCTCGCCGCGCGGTTGCGCGAAAAGCATTCGATCCAGACTCGGATCATGCCGGTCGACGTGATGCGCGAGACCTTGCGGCGCTTCGACCGCCATCGCCGCCAGCTCCTGATCTCGGAGCTGGTCGATCCGCCCGGCCGTGCGTTCCAGCTTGCCTTCCAGCTCGGGCTCGGCGAATGCGCGCAGCAACTCGAGGCCATCATCGGTCGCGCCGGCCCGCTCGACGACGCGCCGCGGCGCCTGTTCCGCATCACGCTCGCCAATTATTTCGCAGCCAGCGTGATGATGCCCTACCCGGCGTTCCTGGCGGCGGCCGAGGCGTTGAACTACGACATCCACGTGCTGGCGCAGCGCTTCAATGCCGGCTTCGAGCAGGTCTGCCATCGCCTCACCACCTTGCAGCGGCCGAACGCGCGCGGCATTCCGTTCTTCCTGCTCCGCGTCGACAATGCCGGCAACGTGTCGAAGCGCTTCTCCTCCGGCACCTTCCCGTTCTCGAAGTTCGGCGGCACCTGCCCCTTATGGAACGTGCATTCGACCTTCGACACACCCGATCGGCTGCTGAAACAGGTGATCGAGCTGCCCGACGGCACGCGCTATTTCTCGATCGCGCAGATGGTCCGGCGGCCGGTGGCGCCGCATCCGCTGCCGCAGCCGCGCTTTGCCATCGGCCTCGGATGTGAGATGCGTCACGCCGCGCGGCTCGTCTATGCCGCCGGCATGGATCTGGAGAAGGTCGAGGGCACGCCGATCGGCGTCAACTGCCGTCTCTGCGAACGCGAGAACTGCGCCCAGCGCGCCGAGCCGCCGATCACGCGCACGCTGATCCTGGACGAGACGACGCGGCGGGTGAGCTCGTTCGCGTTCTCGAACGCGCGGGAGTTGTGAGGGGCGTGTTGCGGTTGTTGCGTACCACATACACCGCCGTCATGCCCCGCGAAGGCGGGGCATCCAGTACACACAGCAGCCTGTCGGTTCTATCACAGCCGTCTCGGAGTACTTCATCGCCCGGTCAAGCCGGGCGATGACAGGTGAGAATGCGGCGTGAGCGATCTGTCCAATTCCTACGCCAGCGTATGCACGATCACCGGCCCCGCGGCCGCGCTCGCGTGCCCGGCGAGCAGCGAGCCGAGCTCCTTCTCGATCCAGGCGATCGCGCGCCGGTTGGCCTCCTCCGCCTGCTCGAACTTGTCGAAGATCGAGATCGCGGTGACGGTGTCGTCGCCGGCATAGACGACGTAATAGGCACGAAAACCGTCGACGTCGCTGATGATCGGAACGGCGCCGTCCTTGATGCGGCGTGCCAGCTCTTCCGCACTCCCGCTTTTCGCCTTGGCCTGACGGATGGCGGCATACATGGGATCCTCCTTCCGGCTGCTGATGTCGGGCATGGTGCCCTGGCCGGGATGTTACGCCGAAGTGCGGGGCCGATCCACGCTTGGTTAACCCCGGACTAACCCGCACCCCGCGGTCTGCAACCAACCATTAAGCACGCCTCAACATCGGTGCCTTAGTCTCGCCTCACTCACTTTTCGCAAACAACGACGGCCTATTCTGCCGCGCGAAGTGACATCAGGGGGTTCATCATGCGCGTTGCATTGCTGCTTGTGGCGACCGTCATCGGCGCGCTGTCCGCAGGTCCGCTGAACGCGGAGCCGGCGCAGCAGACATCCAATGCATCCGGGGAAGCGGCGCAGGCGCTGCCGCCCGGCTTCCAGAGCTATCGCGGCTACGCGTTCGACCTGACGGAGAACTCCGACCGCAAGGATGTCGACGCGCTCGCGGACAATCTGAAGCGCCAGCTCGACGTGGTGGAGAGCGCCGGCCTCAGCCCGCGCGTGCTGCGCTTCTTCCATTCGGTGCCGATCGTCGCGAGCGAGATGGCCTGCCTCGACGAAGGCGCCGCCGCCGCATGCTACGGCCGGGTCACGCCGGACATCCGGCGCACCGCTCCCCGGACGCTGACGGTGTGGGACCACGACAAGCAGCAATGGACCAACCCGAACGCGGTCGATCTCGCAGTCGATTCCGGGATCGGCGTGATCATGCTGCGGCCGAACATGATGGCCTATGAGAAGGCGCCCGTGATGCTGCACGAGCTGCTCCACGCCTATCATGCGCGGTTGTTGCCGGACGGCTACGCCAACAAGGGCGTGCTCGGCTACTATGCCTACGCCAAGTCCAAGGACCTGCTGCCCAAGGACACCTATGCCCTGAAGAACCAGATGGAGTTCTTCGCGGTCACCGCCAGCATCTTCCTTGCGGGCAAGGATGAGATCCACGAGCCGAAAACCCGCGAGACGCTCAAGGAGAAGATGCCGGACTACTACAAGTACCTGGTCGGCGTCTTCGGCTTCGATCCCGACCCGCAGGCCGCTTCCAGCGGACCGGTTGCCTCGCTGAAGTGAGGCGGAAAATAGCGCGCTAGCGCAAAACTACGCCAAGAAATCACGTCAAGAGCCGCGCGAGAAGCGCGGCTTTTTTGTTTTGTAAACCGGAACATGCGGATGACGCAGAGCCGGGAATTGCCAAGGCGGGGCCCGATCTGCATAGTCCCGCGCGCATCGATTTGGTGACTGTTTCAAAGAGGATAGAAGAACATGGCGGACGCCGACCTGGATGTCGTGATCCGGCAACTGGCCAGACAGCTACATACGGGCCTAATGACCCGCGCCAAGGAGCGACGGGATCGCTTCAATGGCCTCGCGGCCAAGGCCAAGGGCAAGGACACCCGGGACCGCTTCAAGATGATGGCTAAGGCCACCATGGAGCAGGCGACCGCCGCTGCAAGGCGCCTGCAGATGTCCGCCGACAACGTCGCCGACAGCTACGCGCGCTCGATGCGGCTCGTGGCCAGCACGCCCGTCGCGGAGAAGGCCGAGAAGAAGGCGGCGCCGAACGAGAAGCCGGTCAAGGAGAAGCCGGCGAAGAAGGCCAGGGCGAAAGCGAAGAAGGCCAAGTAGGATAAAGCCCCCTTCCTTCTTCCATTGTGGGCGAAGGTGACAAAGGCGGCCTTCGCCGCCGTTCTTAACAACGCCGAAGCGAAGCTTCGGCTATGGCGCCGGATGAGGGGTCGTATCCACGAACTCGACGCAGGAGGCTCGCGCGCGGAGGCCCCCTCACCCGTCTCGCCGCTATCGCCGCGAGCCACCCACAAGGGGAGAGGGTGCAGCATCAAGCGCTGCTCTAGAATCCTTCTCAACGCCGCGGCGCGTGGGCTCGGCACTCGACAGTTCGGCGAGGCGCGCGCGTGCGATCTGGCGGGCGCGATCGTCCTTGCCGGCCGGCAGCGTCAGCGCGGCCTTGAAATCGGCACGGGCATCGTCGACCTGTCCGCGCGCGAGATAGGCGAGACCACGGTCGAGCCGGACCTCCGGGTCGGATGGCGCAAGACGCATGGCGGTGGTGTAGCTCAGGATGGCGCGGTCGAGATCGCCATCGGCAGCGAGCGCGAGGCCGCGTTCGCGATAGGCTGCGGCATGTTTCGGGTCGAGCGCGATCGCTTCGTCGAAGTCGGCAATCGCGAGCCCCAGCGCACCGTCGTGCCGATGGGCAAGGCCGCGGTCGCGATAGAGCGAGGCGCGGTTGGGGTTGAGGCGGATGGCCTCGTCGAAATCGGCGATCGCCCGTCGCCAGTCAGCATGACGCAGCGAAATCCGCCCCCGCCCCTCATAGGCGAAGGCGATGAGCGACCCGCGGAACGGGCTGAAGCCGATCACGGCCGAGCAGATGTCCGGATCATCCTCGTCACCGCAATTGACGACCATGTGCGTGGACAGGCCGACAAGGATGCCCAGGACAATCAACACTGGCACCGCTGCTCTGGTCATCGTTGACCGCCACCGGCAACACGCCGGCCGCGCATCCCCTTTTGAAGAAACTCTCACGACGGGGGTGTTAGCACCCGCCGGAGAGATCCTATGTGCGCCAGCTCACAAAGCCGGATGCGATTTCCGGACGTACCGGCCGCGGATTTGCCTCAATCCCAAGCTCCTGCCCAAGCTCCTGCCGAAGTTCAGCCCCAAGGCCCGCGCGAGGACGAGCGGCCCCAGGGGCCGCGCGGCGGATAGTTTTCGTTGGCGCCGACGGACGGCGCCCCATGCGCGCCGAGCTCGGCGGCAAGCTGCTGGAGCGCCGCGATGCGGTTCTGCGTCGAAGGATGGGTGGTGAAGAGATTGTCCATACCGTGGCCCGACAGCGGGTTGATGATGAACATGTGCGCGGTCGCCGGGTTGCGCTCGGCCTCGACGTTCGGGACCTGATGCGCGGCGTTCTCGATCTTGACCAGTGCGGATGCGAGCCACATCGGCTGGCCGACGATACGCCCGCCGAGATTGTCGGCGGCGTATTCGCGGGTACGGCTGATCGCCATCTGCACCAGCATGGCGCCGAGCGGCGCCAGGATCATCATCACGATCGAGCCGACGATGCCGGGACCGCTGTTGTTGTCGCGATGGCCGCCGAAGAACATGCCGAACTGCGCCAGCATCGAGATGGCGCCGGCGATGGTCGCGGTAATCGTCATCAACAGCGTGTCGTGATGCTTGATGTGCGCGAGCTCGTGCGCGATCACGCCGGCGAGCTCCTCGCGGCTGAGCTGGTGCATCAGACCGGTGGTGACGGCAACCGCGGCGTTCTCGGGATTGCGCCCCGTCGCAAACGCGTTGGGCTGCGGCTCGTCCATCACGAACACGCGCGGCATCGGCAGGCCGGCACGGCCCGCGAGCTCGGCAACCAGGCCGACGAGGTCGGGGGCGCTGGCGCGGTCGACCTCATGGGCACCATACATGCTGAGCACCATGCGGTCGGAGTTCCAGTAGGTGAAGAGATTGGTTGCCGCCGCGATGACGAGCGCGATCATGGCGCCGGAGGCGCCACCGATGAGATAGCCGACGCCCATGAACAGGGCGGTGAGGCCTGCGAGAAGAATTGCGGTGCGAAGATAGTTCATGGCCGTCTCCCGAGCCGGCCGCGGGGCGAGCCTTCCGGGAACACGCCGGGCCGGCCCTAGTCAGGTAGGGACGCGGTTGGGCCAACTGCAAGGTTTGGAGGTGCGTCCCGGAGCCGCGGCCGCATTTTTGCACAGTCATTCCAGGCCGATGCGCAGCTCGCCACCGCAATCCCGGAGAGCTGCTGACGGTAATTCCCCGGAGTTGCTGTTGCGCCATACGCGACCTGAGATCCGGCATTGAACGCATACACTTCGAGCCAGGCGAACTGCCGCCACTGTATTCACATCGCAAACCGGGTTAGGAGATGATCGTGCGCAGCATAGCATTGATAATTTCATTCATAATCTCGTTGAACGCGCCGGCTTTGGCCCAGAAGACTGAGATTGAAGCGATCAACGCGAAATGGATTGAATTCTTTAATAAGGGTGACTTCTCTGGGATTGCGTCACTCTACAGCACTGATGCGACCGCATTCCCGCCCGGTTCTCCGATCGTGCACGGCCGAGCTGCTATCGAGGCAATGTGGAAGAGCATGGCTGAACAGGTTGGCGATCCGAAGCTCACATCGGTCGATGTCAGGCCACTTGGCCCTGCCGCAGCACGCGAGATCGGCACGTTCGTCCTGAAGACCAAGGGACCGATACCGCAGGAAGTGACCGGAAAGTATGTCGTTGTTTGGGAGAAGATCGGAGATGAGTGGAAGCTCGCTACCGACATATGGAACGACGGCAAGTAGGCCTCTCTTCGTTCGTAGAACCGCTTTGCGCCAGAAGCTGCCTTCCGCGCGAGGCCTCGTCTGACCAGCAGTTGCACCGACGCGCGAAAGATTTCTCCGGCTAGTGGTGCAGTAGCACGGCCCCCCGAACGGCTCGGCTCGAGGCTAAGACCGATGCGAGCCCCAGAGCCATCAGCAGCACGCCAAGCCACCTCCAGCCCCACTCATCATCGCTAGCTTCGACGGCGGGAAAGGCGTGCGGCGTCGCCGAGGGCGCGGAAGCGTCAACCACATCACTGGCGGCCGGCGCGGCCGCCAGAAGTGCCTCCACGTCGACCTGACGTGGCGTGATCCGGTCAGGCGTCAGCCGGTCGTTCGCGCGGTTGAGAATGAGGGCCGGCGTGGTTGCCGTGGCAAGGGTATCGGCATCGGCCACCTGCACGGGCGCGGAGGGGTTCGGCCGAGACGTATCCATAGATCCTGAGCGAAGCAGCTCCGCGCGCGCATCCACCGCCACCTTCCGCTTACGCGCTGTGGTTTCGTTCTCCTCGGCAGTGGCAACACCATATTTGGATTTGGCGGCGCGGCGCTGAAGCAGCCTCTTCACCGTCGCGGTCCCTTCTGCAGCCTGAAACCAGCATTTGCGGCGACCCTCCAATCGATAGACCCAGTGTTGGCCGTCGGCGGTCGACTTACCAGGTCGTGGCGCGCAGGCCTCTTCCCCGGATGTGGGCGCAGGAGCTGTCGCGGGAGCGGTATTAAAGAGGGTTGCGAAAGGGTTCGAAGACGCAGGCGACGTCGAAAGACCTGCGAGAAGAACAAAACCGGCGAAATAAAATCGCAAATAACCGGACATGGAACACCCCGGTGTCGCGCCCCCCGGTCGTGACCTTTGGCCGTGACCTGGGTCGCAATGCGACTTAAATCCGGCAGCGCGGTGGATTCATTCTGACACCCGGCGTCGAAAGTGCGGACTACCAGACTGCCTCTTCTGAGGTTAATCAGAAATGGTGGATTCGCATGCCAAGAGCACTCGGCAGCTCGAAGCGGAGCAAGTGAGCCCCAGATCGGGCGTCGTTATTTGATTTTGGCGAGGCACTCCTTTAGCCGCTCAAGCTCAGAGCGAATTTGGGATTCCATGGCGCCTTGTAATGCCACCGTACCTTTGCTGAACAATTCACCCGAGGCCTTTCTATCCAGGCTTTCTCTCCATTCACGGATTGCCTGCTTGATTTCCCTTTGCGCCTGCGTGGTGGCCTTCAGATACGTCTGTATGCAAGCGTCGGCCGACGAGCAGGTTTGGCACTCCTGTGCGGCGGCCGGAGTCGATACGAGCAGGGCGAGTATCGCGGCAAGGACCTTCATCGCTCATCCTCCCGCTGCAACATAGCAGCGTGCCGGCACCTCGTCGCGTGCCAAGAATCCGCCACAAATCGCAACGCGGTGGTTCCATCTACTGCTAACTCCATCATCGAGTCGCAAAGGGTTTCCGCAGAGGAACAGCACGCGTGCATTCACCGAGCAACAAACGTTGCAGTTAGTTTAAGCGACGAGGAGGAGCCGCTATTGCACTCCCAACGTCACGCCTCAATCGCCTTCGGCCATTGATTTCCGGCCCGATGCGCAACGGCGGATGTTCGCATCACATCTTCAACTTGGGTAGGGGATTTAATGAAAATACTGTCTGCGCTGCTCACGGCAGCGCTCTTGCTCGCGGGCATAGAGTCAAGCCACGCGGCGGTTCGGATTGCAGACGACCCGGGCGGGCAGATTGGGGAGTACCTCTCGAGGTACAGCGAACTCCGCGCTTCAGGCCAGACAGTGATGATTGATGGCCTTTGCGCTTCGGCCTGCACCATTCTCCTCTCGACAATCCCTCACGACAAGATTTGCGTCACCCCGAACGCGACACTTGGCTTCCACGCCGCTTATGATTTCGTCGGCAATGGCCGAACTGTCACCAATCCTGAAGCAACTCAGTTGCTCTATTCGGGGTATCCATCCCAAGTGCGGCGATGGATTACAAGGCGCGGCGGTCTTACCCCCAGAATGATCTTCCTTCGCGGCAAACAGCTCCAAGCCATGTATCGCCCGTGCTACGTCGATGCCCGTGCTCCCGCGGCGATGCCAAGCCATTCTGATTTGGTCAACCAGGACCAGCGTGGCTTCTTTGCCGGCTATGGCGCTCCATTGGCACGAGTCCACAAATAGATGGCTCGAGTCCGCTAACGCTTCCTCCCTCGCTCAATCTCCCGCCTCAGCAAGTCAGCTACTGCATCCAAAATCAGTCTAAGGAGTCCTGATCGTGTTTCGCTTGAGCGCCGCAATCTGCGGCGCTGTAATGACGCTTGCCATTTCACCTGTTGCCATGGCTCGAAGTGATACTGTTGCCCTGGCTCGAAGTGATAGCGGTGCGGTTCGTCCAGATACCCTCGATGGCGCCGCTTCTGGGCCCGCGATTGTCGGCGCAGCATCCATGTACAACCCGTTCCGGCCCGGATATCGGGAGGGCGGCCCGAATACAGCATCCGGGGAGCGCTATGATCCATCCGCATGGGCGGCTGCCATCAAAACCGATTTGCGCAAGAAGTTTGGCGGGGTTCAATATGGCGCGAGGCCGAAATATGCCCTCGTTGAGGGTGCAGGCAAGAAGGTCATCGTCAAAATAAATGATGTAGGGCCTCTCACGCCTGGTCGCATCATTGATCTGAATGAGCGGACGATGCGCCATTTCGATCCAAGCCTGCAACTGGGAGTCATTGCTAACGTCAAGGTTACGCCACTGTCAGGCGACGGCTGGACACCCGGACCAATCGGCTCGACCTGACTGCAGGCGAGCATGGTTGCTGCGGCAACAGCAGAGGCTCGCGAAACACTGGAATGCCGGGTCGAGTCACGACACCCGCGTCTCGCTCACGACAGGCGCAGCACCTTGCCCGGATTCATGATGTTCTTGGGATCGAGCGCCCGCTTGATCGTGCGCATGACGTCGAGCTCGGTCCTGGAGCGATAGTGCGCCAGCTCGTCGAGCTTCTCGATGCCGATGCCGTGCTCCGCCGAAATTGAGCCTCCCATGGAGGTGATGAGGTCGTTGACGGCACGCGTGATCGCCGCGGCGTACTGGGTGAGCGTCTCACGATCCATGCCCTTCGGCCCCATGAAGGAGAAGTGCACGTTGCCGTCTCCGATATGACCGAGCGGATATGGGCGGATCGTCGGCAGGATCTCCAGCGCGGCCTTGAGACCGTTGTCGATGAACTCGGGGATTTTGGAGACCGCGACCGACACGTCATAGCTCAAGCCGGGGCCTTCGGCGCGCGAGGCCTCGGCGACGCTTTCGCGAATGCGCCACATGTTGCGCGACTGCGCTTCTGTTTGCGCGATCACCGCATCCAGCACGCGTCCCGCCTCGAGCTGATCGGCCAAGAACTGCTCCATCTTGTCCGACATGCCCGGGGCGCCTTCCTGCCGCGGCCGGGCCGACGACCATTCGAGCAGGAGATACCATTCGGTCGCCGCCTTGAGAGGATCCTGGGTGCCGGGGATATGGCGCAGCACCATGTCGGTGCAGGCGCGGCTCATAAGCTCGCAGGAGCCGACGTTATCGTCGGACGCGGCATACGCTTCCGACAGGATGTCGATAGCGGCCCTGGGATCGCGGATCGCGAGCCACGCCGTGCAAACGTCCTTCGGCGCGGGCCAGAGCTTCAGCACCGCCTTGGTGATGATACCGAGCGTGCCTTCGGCGCCCATGAACAGATGCTTGAGGTCGTAGCCGGTGTTGTCTTTCTTGAGTGCGCGTAAGCCATCCCAGACATCGCCGTTGGCGAGCACGACCTCGAGGCCCAACACCAGATTTCGCGCATTGCCATAGCGCAGCACCTGCACGCCCCCGGCATTTGTCGACAGATTGCCTCCGATCATGCACGAGCCCTGAGCACCCAGGCTGAGCGGAAAGAAGCGGTCGTGGCGCGCGGCCGCGTCCTGAAGCGTCTCGAGAATGCAGCCCGCCTCCACGGTCATGGCATAGCCGGCGGGGTCGACGTTGAGCACGTGGTTCATGCGGCCGAGCGACAGCAGGATGCCGCGGTGCGTAGGCCACGGCGTGGCACCGCCCATCAGGCCGGTGTTGCCGCCCTGCGGCACGATGGCAATGCCGCTGTCGTAGCAGAGTCTTACGACAGCGGAGACTTCCGCGGTATTGGCGGGACGCACGACCGCTGCGGCCTGCCCGGCCAGCGTGCCGCGCCAATCGGTCACGAACGGCTGCTTGTCCTGCTCGTCCAGGATCAGGCCCTTATCGCCAACGATTGTCTGCAAGCGGTCGAGAATGGCTGATGTCACGGGCGCGGTCGGAATGGAGGGCGTGGTGGGAAGGGCTGCACCCGGCATATGGTCCTCTCCTTGCGGCTCTTCTGCGCTTGGGAGCGCCGGCCTTCGTTGTTTGTTTTCAATTCTGAGACGAACCTAGCACGAAGGTCACACTTGCGGGAATGTCCTGACGACGGCGCTTGTGCAAATCTACCTTAAATGCGGGATCGCAAGCGCACTTCCGCCGACGCCCAGCATATCCTACTGTGCCTGGAACGGGTGAAGGACAGCTTCAACTCCTATCCCCTCGATTGCCTTGCCATCGCCGGCGCCATCGCGGCAATCGAGGACGACGGGTGGTTTCAGGAGACCCGCGCCAATATCATCGCGAGCCGCGAAGCGCTGGCCCGCGAGCTCGGACAACTCGGCTTCGAGGTTCTGCCGTCGCTCGCAAACTTCGTCTTCGCGCGTCATCGAAGCCGGCACGGAGCCGATCTCGCGGCCGCGCTTCGTCAGCGTGGCATCCTGGTTCGGCATTTCAGCAAGCCGCGCATCGAAGACTTCTTGCGTATCACGGTCGGAACGGAGGAACAGTGCGGTCGGCTAATTGAGGTGCTGCGCGGTTTGGTCTGATCCAAGCCGAGACAGACGCCGTTCAACCCGGGCACTGGCGGTGCCCGGAGGGGCTTCAGGTCCCGCTAGTGGATGATCTGGTTCAGAAAGCCCCTGGCGCGCTCCGTGCGCGGTGCCCGGAAGAACGTCCCGGGATCGCTCTCCTCGACAATGGTGCCCTGGTCCATGAACACGACACGGTCGGCGACCTCGCGCGCAAAGCCCATTTCGTGCGTCACACAGACCATGGTCATGCCGTCCGCCGCGAGCTGCACCATCGTGTCCAGCACCTCCTTGACCATCTCCGGATCGAGTGCCGAGGTCGGCTCGTCGAACAGCATGATCTTCGGCTGCATGCACAATGCCCGGGCGATCGCGACGCGCTGCTGCTGACCACCCGAGAGCTGAGCGGGATATTTCTCCGCCTGACTATGGATGCGCACCTTCCGGAGCAGGTCCATCGCACGCTCGCGCGCCTCGGGACGCGAGAGCCCGCGCGCCTTCATCGGCGCCAGCATGCAATTCTCGACGACCGAGAGGTGCGGGAACAGATTGAAGCTCTGAAACACCATGCCGACCTCGGACCGCACGCCGTTGATGTCGGCCATGCGGTCGGTCAGCTCCACGCCGTCGACGACGATCCGTCCGCCATCATGCCTTTCGATGTGGTTGATGCAGCGGATCAGCGTCGACTTGCCTGAGCCTGACGGTCCGCACAGGACGATCTTCTCACCCTTGGCGACAGTGAGGTTGATGTCATTCAGGGCCGTGAAGCGGCCGAACCGCTTCACCAGGTTCTCGACAACGACAATGGTGGACGAACGATCGATCGGGAACGTTGCGCTTTCGTGTTGCATCCTGGTCTTCCTCTCCAGACTACTTGTGCACCCCGCTGAATGCGTAGCGCCGCCTCAGCGAGGCGACGCATTGCGAGGCGGCCGAACTGATGGCGAGATAGACCACCGCCACCGCGAGATACATTTCGACGAGACGGCCGTTGAGCTGCGCGAGCTTCGAGGCTGCGCCGAGAAGATCGGTGAGCGAGAGCACATAGACGAGCGAAGTGTCCTGGAACAGGATGATGGTCTGGCTCAGGATGATCGGGCTCGCGACACGGACGACTTGCGGCAGGATCACGCATCGATAGGTATCGAAGGTGGACAAAGCGAGCGCCTGGCACGCTTCAAACTGCCCCTTGTTCACCGCGCGCAAGCCGACGCGGATGATCTCGGAATAATAGGCCGCCTCGAACAAGCCGAAGGTGATGAAGGCCGTCCAGGTCGCGCCGATCGGAATCGGACGACCGTTGCCCGAGAGGTGCCCGAGCACGATCGGCACCAGGAAGAAGAACCAGAACAGGACGAGGATCAGCGGGATCGAACGGATCAGCGCGATGTAGCCGCGCACGATCCGGGCGATGACCAGCACCTCGAAGTGCTGCACGAGGGCGAAGCAGGTCCCCAGCAGCATGCCGATGACGAAGGCCGCGGCGGTCAGCGCAAGGGAAAACAGAAGCCCCGACCAGAGATAGGGCCAGGCCTGAAGGAGGATCGAGAAATCGAGGCTGTTCATTTCACGACCTCCATTCCGTGCGGCAATGCGGCGTCCGGCTGCACGTCGTCCGCCAGGGGCGGCTCGATCGCAGCCTTTGCCGGCGTGGAGCCCGGGATACGCGCGGCCCTGTCGATGAGCATCATCGATTGATAGGCAATGAGCGCGAGCGCGAGATAGATGAGCGTCGCGGCGCCGAATGCCGTGAACGTCTGGAAGGTCGCTTCACTGATCTGGCGCGCCTGCGCAGTCAGCTCCATCAGGCCGATGGTGAGCGCCACCGACGTATTCTTGTAGATGCCCATGACCTCGCTGGTCAGGCTCGGCACGATCAGGCGTAACGCCTGCGGCACGATGATGTAACGATAGGTCAGGTATCCGCCAAGACCGAGCGCGCTCGCCGCCTCGGTCTGTCCCTTTGGCAAGGCCTCGATGCCCGCGCGCACCTGCTCGGCGATGCGCGCCGCGGTGTAGAGACCCAGGCACAGCAGCGCTGGGAAGAACGATCCCCAGGGCGGCGGGATCTGCTTGATGGCGTCGCCAAGCGAGGTCGGGAGAATCTCCGGCAGCACGAAGTACCAGAGAAACATCTGGACCAGGACGGGGATGTTCCGGAAGATCTCCACGTAGAGCCGCGCGAGGGCCGCCACGAGCCGGTTCTGCACGGTCCGGCCGATGCCGACGACGACGCCGACAGCGAAGGCGATCCACCAGCCGAAGAAGGCCAGCGCCAGCGTCCAACCGAGACCTGAGAGAAGCCAGTCGATATAGCGCTGACCATCTGCCGTCTGTTCAAAAAGCACTCCGAACATCGCGAACCTCAGGGTTTGGATGCGAGCGAAGGCGACTACATGGAGTCTCGTGGCGTTTGCGGTCAGTCGACGGCATCACTCGGATGCGCGATCCGCTCCATCAGCGTCTCGGTGAGCGGGAATGCAAGATTCTCGCCCTTGGGCGGGATCGGCCTGGTGAACCATTTCGCGTACGTCTTCTCGAACTGACCCGACGCCATCTGCTTGGACAAGACGTCGTCGACGAGTGCCTTGAAGCCGGCATCGCCCTTGGTGAACATCAGCCCGTAATAGATCCGCGCATAACCTTCGGGCAGGAAGATCAGCGCATCCGGCTTCGGTGCTGCCGCCTTGAGGCCGGCGAGGAGGATGTCGTCTTCCATGAAGGCGGCGGCACGTCCCGTGTTCAGCATCAGGAACGATTCCGCGTGATCCTTGGCCTGGACGATGTTGAGGCCGAGCTGCTCCTTGGCGTTGACGCCTTGCGCGAAACCCACCGCGTTCGAGCCCTGGGTGACGACGATCGTCTTGCCCTTGAGATTACCGGCGGTCTTCAGGCCGCTGTCGGCCTTGACCAGCCAGCGCGGCTGGCTGACGAAGGTCGTCACGGAAAACGAAACCTGCTCCTGCCGCTTCTTGTCGTTGGCCGTTCCGCCGCACTCGATATCGACGGTGCCGCTCTGGATCAGCGGAATGCGATTGGACGAGTTCACCGGCGTGTAGTTGACGTTGAGATTGGGCAGGCCGAGCTCCACCTTGACGCGCTCGACGACGGCTGCGCAGAGATCGAGCGAGAAGCCGATGGGCTTCTGATCGGAACCGAGATAGGAGAACGGGATCGAGGCTTCGCGATAGCCAATCGTGATCGCGCCGCTCGACTTGATCTTGCTCAGCGTCGGACTGTCGGCCGCGGTCGACGGCCCGGCCATGGCCGCGAGGGCCATGAGAGCTGACAGAGCTCCGGATATCCGTGCAAAATTTCTCATGTCCTGCACCCTCCTCTGTGATCTCCGGCCTAAGCGGCTCTGGATGATGTCTTCACCCGCCGGCGGATCAGCTCGACCAGGCGGTCGACATCCCCTGACGTATTGAACATGCCGAACGACACGCGAATGCCGTCCCGTTCCGGCGACACCCGCACACCGTTCTCCTCGAAGTAGCCAAGCCAATCGGCGGCGGGCAACGCGATGACATAGATGTGTGGTGCGCGGTGCTTCCGATCACGCGGACCGACGAGGCGAATATCGAGCGCGTCAAGCTCAGCGATGAGGTGATCGCCGAGATCGAAGCAATGGTTCTGGATGTTTTCGACGCCGATCTGCTCGATCATGTCGAGCGCAGCGCCGAGCGCATGGATTGCGGGAAGATTGAAATTGCCAAGCTCGAAGCGGCGGGCGCTCGGCGCCGGCGCAAGCCTGTCCGGGCGCGCGATGAGATCGGCCGGAATCTCGTCAAGGCTTGCCGCCGCGAGATAGGCGGGCGCGAGCTCCGCATGCGCGCTGTTCCAATAGAGCAGCCCGAGCCCCTGGGGTACGAGCAGACCCTTGTGACTTCCCGATCCGACAAACGTCGCACCGATGGCCTTGGCGTCGATCGGCACGATGCCGATGGCCTGCATCACGTCGACGACGAAATGAAGCTTCTTCTCCGCACACAGGCGACCAATGCTTTCGATATCGAAGCGATGGCCGGCGTGAAACGTCACATGCGACATCGAGATCGCACGGGTGTTCACATCAATGTGGGGGCGAAAACTCGCCGCGTCGACGATTTCGGTCATCGGCACGAAGCGCACCTCTACACCCTTCCGTTGCAGATTGAGGAAGGCATAGACGTTGTTCGGATGATCGCCGTGAACCATCAGGACATTGTCGCCCGCCCGCAAGGCAAGCGCATTCGCGGCGATGTTGATGCTTTCCGAGGTGTTCTTGGTGAAGGCGATCTCGTCGGCCGACGCACCGAGGAAGCGCGCGACCTTGGTGCGCGTCTGCTCGACGCGGTCGAGCCACACGCTCTTCGGTCCGGCCGTCTCCAGGCCTTCGCGCAGGAAAAGGTCGATCGCCCCTTTCACGGGACGCGCAAGCGGCGCCTGGAAGCCGGAGTCGAGATAGATCATCCGCTCCGCAGCCGGGAATTCCTTCCGCACGGCATCGACATCGTAATGACCTGACATCCCACTCTCCTGTTGGGCACGGACCAGATTTGCACTGCACAAATCCTGCTCACGTGCCGGCAAAGCCAACGATATGGGCAACCGGCGAGATGGACTAGAATGTTTTTCATATTTCAGTATATTTCATTCCGAAAAATGATAATTATCTACTGCAGCAGAGAGGCGCAAATGGCAGAGTCAGCCAAAACCGACGGCCCCCTCGATCGAGCATTTGCCATTGTCGGGCACATCGCGAGCCAAACCAAAGCCGTCTCGGTCGCCGAGATCGCGCAGGCACTGGCGCTTCCACTTCCGACCGCGCATCGGCTGATCGGAAACCTCGAGGAGCGCGGCCTTCTTCAGAAGGCGCTCGGGACCAAGCGCTACGTGGTCGGCAATCAACTGGTCACCTTGTCGGCCAAGGTCATCGGAGCGGCGTTTCGCACCGCGCGCCGGCATGCCGTGTTGCGTGCGGTCGCCGGAGAAATCGGCGAGCAGTGCGAGATCGGCGTCGTGCGCGACAACGTCGTGACCTATGTCGACAGCGTCCGCGTGTCGCAACCGCAAGGCCTGCAGTTCAATCCAGGCGAGGCTGCGCCCCTGCACTGCACGTCGACCGGCAAGATCTACATGAGCCGTCTGCCAGAGAAGGCGCGCGAAAAGCTCTGCTCGGCGCTCGCGCTGACGAAATTCACCGACAACACCATCGTGGATCGTGGCAGGCTGATGCAGGTTCTCGCGGAAACCCGCCACCGCGGCTGGGCCAAGACCAATGAGGAGTACGTCAAGGGGGTTGTCGGATGCGCTGTCCCGATTGTTTCACCTGATCGAGATCTGATTGCGTGCCTCGGCGTCTCCGTTCCGGTGGCCCGCGTGAGCTTCACCGAGCTCGATCGCTTCATCGCGCCGCTTCAGAAGGCCGCCGCTCTCCTGTCGGAAACCATCCTCCAGGCAGACGATGATCACGAAGGTGGTCGCGTGGCGTAGAGCCGAGGAGACGTTCATTCTGCCGCCACGACGCGCTCGCTCGCGCGGATCGCGGCGGTTTCCCGCACCTTGATCCGGGCGCGGCGCTTGCGCCACCAGATCACGACGCCGGTCACCGAGAGTGCCGCCACCACGAAGCCCATGATCGAGATCAGGATGCGGCCGAACAGTCCGGCGATGCGGCCAGAGTGCAGCGGAAACTGCGCCTGCACGAAGATATCGGCGGCGGTGCCGACCCAGGGCAGCCGCTCGCCGAGCGGATGTCCGTCCTCGCTGTCGTAGTAGAGCTGCGCCGGGCCGACGCCGCCGGCACCATGATCATCGCCGGGACGAAAGAAGGCCGCGGCATAGACGCCATGGGCCGGGCCGTAATTGATCGAGCCGACCGGCGTGGTCCAGCCGCGACTGCGGCCGTCGGCGGCAGCGCGTGCGGCGATGTCGGCAAAGGAGACCTTGGGCTCGATCGGATCGTCCAGATTACGGTACGGCCTCTGCTCATAGGGTGTCGGCGTGTAGTTCGACACCATCTTCATCAGCGGAGAGAAGACCTCGAAGTAGAGATTGAGCGAGAACGCCGTGAAGGCGATCACGAACAGCAGGCTCCAGGTCCAGAGGCTGAAGGCGCGGTGAATGTCGAAGTTGATGCGGTAGGCGCTGCCGCTGGTCTTGATGGTCCAGGCCGGCCTCCAGCGTGCGAAGAAACCGCGCGCGAGCTGACGCCTGACTGCGGGTGCCTGCGTGGCATTGGCGCTGCGCCGCATCGGTAGCGTGAGATAGAATCCGACGAAGCAATCAATAGTCCAGATGATGGCGATGACGCCCAGAAGGCGCATGCCCCAGCGGTCGCTGCCCCAGAATTCCGGGATGTGCATCGTGTAATGCAGCTTGTAGAGGAACGAGACGAAATTCTCCCGCGTCACCGGCCACACCGCGCCCCAATAGCGGCGCCCGAGCTCGGCGCCGGTGTTGGGATCGAGGAAGATCTGATTGTAATCGAGCGTGTAGCGCTTGCCGGTCGCGGGATCGATCCGCGGCAGCACGAAGAACCACAGCGACTGGCCCTCCTCCGGTGTCATGAACAAATAGACCACGCGCGCACGGGGATCGCGTTGCTCGATCAGCTTGGCGAGCTCAATCGAGGGCATCGCGGGTCCCTGACTGGTTACATCATAGAAACGCCGGTTCAGGACCTCGTCGATCTCGTGATCCCACGAGATTATCGCGCCGGTTATCCCCGAGAAGAACAGAAAGCCTGCGGTCAGCAAGCCGGCCCAGCGATGGAGTCGCCCGAACATCGATCTCATGGCATTCACAACTCGTTGCTGCCCGTCATTGACGAGGTTGCCACCGCCGGTCAACACCACCGGCGGCGACGGATCGTCGCGAAGGTCACCAGCGATAAGTGACCTTGCCGATTGCCTTGCGTCCCTCGGCGTAGAAGCAGCCCGACAGGCTGTAGCAGGCGGCGACATAGCGCGTGTCGGCAAGGTTGGTGACGTTCAGCGACAGGCGCCAATTGTCTTTGGTGTAGGCAAGCAGTGCATCCAGCACGGTGGATGATCCGACCTTGAACGTATTGGCATCATCGCCCCAGGTCGCACCGACGTAACGGATGCCGCCGCCGAACTGCAGGCCGGCAAGCGGCCCGCTCTGCAGCGTGTAGTCGCTCCACAGCGAGGCACGATTGAGCGGCACGGTGGGCGGCGCCTTGCCGAGATTCACCGGATCTTGCGACAGCACGGCATCGACATAGGCATAGGCGGCGCGCAGATTCCAGCCATCGGCGAGCGACATTGTGCCTTCGAGCTCGATGCCGCGCGACTTCACCTGGCCTATCTGATCCGCGAGATAGGTCGGGGGCGGATACGTCACGACGTTGTCGCGCGTCAGGTCGAAGGCGGCGAAGGTGAACAGGGCGTTCCAGCCGATCGGCTGGTACTTGACGCCGACCTCGTACTGCACCCCAGTCTCGGGATTGAGGAGCTGGCCCGCGGGGCCAGTCGCGAGTATCGGCAGGAACGACTCGGAATAGCTGAAATACGGCGCGATGCCGTTGTCGAAATTGTACATCACCGCGGCGCGGCCGGTGAAGGCCGAGGCATCGGCCGTGGCTGACGTGTTGAAGAGATCGGCGTTGACCTTCGTCGTGACGAAATCCTGGCGGCCGCCGAGCAGGAACGATAGCCGGCCGAGCTTGATCTGGTCCTGCGCGTAGAAACCGACCTGGGATTGCTTGACGCCGGTGTTGTCGGTCATGGCGCCGATGGTCCAGTCGTAGCTATAGACCGGCGCAAAGACATTGATCTCGGGAGCCGAGGTCGTGACACCAAAGGCTGTATCGCGGAACGTGGTGTTACGATAGTCGATCCCGACCAGCGTGGTGTGGCTGAGGAAGCCGGTGGCGAACTTGCCCTGGAGCTGATTATCCACCGCGAACGAGTTGATGTACGAGTTGCTGGTGCTGCCGACATGCGCGAGCAGACCCGCAGCCTCATTGGTGTAGCCGGCGCCGTAGAACACCTTCTCCTCGTTGTGCTGATAGGCGTAGCGCAGGTTTTGCCGGAAGGTGATGGCCTCGTTGAAGTCGTGCGAGAGCTGGTAGCCCGCAGTGGCGATCTCGGTGTTGAACGCATCGAAGCTGGGCACGCCGGCGAAGAAGGAGACCGGGATGGTGCGGCCGTTGTTCGGCCACACGGTGCCCGAGGCCGGCAGGAACTGCAGGCCCCACCCTGCCCGGTCTCTCTGATAGTTGGCCAGGAACGTGATGGTGGTGTCGTCGTTCGGCCTGAAGGTGACGGCGGGCGCGATGAAAATGCGGTTGTCCTTGGTGAAGTCGACCTGGGTCTCGCCGTCGCGCACGACGCCGGTCAGACGCCACAGCACGGTGCCTTCCTTGTTGGCGGGACCGCCCATGTCGAACTGGCCCTGATAGCGGTTGAAGCTGCCGCCCGAGACCGAGACTTCGCCGAATTGTTGCGCGGTCGGCAGCTTGGTCACGTAATTGAGGATGCCGCCGGTGCCGCTGCCGCCATACATCGCCGAGGACGGTCCCTTGAGAACCTCGAGGCGCTCGGCGCCGTAGGGATCGAGACCGTTGAAATGCACGTAGTTGCTCGACGGAATCCGCAGACCGTCGATGTAGAGCCCCGGCATGGTCATGTCGAAGCCGCGGATCTGAAGGCCGCCGAAGCGGGTGTCCGAACCGCCATTGACGTCGCCGCTGACGCCCGCGGTGTAGCGCAGCGCCTCACCGATCGAGACTGCGTCCTGGTTCCTGATCTGATCGGTGGTGATGACGGACACCGATTGGGGGGTCTCGATGAGCGGTGTGTCCGTCTTCGTCGCTGTGCCGCTGCTCGTCGCCACGAAGCCGCGCACCGGACCGTTGGCACGCTCTCCACTCCGGGCAGTCGATGCGGCCTGCGTTGGCGCTGCCTGCTGCGCCGGAGAACGACGCGCGGCGCGTGTGGTGCGCGTGGCCGCCGTGCGTCGCGACGACGGGACCGCTGCGGGACGTACGCTTTGCACCGGCGCGTCGACGGTGACTGAAGGAAGCTGCGTTTGCGCTTGCACCGCATTGCTTGTCAGCGAGAGAGCAAATGCGCTGGCAGAGATCAGGCAGGCCGATAAGACCGTTTGCTTTCGTGTGGTGAAAGACAAGTCATCAAAGCATAGAAATTTCACGTTCGCGACGCCCCGCAAGTAGGCCGGCTTTTTGCCGGGTATGATTGTTGGTGCCTCGCTCTATCGCAGCCATCTTCGAACTTCGATGCGTGCGCCGTTAGAATTTCTCCAGAGCAGCCATGTTGCGACGATCTGTCCGCTGCTTGTTTAGAAGTGTTCAAACACAGCGCGATTGATGCCGCGCATGACGCCATCGAGAGGCGCGGTGCGGATCACGATCCGGCATCGCCGTACGAGACTGAGAGATCCGCCAGCGACCTCACGGATTAGTCACGCGCATTGAACCCAGCGTGAGCCTTTGCGAGTTCATGCGACAGATCGGAATATCTCGCGGCTTGAGCGATCCCTTTCAATGGATCGCCTGGGAGCCTTCTCATGACAAAGATATACGTCGTCGCTGCCTTGCGGCTCGTTCTGTCACTCGCGACACCCAATGCGGCACAGGCCTGGTCCGGACCGGCATCCGTCGGTATCGCGCCGCCCACAGCCATTGCATGCCCCGAGAACGATGAGCGAACGGAATGCAGCTCCGCCGTGCTTGCGCGCGGCATGGCTGTCGCGCTCGCGCGCAAGGCGATGCAACCGCACCCCTACGTTCGCCGGAGCGCGCAACACTCGACCAATTCACCGCCTCCATCGCCGCGATCCCCGGCTCATGAAGAAGATCCGTTGGCGTCGATGCATTTCGAATGAACGGCACGGCCGCGTCACAGCCGCGATTGTCGCAGCAAGCGACTGAACCGTTTGCGGAGCGCTCGTGGATGCGCCGGCTCAATCGGGCCGCATCCATTGACATCGACGTGACGACCGGGGCAATTTTCGCTTTGCTGGCGAATCAGCATGTCTCATGCCGGGTACCTCTTGGACAATTTCCAGTGCTTTCGAGACTGATAGCGTTGCTGCGCCGCCTTCCTGCGGTGCAATGGGCGTTCGGCAGGCTTCGGCCTTCGCCGCAGGTCGATGCCGCGAGCATCGCGCCGGTCGCTCTGGAACCCCCTCCGGCCGCTGTTGTCGATAGCACGGAAGCTTCTCCGGCGGCTTGCACTGAGGCCGGCATCGGCAGCGAGCCATCTCACGACATCATCACAGAGGTCGCCCCGATTGCCGTGGAGAGCGAGACGATCGCGGATCTCGCGGAAGAGCCTTCGGAAGGCCGCCCCGATGTCGGCACTGTCTCATCCTGCACCACGCTTGCGGACGTCGAGCCGGTCATCGCAAATGACGCTCCGGTCCTCGTTGTCGATAGCTCGGACCACTCCGATGCGCCGGTCATCAGCATCGCCGGCGATCCAGGCCCCAGCGGCGCGGAGGAGGTCGAGCCGGTCGCCGCGGACGGACCAGCTATTCTTGAGGTCACCGAGAGCTCGCCGGGAACCCCGGCAGATATTGTCGGCGATGGGTCACTCGGCAGCAGGGCCGCTGACGTCGAGCCGGTCACGCTAGACGCCTCTGCGGTCACCCCAACTGTGCTCCCGAAAGATCTTCAGGCCGATCGTCCGGATGTCAGCATCGACTACGACACCGCAGAGATCGAGGCTGTCACGGTCGAAAGCACGCCGGCCGCCATCGTTGAAGCAGCGGAGGCTTCTCCGGCGGCTTGCACCGAAGCCGGCATCGGCAGCGAGCCGTCTCACGATATCTCCCCAGATGTCACGCGGGTTGCCGTGGAGAGCGCGACGATCGCGGATCTTGCGGAAGAGCCTTCTCAAGGCGGCCCCGATGCCGGCACTGACTCATCCTGCACCATGCTTGCGGACGTCGGGCCGGTCATCGCAGATGACGCTCCGGTCGTCGTTGTCGATAGCTCGGGCCAATCCGATGCACCGGAGGTCAGCACCGCCGGCGATCCAAGCCACGGCGACACTGTGGATGTTGGGCCGGTCGCCGCGGATGAACCAGCCATTGTCGAGGTCGCCGAGGTTGAATCTATTGCGGCAGACGTGTCTCCAGCCGCGCCGGTCGGGCACGCGGAAGATCGTCCTGACGAGAGCGCAGAGGGCGCGCCGGAGGCGTTGACGGATATTTCCGGTGACGCGCCATCCAGCAGCACGGTCGCCGACGGCGAGCCTGTCATGGTAGACGCCTCTGCGGCCGCCCCGATCGATCTTGCCGAAACTGCTCCGGTCGATTGTCCTGAGGGCAGCATCAGCAGCGACACCGCTGCCAGCAAGGCCGTAACCGTCGAAAGTGCTCCAACCGCATTGGCCGACGCGGCTGAGACCTCCGACGAGCCGGTCGCGGTTGTCACCTCTCCTTCGGCGGAAAGCCGCGATGTTCCGAAGGCCCCGGTCAAAGCCGCAGAGCCCGTTGATCGCGCCACGCTGATCCGGCGGCGTTGGGCGGAAACCGGGATAAGGATGTGGAACCCGCGGCTGCATGGCACCGGCGAGGCCGCGCTGAACATTCAGGGGCGCATCGAGCTGTTGCCGCCTGCGCCCGGCGAGACGATGCCGCGCTACGACAAGCTCGAATTCAGGATGCTCGGCGGACAGATCGTCTGCGAGGGCGTCATTGTCGAGGCGCCCGTGCATTCGGGCCAGCGCAGCTTCACCGTGCTCGCCGAACGGCGCCATGCCGAGCGTGCGCGCGAAGCAAGCGCGGGACGTCAGGCCGTGCTGGCCTGATCCTTTGACGTGCAACCGCCCCCCGCGATGTGGTAGGCTGACATCCCGACATGGAGGTCGCTGGGAGGTCGCATGCCCGCCAAGCTTCTGCGAACGATCGTGATCGCGGCCGTGTGCGTCTCACATGCGGCCTTCGCCGCTTCGGCCGAACGGCCGCGCTATGTGACGGCCTCGAAACCGGCGTCTTCCGTTGATCCGGCAGCACCTTACAAGGCAAATCAACTGTCGTCGTCGCGCAGCGAGACGATCCTGAAAACGCCCGGGCAGACCACTGTGCTCACGCGACAGGTCCTCGACGACATGAATGCGACGAGCCTGAGGGATGCCATGCGCTCGACCGCGGGCGTGACGGTCGGGCGATAGCGCGTATTCCTCCTGCGTCATGCGCAAAACCAGCACGTGCTGAAGCGCAGAGCCGCGACTACCTCGCCAGGCTCGGCAGGTCGAGCCCGTTGGCGTGGGCGCAGTCGATCGCGGTGTCGTAGCCCGCATCGGCATGGCGCATGACGCCGGTGGCGGGGTCGTTCCACAGCACGCGTTCGATCCGCTTTGCCGCCTCCGGCGTGCCGTCGGCGACGATCACCATGCCGGCGTGCTGAGAATAGCCGATGCCGACGCCGCCGCCGTGATGCAGCGAGACCCAGGTCGCGCCGCTCGCGCAATTCAAGAGCGCGTTGAGCAAAGGCCAGTCGGACACCGCGTCCGATCCGTCGCGCATCGCCTCGGTCTCCCGGTTGGGGCTGGCCACCGAACCACTGTCGAGATGATCGCGGCCGATCACGACCGGCGCCTTGAGCTCGCCGCGCGCCACCATCTCGTTGAAGGCAAGGCCGAGCCGGTGGCGGTCGCCGAGCCCGACCCAACAGATCCGCGCCGGCAAGCCCTGAAACTTGATGCGGGATTTCGCCATGTCGAGCCAGTTGTGCAGATGCTTGTCGTGCGGCATCAGCTCTTTCACCTTGGCGTCAGTCTTGAAGATGTCCTCGGGATCGCCCGACAGCGCCGCCCAGCGGAATGGACCCACGCCGCGGCAGAACAGCGGGCGGATATAGGCGGGAACGAAGCCGGGGAAATCAAACGCGTTCTTCAGGCCCATGTCCTGCGCCATCTGGCGAATGTTGTTGCCATAGTCGAGCGTCGGGATGCCCTGCGCGTGGAAATCCAGCATGGCCTGGACGTGATCGACCATCGAGGTCTTTGAGGCGCGCTCGACCGCCTTGGGATCGGAGGTGCGCTTGGCCTCCCATTCGGCGAGCGTCCAGCCCTTCGGCAAGTAGCCGTTGATCGGATCATGTGCACTGGTCTGATCGGTCACGATGTCGGGCTTGACGCCGCGGCGCACCAACTCCGGAAAGATCTCCGCGGCATTGCCGAGCAGACCGACCGAGACGGGAGTCTTGGTTGTCGTCGCTTCCGCCATGATCGCCAGCGCCTCGTCGAGCGTCGCGGCCTGACGATCGAGATAGCCGGTGCGCAGCCGCATCTCGATGCGGCTCGGCTGGCATTCGACCGCGAGCAGCGAGGCGCCGGCCATGGTGGCAGCCAGCGGCTGCGCGCCGCCCATGCCGCCGAGGCCGGCGGTGAGGATCCACTTTCCCGCGAGGCTGCCACCATAGTGGCGACGGCCGACCTCGACGAAGGTTTCGTAGGTGCCCTGCACGATGCCCTGGCTGCCGATATAGATCCACGAACCCGCCGTCATCTGGCCGAACATCATCAGACCCTGACGATCAAGCTCGTTAAAATGATCGAGCGTCGCCCAGTGCGGAACGATATTCGAGTTCGCGATCAGAACGCGCGGCGCATCCGCATGGGTACGGAAGATGCCGACCGGCTTGCCGGATTGGACCAGCAAGGTCTGGTCGCCTTCGAGCTTGCGCAGCGAAGCCGTGATCCGATCAAAGCTCTCCCAGTCGCGCGCCGCGCGGCCAATGCCGCCATAGACGACGAGCTCGCTTGGCCGCTCCGCCACGTCCGGATCGAGATTGTTCATGAGCATGCGCAGCGGCGCTTCCGTCAGCCAGCTCTTGGCGCTGATGTCGCCGCCGCGGGGGGCGCGAATGATGCGGTCATTGTCCAGTCGGCGGTTCATGAAGACCTCTTTAGCCAAGTCTCGAGTCAAGTCTCGGAAACGGATCGGTTGAAAGCATTGAGAGCGCGACGGCGGGCAGCGCATCGGCTTCGATCAGCGCGGCTGCGTTTGCGAGATCACCGGCCATGTAGCGGTCGGCACCGAGTGCGGGCACCTGTTCGCGAAGCGCAGCGATGACGGCGACGAGCGGCGCGCTCGTGGCATGCGGAGCGCGCAGCGTGATGCCCTGCGCGGCGACCAGGAGCTCGATGCCGAGGATGGAGGCAAGATTGTCCGCCATGTCGGAAAGGCGCCGCGCGGCATGCGCCGCCATCGAGACGTGATCTTCCTGGTTGGCGCTGGTCGGCGTCGAATCGATCGAGCAGGCGAGCGCGCGCTGCTTGTTCTCGGCATAGAGCGCGGCTGCCGTGACCTCGGCAATCATGAAACCGGAATTGAGACCGGGATCTGGCGTCAGGAACGGCGGCAGGCCGAAGTTGAGCGCGGGGTCGACCAGAGTCGCGATGCGTCGCTCGCTGATCGCGCCGGTCTCCGACAGCGCCAGCGCGATTGCGTCGGCAGCAAAGGCCACCGGCTCGGCGTGGAAATTGCCGCCGGAGACGATCTCGCCGGTCTCGACCAGCACAAGCGGATTGTCGGTGACGGCATTGGCCTCGACGATCAGGGTTCGCGCGGCCTGCGCGATCAGGTCGAGCGCAGCACCCGCGACCTGCGGCTGGCAGCGCAGGCAATAGGGATCCTGCACGCGCTCGTCGCCCTCGAGATGCGACAGCCTGATATCGCTGCCCTCAAGCAGTGCGGTCAGCGTTACCGCCGCGGCGATCTGCCCGGCATGGCCGCGCAATTGCTGGATTTCGGGGCGGAACGGCGCCGTCGACGCCATCGCCGCATCGACCGACAGCGCGCCGGTGACGAGCGCGGCGCGGGCGAGGCGATGCGCGCGCAGCACGCCCGAGATGGCGTAGGCGGTCGAGAACTGCGTGCCGTTGATCAGCGCGAGGCCCTCTTTGGGGCCGAGTGTCAACGGTGCGAGGCCCGCGGCGGCGAGTGCCTCGCCGCCGGGCACGGTCTTGCCGTCGACGATGGCCTCTCCCTCGCCGATCATGACGGCCGTCATGTGGGCGAGCGGCGCGAGGTCGCCGGAGGCGCCGACCGAACCCTGCTGCGGCACCAGCGGGTAGACGCGGCGCGCCAGCATTGCCTGCAACTGCTCGATCACCTCGCGGCGCACGCCGGAAGCACCGCGCCCGAGCGAAACGATCTTCAGCGCCATCATCAACCGCACGATCGGTTCAGGCGTTGCCGGCCCGACGCCGCAGCAGTGCGAGACGATGAGATTGCGCTGGAGCAGCACGGTCTGGTCCGGCGGAATCCGCTTCGACGCGAGCTTCCCGAAGCCGGTGTTGATGCCGTAGGTCGGCGTGGCGGCCTGCGCGGCCTTTGCGACGATCTCCGCCGCCGCCTCGACTCGCGGCCAGAACGACGGATCAAGAATGACGGAAGCGCCCGCGAGCACGCGTGCGAGATCGTCGAGGCCAACCGTTCCCGGCGCGACGATGATCGGTGCGCTCGCCTCCGTCACTGCCCCCTCCACACCCGCCGATGCAGCGGGTTGAAGCCGATGCGGTAGACCAGCTCGGCGGGACGCTCGATGTCCCAGATCGCGAGGTCGCACCATTTGCCGGCTTCGAGAGTGCCGGTTTCAGCGAGCATGCCCAGCGCGCGCGCGCCTTCACGCGTGACGCCGGCGAGGCACTCGGCCACCGTCATTCGGAATAGCGTCGCGCCCATGTTCATCGTGAGCAGCAGCGAGGTCAACGGCGAGCTGCCGGGATTGCAGTCGGTCGCAAGCGCCATGCTGACGCCGTGCTTGCGGAACATGTCGACCGGCGGCTTCTGCGTCTCGCGGATGAAATAGAAGGCGCCAGGCAGCAGCACAGCCACCGTGCCAGCCTTCGCCATCGACGCCACACCCGCCTCATCCGTGTGCTCGAGATGATCGGCCGAGAGCGCCGAAAATTTTGCAGCGAGTGCCGCGCCGCTGAGGTTCGACAATTGATCGGCGTGCAGCTTGACCGGAAGCCCAAGCGCCCGCGCTGCCTCGAACACCCGCGCAGTCTGCACACCGGAGAACGCAATGCCCTCCATGAAAGCATCGACGGCGTCGGCTAGACCCGCCTTCGCCACCGCGGGAAGCATCTCCTTGCAGACGAGATCGATGTAGCGGTCCTTGTCGCCATTGGCTTCAGGCGGCAACGCGTGCGCGCCGAGAAAGGACGTGCGGATCGCGACCGGCCGCACCCGGCCGAGGCTGCGCGCGGCCGCGAGCTGCCGCGTCTCGGTTTCGGTGTCGAGGCCGTAGCCGGACTTGATCTCAACGGTGGTTGCGCCCTCGCCGATCAGCGCATCGAGCCGCGGCAGCGCGCTCGCGACGAGATCGGCCTCGCTCGCCTTGCGCGTCGCGGCCACGGTGGAGACGATGCCGCCACCGGCGCGCGCGATCTCCTCGTAGCTCGCGCCCTTCAGGCGCAGCTCGAACTCGTGCGCGCGGTTGCCGCCATAGACGAGATGGGTGTGACAGTCGACGAGGCCTGGCGTGATCCAGCGACCCTCGCAATCGATGCGTTCGACCGCATCGGCATCCGCCGGGAAGTCCGCCTGCGCGCCGGCATAGACGATGCGGCCGCCGCGCGCGGCGATCAGGCTATGCTCCATCTCGCCGAGATCGGGATGGTCGGCCCGCATCGTGGCGAGCCGGGCGTTGTACCAGATCCGGTCGAAGCGCTCTGCCATGCGGTGGTCCCTCGCCCTGGGATGCTTGACATATATGTCTAGACATATAATCGTGGCGCGGTTCTGTCCAGCCGGCATGGAAACATGACACGACTGCATTTCGCCTCCGCGCTGCTGCCTTCGGGCTGGGCCAATGACGTGCAGGTGGTCGTCACCGCCGGCGCGATTGCCGCGGTGACTGCCGGCGTGGCGCCGGAGGCCAGCGACGAACGCCACCAAATCGCGCTTCCCGGGCTGGCGAGCCTGCACAGTCATGCGTTTCAGCGCGGCATGGCGGGATTGGCCGAGCTGCGCGGCGACTCGACCGATACGTTCTGGACCTGGCGCGAGACGATGTATCGCTTCGCGCTGGGGATGACGCCGGACGACGTCGCGGCTGTCGCGACGCTGCTTTATGTCGAGATGCTGGAACAGGGTTTTACCCGCGTCGGCGAATTCCATTACCTGCATCACGACCGCGACGGCGCGCCCTATGCCGACATCGCCGAGATGGCCACGCGCATTGCACAGGCTGCCGACACCTCCGGCATCGGGCTCACGCTGCTGCCGAGCTTCTATGCGCACGGCTCTTTTGGCGGCAGGGCGCCGCATGACGGGCAGCGCCGCTTCATCTGCTCGGTCGATCAGTTCGCCGCACTGATGGCTGCTTCGCGCAGGGCAATCAGCACATTGCCGGATGCCAATATCGGCATCGCGCCGCACAGTCTGCGCGCCGTGACGCCGGACGAGCTCGCGGCGATCATTCCGCTCGCAGACGGCGGTCCCGTGCATATTCATGCCGCCGAGCAGGTCAAGGAGGTCGAGGATTGCCTCGCCTGGTCGGACCGGCGGCCGGTGCAATGGCTGCTGGAGAACGCGCCCCTCGATCAACGCTGGTGCCTCATCCACGCGACCCACACCACGCCCGAGGAAGTCGCTGCGTTCGCCGGCACCGGCGCGGTTGCCGGCCTTTGCCCGGTGACCGAGGCAAGCCTCGGCGACGGCATCTTTCAGGCTCGCGAGTTCCTCGATGCCGGAGGCGTATTCGGTGTCGGCACCGATTCCAACGTGCTAGTGGGCGTCGCCGACGAGCTGCGTCAGCTCGAATACGGCCAGCGGCTGAGGCATCGCGAGCGCAACGTCCTCTCGGGCGGCGCGGGTCAATCGACGGGACGCGCCCTGTACGGCCACGCACTTGCGGGCGGCGCGCGGGCGCTGGCGCAGAAAACCGTCGGCCTCGCGCCGGGCGCGCGCGCCGACATCATCACGCTCGACGCCGAACATCCGTCGCTGGCGGGACGCCGCGGCGATGCCGTCATCGATGGCTGGATCTTTGCGGCCGGCACCGGTGCGATCGATTGCGTCTGGGCCGGCGGCAACAAGCTCGTCGAAAGCGGACGGCACAGGCTACGCGTCAAGGCACGGGAGCAATTCAGCGCAGCGGTGCGGAGGCTCCTCGCATGAGTCTCGCCACCAATGCTGCCGACAAGCCGACGCTCTACAAGCGGATCCGGGCCGACATCGAGAAGCGCATCCTGACCGGCGAATGGCCGCCCGGGCATCGTATCCCCTTCGAGCACCAGTTAATGGCGCGCTATGGCTGCTCGCGCATGACAGTGAACAAGGCACTGTCCGAGCTTGCGCAGGCCGACCTGATCGAGCGGCGGCGCCGCGCCGGCTCCTTCGTGCGCCGCCCGCAACACATGTCGGCCGTGCTCAAGATCGCCGACATCCGCGCCGAGATCACCGCACTCGGGCGCGCTTACGGCTACGAGCTGATCCATCGTAGCCAGCGCGCAGCAACCGCCGCCGATCGCGTCCGTCTGGGGGTCAAGAAGGCCGGCAAAGTGGTCGCGATCGCCTGCCGGCACAGCGCCGACAACGTGCCGTTTGCGGTCGAGGACAGGCTGATCGATCTTGCCTCCGTACCGGAGGCCGCGAGCGCGGACTTTGCACGCGAACCGCCCGGTTCGTGGCTGCTTCATCATGTCCCATGGACCGAAGCCGAGCACACGATCAGCGCCATTGTTGCGGATGATCGCACGGCGGAGGCGCTCGACATCGCCGTTGGCGCGCCCTGCCTGGTGATCGACCGCTATACGTGGCGCAGCGCACGTACCATCACCGCCGTGCGGCTGCTCTATCCCGGTGACTCTCACCGCCTTGTCGCCCGATTCCAGGGAGGCTGAGAGCAGGATGTCGGCACATTTCGTGCAACGCTTCGGGCAACGGTCCATGCGGACAGGACCGATATGAAGAGATCAACAGGACGTCAATCCATCGATTGCAAGAGGACCACAATCATGCGTAGTTCAAAACTATTCGCGACCATCATTGCTCTCGCGGTGTCCGGATCCGCGCTTGCGGTGTCCAGCCCGGCGCTCGCCGACGACGTCAAGGTCGGCGTCGGCATCTCCGGATGGACCGGCTTTGCGCCGCTGACGCTCGCCAAGGAGGCCGGCATCTTCAAGAAGAATGGCCTCGACGTGACGATCAAGAAGATCCCGCAGAAGGATCGCCACCTCGCTATCGCCTCCGGCGACGTCCAGTGCGCGGCAACCACCGTCGAGACCTGGATTTCGTGGAACGCCAACGGCGTCGCAACCAAGCAGATCTTCCAGCTCGACAAGAGCTTTGGCGCCGACGGCATGGCCGTGCGCAATGACGTCGCCGCGATCAAGGATCTGAAGGGCAAGACGGTTGCGGCTTCCGCGCCGGGCACCTCGCCCTATTTCGCGCTGGCCTGGATGCTCAAGAAGAACGGCCTTTCGGTGAAGGATGTCACCGTCGTCAACCTGGAGCCGGCCGCGGCTGCGCAAGCCTTCGTCTCCGGCCAGAACGATGCGGCGATGACCTATGAGCCGTATCTGTCGACCGTGCGCGCCGCGCCCGACAAGGGCAAGATCATCGCGACCACGCTCGACTATCCGATGGTCATGGACACCTTCGGCTGCACGCCGAAATTCCTGACCGACAATCCGAAGGCAGCCAAGGCGCTCGCCGACAGCTATTTCGAGGCGTTGGACATGATCGCCAAGGATCAGGCCAAGGCCTACGAGATCATGGGCGCCGACGTGAAGCAGAGCGGCGAGCAGTTCGGCAACTCGGCGAAGTATCTGCGCTGGCAGGACAAGGCCGCGAACCAGAAGTTCTTCGCCGGCGATTTCCTGACCTTCAACAAGGACGCCGCCGAGCTCCTGCTCGAGATCGGTATCATCAAGGCTGCGCCGAAGGTCGAGGACCTCTTCGACGCGAGCTACATCAAGTAAACTGCCTTGAGAGCTGCCGGTCCCGCTTCGCGGCGGGGCCGGCGCATGACTTAAGCTACCGGTTCGGATAGATCGTTTGATGCGTCCCCTGGATCCCGTGACATCGAAGCAGCGCGCGGCCTACGGCCTTGCGTTCTTCGTGCTGTTCGTTGCCCTCTGGTCGTGGGCGACGTTCGGCGGCCATGTATCGAAGACCTTCCTCGCCAACCCGTTGACCATGGTGCAGGAAGGTGTTGACCTGCTGACCCAGCATGGCTTCATGTTCGACATCGGCATGACTATCTGGCGCGTCGTCGGCGGGTTCGCGCTGGCCGCGATTCTCGCGGTGCCGCTTGGCGTACTGATGGGCGCCTACAAGCCGATCGAGGCGTTCCTCGAACCCTTCGTCTCGTTCGCGCGGTATCTTCCCGCCTCAGCCTTCATTCCGCTGCTGATCCTGTGGGCCGGCATCGGCGAATTGCAAAAGCTGCTCGTCATCTTCATCGGCTCGGTGTTCCAGGTCATCCTGATGGTGGCGGTGACCGTGGGCGCCACGCGGCGCGACCTGGTCGAGGCCGCCTACACGTTAGGGGCCAGCGACCGCGGCATCATCCGCCGCGTGCTGCTGCCCTCCTCCGCACCGGAGATCGCCGAGATCCTGCGGCTGGTGCTCGGCTGGGCCTGGACCTACGTCATCGTCGCCGAGCTGATCGGCTCGTCATCGGGCATCGGACACATGATCACCGACAGCCAGGCGCTGCTCAACACCGGCCAGATCATCTTCGGCATCATCGTCATCGGCCTGATCGGCCTCATCTCCGATTTCCTGTTCAAGGCGTTCAACGCCTGGCTGTTCCCGTGGAAGCTCGCATGACGACGCTGAAGATCGAGCAGGTCTCGCGAACCTTCCCCGCGCGCCACGGCAACGCCCCGACCAAGGCGCTGGAGCCGACCGATCTTGTGATCGGCAACAACGATTTCGTCACCATCCTCGGTCCCTCCGGCTGCGGGAAGTCCACGCTTCTTCGCATCGTTGCCGGGCTCGACCGCCCGACCAGCGGGCGCGTCACGCTCGACGGCCGCGAGGTAACCGGCCCCGGCGCCGATCGCGGCATGGTGTTCCAGTCCTACACGCTGTTCCCCTGGCTGACCGTGCGCGAAAACATCGCCTTCGGCCTGCGTGAGCGCGGCGTTCCGCTGAGCGAGCGCCACAGGATCGCGGACGCATTCATCCGCCGGGTCGGCCTCACCGGCTTCGAGAACCACTGGCCGAAGCAACTCTCGGGCGGCATGCAACAGCGCACGGCGATCGCGCGTGCGCTCGCCAATGATCCGAAGATCCTCTTGCTCGACGAGCCCTTCGGCGCGCTGGACAACCAGACCCGCGCGCTGATGCAGGAGATGCTGCTCGGGATTTGGGAGCGCGACCAGAAGACCGTGCTGTTCGTGACGCACGACATCGAGGAGGCGATCTTCCTCGGCAGCCGCGTCATCGTCATGAGCGCGCGTCCCGGCCGCATCAAGGCCGAGATTGCCGTGGACCTGCCGCATCCGCGCTCCTACAAGATCAAGACCACGCCGGAGTTCGTCCGGCTGAAGGAACGGCTGGTCGAAGAGATCCGCACCGAGGCGTTGAAGGTTGCCGAACATGCCTGAGACACAGTCGCGCGCCAATGGCGAACGCGTTCTCGCCGATCTCAACGCGCTGCGCGCCATCGGCGCCTACAAGACCGGCGTGCACAAGCCGACCTTCTCCGAGCCGCACAAGCAGTCGCTGGAATGGTTGATGCAGAAGCTGCCCGAGGCAGGCCTCACCGGCTCAATCGACGGCATCGGCAATGTCTTCGGCACCAGCGCAAGACTGGGACCGAAGCTGCTGGCGGGATCGCATCTGGAAAGCCAGAACTACGCCGGCTGGCTCGACGGGCCGCTCGGCGTCGTCTATGCGCTCGAAGCCGCGCGCGTGCTCAATTCTGATCCCTCGCTCAAGGGAGCGGTCGAGGTTGCCGCCTGGTGCGACGAGGAAGGACATTTCGGGCACTTCCTCGGCTCGCGCTCCTATGTCGGACAGGTGACCGAGGCCGACATCGACGTAGCGCGCGACCGCACCAGCGGCCGGACCATGCGCGAGGCGCTCGCCGACATGGGGCTTGCCGGACGCGCGCGTGTCGCCGCCGAGCCGGGGCGCCATGTCGGATATCTGGAGGCGCATATCGAGCAAGGCGACACGCTCGAAAGCGGACGGCTCGCGATCGGCGTCGTGACCTCCATCGTCGGTATCTGGCAGTACCGCATCGATTTCACCGGCGAGCAGAACCATGCCGGCACCACCCGCATGGCCGCGCGCAAGGACGCAGGGCTCGCGCTGGCAAAGTTCTGCGTGGCGATCGACGAACGCTTCCCGGCCGCATGCGGACCGCGCACCGTCTGGACCACCGGCCGCATCACGCTCGATCCGGGCGCGCCGAGCATCATTCCCGGCAGCGCCGAGATGCTGTTCCAGATCCGCGACGACAACCCGGCCGTGATTGCGCGGCTGGAAGAGCTGCTGCGCACGATGGCGGATGAGACCAACGCGAAAGGTCGCTGCACCGTGACGGTGGAGCGGATCCGCACCGGCGCCCCGGCCATGATGGATTCCCGCTTCCAGGAGGCGATCGAGGCGGCAAGCAGCGCGCTTGCGGACGGACGATCGCTCCGCATGCCCAGTGGCGCCGGCCATGATGCGCAGATGCTCGCGACCGTCATGCCCGCGGGCATGCTGTTCGTGCCGTCGATCGCCGGCATCAGCCACCATTGGACCGAAAATACCGCCGACGCCGATATCGTCACGGGCGCACAGGTCTTCGTCGAGGCCTGCCGGCGTATCCTCGGCGGCTAGATGACCTCCGTATTTCGGGAGCTTGCTCTCCCTCACGGGGCCAGCCTGACCTAGACCAAGAGACTAGGAGCCGAGCCTGTCGATCAGCCATCGCCGCGCATCCTTACCCAACGAAAGGATGGGAGGCTGCTGTGTTGCAGGAACAGGCCGACGGATTGGTCGCAGATCCGCCCGAACGCGCCTTGAATGACAAGGCGCGCTCCGGACGGCGCGACGAGGCCCGAACGCGAAAACCATGCTCACGTCTGAGTATCAACCTGGTTGGTACGGCCGGATGACGTCACCTGCTGCGCGGCATAGGCAGCCGCCGCGCTCGAGGCCGGCGAATATCTTGCGAAGGCTTCGGCGAGTTCCTCGGCAGTCTCGGTCAGCTCCTTCATGACGGCCAGATTATCCGTCGGTTGACCTCCGGAGGAGTGACGGACCTCGAAGGAGATCCCGTTCGGGAGGTCCACGTGGATCTTGTCCAATCCGACGACACCCGGCCCGTCGTCGTTGCCGGCGCCGGAGGCCCCGTTCGTCCCGTCGGTGCTCGTGGCCTGATGGCCGGAAGTATCCCGGCGCGCCAGCCTCTCCACGAAATCTTCAATGGTCTTGAGCGTGGCGCTGTCGAGACCGGCATTGCCGAAGCTGACGACTCCAATCGACATGCCATTGGGCAGATCTACCTTGATCGCGTCGTAAGGCGCATCGGCGTTCATGCCGGGCGCCAGCGTCGAGCCACTCTCTTGCGATCCTGTTGTCGACGTCGATTTCGTCTGACGGACGGAAGAAGGCCAGCTCACTGCGCTTCCGCCGGCGATGCTGCTGATGCTCATGCACGAACTCCACTGTGATTGCGAACGCTTAGGTAGCGAGCAACAGACGTGCCAATTCGGAGAGCCAGCACCGTCAATGGCTTATCGCGAATTGTGCGAGGCGCGCGCTTCACACCGGCAAACCCGTCTCGGCAAAAGCTGCCACACAGCTCGCACGCACTACGAAATTCCGGCGGCGCACGTCGAGCATGGTTAGGCAAAACGTGGCTGTTTCGGGAAAGACGACAGGCGCGCATGATGCCTACAACACACGTTGAAAAGCACAATCCCGAGGAGCCGCGATGTCTCAGCCCGCAAGCGGCGCAGCGACGCCTGCGTTGATTGTTGATACCCTGAAGGCGGTCGCCGGCAATCCGCCCAAGGTCCGCGCGAGCTTTGCCAAGGGCTGCTGCGTGCGCGGCACCTATACCCCGTCGGACCGCGCGGCTGAGGTCACGAGATCCCTGAGCTTCACGCGGCCATCGCGCGTGCTGGCCCGCTTCTCGGTCGGCGGCGGTAATCCCAAGGTGCCGGATACCAACAATCTCGTCCTGCGGGGCTTCAGCTTCAAGCTCGGCGACGACGCACATCGCTCGGACATTCTCGTGGAAAGCGCCCCGGTCCATTTTGCGAGGACGCTCGACCAGATGCTTGCCTTCCTCGAGGCCCGCATTCCGGGAGCCGACGGCAAGCCCGATATGGAGAAGGTCAAAGCCTTCTCCGCAGCCAACCCCGAAACGCTGAATCAGGCAAATTACATCGCCGCGCGTCGGCTGCCCGCAAGCTTTGCCGGAACAACCTATTGGGGCGTGCACGCGTTTCCCGCAACGAATGCGAGGGGAGAGACGCGCTTTATCAAGTTCAAGGTCATTCCCGTCGGCGGTGACGTGACCTTGACCGAGGACGAGGCCAGGACGAAATCCGCCGACTTCCTACGCTACGACCTCGAACGCCGGATCGCTGCCGGCGATGTCCGCTTCAACGTGATGGCTTTGCTCGGCCGTCCCGGCGATCCCACCATGGACGTGACCATGCGGTGGCCGGATGAGGACAATCGGGAAGAGATGCGGCTGGGTACGATCGTCATCACCGCCTTTGAGGCGGACGAGGCCTGCGACGCATCCATCTTCAACCCGGCGAATCTCGCCGACGGCATCGGCCAGCCACTGGACGAAATCTTCGCGGCGCGGCGCGCCGCCTACACCATTTCACTGGCAAAGCGTCGCTGACATTCCCCGGCGAGATCACGTCTCGCGACCCGGCGCGCCCTGCGTTTCGCGCCGCCACGCGCCCGGACTGACACCGACCAGCGCGGAGAACACCCGCGTAAAATGACTTTGATTGGCAAAGCCCGCCGATATCGCGATCTCCGACAGTGGCAGATCGCGTACGCTCATCAACTGCTTGGCGGCCTTCACGCGCTGCTGCAGCAGCCACTGGTGCGGCGGCAGTCCGGTGGAGATGCGAAATGCCCGCGAGAAATGGCTGACCGAGAGGCCAAGCTCGGCTGCGATCGCCTGCAACGTCAGCTTGCCGCCGAGATCTGACTCGAGCCTGTCGCAGGCGCGCCGCACCTGCCACGGCGCAAGACCGCCGCGGCTGGGTTCGGCCGCGCGCTGAAGTCCGCCATAGGTCTGCGCCACGTGTGCCGTCAGCGCGAACATCATATGGTCGATGAAAAGCTGGTTGGTCTCGTCCGGCCGGCGCAGCCCCTGCTGTAATGAAGCACCGATGTGGCGGACGATGGCGTCGTCATGCCCGATGCCAATCCGACAATCGAGCTCGTCCACGCGTGGCGCGCCGGACTGTTCCGCGATGCCGTCGAGCGCCGAGCGCGGAATGTAGAAGAACAGGGAGTGGAACGGCTTGTCGATCACGTAGCGCGGGTCGCGCTTGAGGTCGTACAGATAAGTCGTGCCCGCGTGGACGTTCGCCGTCATGATGCATTTGCCACGCTCCCAGAGCTCGCAGTCAGGGTAATTGTGGAGCTTCAGGCTGACGAGAAATGCGTCCTCGGCGGCGAGCGAGCCGGACAGACCCGGCACCGGATTGTCATTCCGCGTCTCGGTAACCGCAAGTTCGGTACTGCGCAGCGAACGCGTGACCAGCGAAGGCGGCGCCTCCTTGAGATGCAGGAACTGCCCGAGCTTCTGTCCGTAGGCGCCAGCCCGTGTCATCGATATATCCCTTCCGTGGAAGTCCAAGCGCAGGCCACAGCATCCTGCAACTCCAAGGAACCCATTATCGGGTATTCGCCCACCGCTGTCCACGGTCGCTCCGGACAAGCGTGACGGCAGGCTCTGGTGCGCCTCTCGGATGAGGGAAGAGAATTCCGTAACGATTTCAGAGCGCCTTCGCCTCACCCGCCAGTTCGGACAACACGCGATCAAGCCCGCAAGGACACATCACGACTTTTCACAAACGCACGGCAAAATGCGTCCCGGCGGAGAACGAACATGCGGAATGCAAGGGTCATCATCGTCACGGGCGGTAGCGCCGGCATTCGGCGAGCGGCGTCCCGCTAGAACGACGTGCCGCCGCCGAACCTGAACTCCTGGACGGTGTCGTATTTGCCCTTCGTGATCGGCACGGCGTAGTCGAAGCGCAGCGGTCCGAATGGCGATGCCCAGATCAGGCCGACGCCGACCGACGAACGCACCACGTTGCCGTCGTCATATTGAAGTCCGCAGGTGGGGCAAGCCGCCGTGTTGACCTCGCCCGTGGCCGACCAGGATGTCGGTCCCTTGTAATCCCAAAGCGATCCGGCGTCGGCGTAGACCGCGCCCTTCAGGCCGACTTCCTTTGGCAGAAACCAGAACGGCATCTGCAACTCCACCGACGCACCCCAATACTTGGTGCCGCCGAGCGCATCGCCGGTCGCGCCGAAGCTGGCATAGGTGATGTCGCGTGGGCCGATGCCGTTGGAGGCGAAGCCGCGCACGAGGTTCGGGCCCATCTGGAAATGGTCCAGCATGCGCAGATCCTGGTCGCCGATCTTGTTGAGGATGCCGCCCTGAAGATGGATCACGCCGACGATCTCGGACACCAGCGACTGGTAGTATTTCGCATCAACGGCGGACTTCAGGTAGGTGACGTCGCCACCGACCCCGGCGAAATCCTGCCGGAAGTCGATCAGCAATCCATCCGTCGGGTTCTTGGTATTGTCGAGCGTGTTGTAGCTCAGCGTATAGCCGAGCGCCGAAGTCCAGGTCGCTCCATTCGCCAGCTCCTTTCGGACGGGCAGGCTCGATTCGCCGTCACCATAGCAGCCGTATCCATAGACACTCGAATCCGTCGAATTGGTCGGATCCACGCCGCCCAGGATACTCTTGATGTAAGCCGGCGTCGGATTGTAGGCCAGTGAGGTATTGGACGCATTGTTGTTGCAATTGTTATACGCGCTGGCGAGCGTGATGCTCTGCTGATAGAGCGAGTAGCGGAGCTGGAGCGAGAGATCCTCCCGCAGCGCGAGGCCGATGCGCGGGGAGAAACCCAGCGTCGTCACGCCGTAGCTCGTGTAGCTGTTCGCCAATTGCTGGCGCCATGAGACGTCCATTCCGAGCGCCATCCGGTAATCGAGCAGGTAAGGCTCGACGAATGACAACGATATGCCGCGCGAATACTGGCCGTAGCTGACGGACGCCTTGCCGTAGAGCCCGCGCCCGAGCAGGTTGCGCTCGGAGATCGAGACTTCAGCCAGCGCGCCGTCGGTCGTGGAGTAGCCGCCGGATATCGAGAAGTCGCCGGTCGACTTCTCCTCGAGATCGACAATCAGGACCACGCGGTCGCTGGAGGAGCCGGGCTCCGTGTTGATCTTGACGCTCTTGAAGTAGTCGAGGTTCTTCAGCCTGCGCTCGGCGCGGTCGACCAGCGCGCGGTTGTAGGCATCACCCTCGGATATGTCGAATTCGCGCCGGATCACGTAGTCGCGCGTTCGCGTATTGCCGCGGATGTTGATGCGCTCGATGTAAGTGCGCGGCCCCTCGTCGATATTGAATACGACGGACACGGTGTGCGCCTCGAAATTGCGGTCGCCGCCGGGACGCACCACCGCGAAGGCATAGCCGCGCCGGGAGGCCTCGATCTGCATCTCCTCGATCGATTTCTCGACCGATTCGACGTTGTAGAGCGAGCCGACACTGACGCGCGAATAGGACCGCATCGAAGCCGCGTCGAAGCTTGGAATGCTGGAGCGGAAATCGACCGATCCGACGCGGTACTGCTGGCCTTCCTCGATCTTGAAGGTGACGAGAAAGCCCTTCTTGTCCGGATCGTACTCCGTAAGTGCGGCGACCACCTGCGCATCGGCGAAGCCGTGCTTGAGGTAGAAGCGGCGAATCAGGTCGCGGTCAGCCTCCACGCGGTCAGGATCATAGATGTCGTTGTTACCGAGGAAGCTGAGCAAATTGCTCTCATGCGTCTTGATCACGTCGCGCAGACGCGAGGCCGAGAAGGCACTGTTGCCGATGAACTCGATCGACTTTACTGACGTCTTGGCGCCCTCCTCGACCGTGAAGATGAGATCGACTCGGTTGTTCGGTTGCTCGATGATCTCGGGCGTGACGCGCACGTCGTAGCGGCCGGAGCGGCGATAGATCTCGGCGATCCGCAGCGTATCCGACTGCACCATGGCGCGGGAGAACGTACCACGCGGCTTGGACTGGACCTCGGCGGAGAGCTGTTCGTCCTTGATCTTCTTGTTGCCCTCGAAGGCGACGCGGCCGATCACCGCGTTTTCGATCACCGAGACCACGACGCGACCGCCGACCCGGTCGATCTTCACATCCTGAAACAGACCGGTCTCGATCAACGCCTTGAGCGCATCGTCAATGGCGGGCTGATCGAGGCGGCCACCGGGACCCGGCTTGAAATAGGAGCGGACCGTGTCGGCCTCCACCCGGCGGTTGCCCTCGACAACGATAGTATCGGCGGTCTGCGCGACCGCCTGCGGCGGAGCTAGCAGGCAAAGTGAAACAGCAATCGATACGCCGTACACCGCGGCTACGATCAACCAGGCTCGCCAGACAGACATTCCGCACCTCAAGTCCACATGACTTGCTCTGAAACGGGAAAGCTGTGGCCGCGGTGTGGCTCCAAAGTTGCCGCATTGTTTCCGGTGGTTGAATTTGATCCGGCGTTCGATCGCACCCGATGCGCGTAACGGAGCATTCGCCGTGACCGCGTATTCTTCTTGCGCCCGGAATAATCCGGCATCATGCCGGTCGCCGCATACGCGCGCCGCGACAGCGCTCAGCAACATCGCGCAAAAAGTGAATTCTTTACCCGCAGTGAAGCCGATGCGAGAGGCATCGGCATCTGATGACCTGCATGGGACGCCCGCCGATGAATCCGTTTGCCACAACCAGAATGGTTCTAATTGCAATCCTCGCTTCGACACTGACTTGCAGGGCGGATACGGCCACCAAGCGCGATCGAGAACAGACGTCAAAAAGCGGCGTGTATGAGTATGGTTCGCCCGGTCCCAATCGTTCCTACCAATCGGGGCCCCACACGCGCATCTATGTCAGCAAGCGTTCATGGCTCGATGGGGGGACCGAGGTGCTCCCAGGCGAGCGCAAGTTCAGCGGCTATGCCTTTCCGCCGGGCATCTCGTTCGCCCGCGAGAACAACAACCGGCCGCTCGATCGCCAACCGCTAAGCCCCGCCTCGGATCTCGGCAGATTTTGCGCAGCGAATCCCGCTCTCCTGGTAGCTCGGCCATGATCACCGCAAAGCCTTCGGCGACCGAGACGTCGCGCAACATCTGTTTACATTCAGCAACATTCTGCCTGCCGAAACGCCACGATCAACGGGCTATTGACGGCGACCTGGCTCGCAGCGCGGCCGGCTCCCCTGTGAGCACAGCCAGCGCTTTGCTCCTCCTGGAGGGCCAGGCCAACGGATTTCAGTCGAATTGATGTCGCCAAAATTATTCGCTGCCGTGCCTCTGGCAGTCGCAAAGGAGAGCCATCATCGGACGTCCTGCTCGTTCTGCCTCATCCTGTCGCGTGTCGGATCATTCTGCCTTATGCTGACGGTCGGTAGTTCATTGACCGGTTGTGCGGTGGGTCCGGACTATGCCGGCCCGCGCACGCCGAACCTGCCTTCGCAGTGGAGCGGCAAGGCCGCCTCGCGGCACGACACCGGACGGCTGGATCGCTGGTGGCTGCGCCTGCGCGATCCCCTGCTCAGCCGGCTCATCGAACAAGCCGTCGACGCGAACCCGAGCGTCGCGAAGGCGAAAGCGGTCGTGCGCGAAGCGCGCGCCACGCTGCAACAAACCGCGGCCGGCTTGTTCCCCTCCCTCAGCGGCACGGCCTCGATGACAAACGACAAGACGAGCGCGGGCTCCGCTTCGGTCCTCGTCGACAGCGCCCCCTACGCGCTGCACCAGGCGAGCTTCGATTCGAGCTGGGAGCTCGACCTGTTCGGCGGCACGCAGCGCGGCATCGAGGCGGCGTTGCGCGCCGAGCAATCGGCCGAAGCGGACCTGCGCGACAGCCTCGTCACGCTCATCGGCGACGTCGCCGCTTACTATGTCGAAGCGCGAGGCTATCAGGCGCGGATCGCGCTGGCGATGCGGACCGCAGCCTCGCAGCGCGACACCGAGTGGCTCACCCGTTCGAAGTACGAAGCCGGCAGCGCCACCGCCGTGGATCTGGCCAAGGCAGCCGCTCAGGCCGCCAGCACGGAGGCGAACGTTCCCGCCTATCAGGCCGCGCTCGCGGCCGACGTCCACCGGCTCGGAATCTTGCTCGGACGTCCACCCGACGGCGTCGCGTCGCTGCTCGCGCAGTCCGCGCCGGTGCCTGCGCCGCGCATGCCGTTGCCGGCGGGCATCCCCGCCGATCTCCTCACCAACCGTCCCGATGTGGCGAGCGCCGAACGCAAGCTTGCACAGGCCACGGCCAAGATCGGCCAGGCCGAAGCGGACCGATATCCCGCCGTCTCCTTGACCGGCTCGGTGGGAACCTCCGCCTTGCGCACCGGCGATCTCGCCAAATACTCCAGCGTTAGCTGGTCGGTCGGGCCTTCGGTCACGGTGCCGGTCTTCGACGCCGGCAAGCGCCATGCGGCCGTCAGGGTTGCCGAGGCACAACGGGATCAGGCGTTCGCCACGTTCCACGCGACGCTGCTGACTGCACTCGAGGACGTCGAGAACGCGCTGATCTCGCTCTCGCGCGAACGCATTCGCTCTGCCAAGCTCACCGAGGCGGCGACGAACTACCGCGAGGCGGCGCGGCTGTCGCGGTCGCTGTTCGAGAGCGGCAGCGCGAGCTTCATCGACGTGCTGGACGCCGAGCGCTCGCTCTATTCGGCCGAGGATTCGCTCATTCAAAGCAAGGTCTCGGCGGCCAAGGACTACATCGCGCTCGCGAAGGCGCTCGGCGGCGGCTGGGTCGATCCGATCGACGTGTCCACGCCGATCATCGTCGATGTGAACACCGGACCTCACGTGCGAGAGGCACTCAAGTGACGCGCCTGATCACGGCAAAGCGCGTGAAGATCACCGCTTCCCTCTTTACCGCCGCGGTAACCGGGGTCGTTGCGGCCGCGCATTTTCCGGGCACATCCGGCAAGACCCAATCCTACATCACGGCGCCTGTCACGGTCAGCGATCTGCGCGAGGAGGTGCTTGCGAGCGGCACACTTAAGCCGGCACGGCTAACGGCCGTGGGCGCGCAGGTCTCGGGGCGGATCACCGCGCTCAACGTCAAGGTGGGTGACACCGTCAAGGCCGGTGATGTCATCGCCCAGATCGATCCCGTCACCAAGCAGAACGACCTGCGCAATTCCGAAGCGTCGCTGAAGAACTATCGCGCGCAGAAGCTCGAGAAGGAGGCAACGCTCGCGCTTGCCGAGGCGAACCTGGCGCGCCAGCAGTCGACGTTTGCGCAGCGGGCGACCTCGCGAGGCGATTTTGACAGCGCGGAGGCGACCGTACGCCAGACCCGTGCCCAGATCGCCGCACTGGAGGCTCTGATCATGGGAGCCGAGGCGAGCGTGGAGACAGCCAGGGTGAACCTAGAATACACCCGCATCACCGCTCCGATCGACGGCACGGTTCTCGCTACCGTGGTGCAGGAAGGCCAGACGGTGAATGCCGTTCAGTCCGCCCCGACCATCGTCGTGCTCGGACAGCTCGACACCATGACGGTCAGGGCGGAGATCTCCGAGGCCGACATCGTCAAGGTCAGGACGGGACAACCGCTCTACTTCACCATTCTCGGCGATCAGGACCATCGCTATGAGGCACACCTGGAGCAGATCGAGCCAGCGCCCGAATCCATCAAGAACGACGCGAGCTTCTCCTCGACCACGACTTCGACCTCGAGCACGACCTCGTCAAGCTCCAGCAGCACGGCAATCTACTATATCGGCGTGTTCAAGGTGCCGAACCCCGATCTTTCGCTGCGGACCTACATGACGGCCGAGGTACACATCGTCACCGGTGAGGCCAGTCGCGTAAGAACCATTCCCGCGCTGGCCGTAACGCGACGATCCGACGGCCGCCGCACGGTTCGCGTCGCGAGCGCGTCCGGAGAGATTCACGAGCGCGAGGTCAAGATCGGTCTCAGCGACCGCACCACCGTCGAGATCAAATCCGGCCTCGATGAAGGCGAACGGGTCGTCACCGGAGAAGCAAACGAAACGCAGACGGCATCGCGGGGAATGCCCGGTCCGCCGGCAGGACCCTAGCATGACCGATCCGATCATTGCACTCGACACCGTCCGCCGGGAGTTTTCGGCCGGCGACACCACGGTAGTCGCACTCGACGATCTCTCCTTCAGCATCCAACCGGGCGAGATGGTCGCGATCATCGGCTCGTCCGGTTCAGGCAAATCGACACTTCTCAACATCCTCGGCTGCCTGGACCGTCCGACGTCCGGCGCCTATCGCGTCGCCGGCAAGAACGTCTCCGAGTTCGACCCGGACGCGCTGGCGGCGCTGCGCCGCGAGCATTTCGGCTTCATTTTTCAGCGCTACCATCTCTTGGGCGACCTGACGGCCGCCGAGAACGTCGAGATTCCCGCGATCTATGCCGGGATGAAGGCCCGCGAGCGTCGCTCGCGCGCGGATAGGCTGCTCTCCCGGTTAGGGGTGAACGAACGGCGCGGGCACCGCCCCAACCAGCTCTCCGGCGGCCAGCAGCAGCGCGTCTCGATCGCGCGAGCGCTGATCAACGGCGCCGAGGTCATCCTGGCCGACGAGCCGACCGGCGCGCTCGATCGGCGCAGCGGCGACGAGGTCCTGAGGATATTGGCCGAGCTGCACCACGAGGGCCGGACGATCATCATCGTCACCCACGATTCCGACGTCGCTGCGCGGGCCGAGCGCATCATCGAGCTGCGCGACGGCAAGATCGTCTCCGACCGCCGCACTGGACCGACGGACACACCGGATTCGCCCCGGCGGGACGCCCGGGCCTCGTGGGACAGCGGCCTCAGCTGGTCGAGCGCATTGCGGCGCTTGAGCGAGGCGGCGCAGATGGCGCTGGTATCGATGGCCGCGCACCGCCTCCGTGCATTCCTGACCATGCTCGGCATCATTATCGGCATCGCCGCAGTGTCGTCCGTCGTCGCGCTCGGCAACGCGTCCCAGCGCAAGGTCCTGTCCGACATCTCAAGCCTCGGCACCAACACGATCGAGGTCTTTCCCGGCAAGGATTTTGGCGATGCGCGCGCCGGCAAGATCAAGACGCTGGTCCTCGACGACGCCCGTGCCCTCGACCGGCAAAGCTTCATCGCCGGCGTGACGCCGACGGTCTCGACCAGCACCACGGTCCGATACCGCGGCAACGAATCCAACGTGCTGGTCAACGGCGTCGGCGAGAGCTACTTCCAGGTTAAGGGCGCCAAGCTCGCGAAAGGCCGCCTGTTCGATGCTGACGCGGTCCGCAACATCGAACGGCAGGTTGTCATCGACGACAATACCCGCAAGACGTTCTTCGCCGATGACCAGACCTCAGGGCTCGGCCGCGTCATCTGGCTCGGCAAGGTGCCCTGCCGCATCGTCGGCGTCATCGCCCAGCAGCAAGGCGGCTTCGGCTCGAACCAGAACCTGGCGGTCTATCTCCCCTACACCACCGTGCAGGCCCAGTTCACCGGCGACCGCTCGCTCCGCAGCATCCTGCTTCGGATCAGCGACGAGATCTCAACCACGCTGGCGCAGGATGCCGTCACGACGCTCCTGACGCAGCGGCACAACACCAAGGATTTCGTCATTCTCAACACCGACGACATCCGCCGCACGATCACCAGCGCGACGCAGACCCTCGCCTTCCTCGTCGCGGCGATCGCGGTCATCTCCCTGATCGTCGGCGGGATCGGCGTGATGAACATCATGCTGGTATCCGTGTCCGAGCGGATCAACGAGATCGGCGTCCGCATGGCGGTCGGCGCCCGGCGCAGCGATATCCTCCAGCAGTTCCTGGTTGAAGCGACGCTGATCTCCTCCATCGCCGGCATTGCGGGCATCCTCGTCGCGATCCTGCTCGGCGTCGCGATCAATCTCGCAATGCCGGGTTTTCAAGTCAGCTATTCGCCGTTCTCGATCGGAGCGGCCTTCCTGACCTCCACCGGGATCGGCGTTGCCTTCGGCTATTTCCCCGCCCGGCGTGCCGCGTTCCTCGATCCCGTGGTGGCATTGACCCGTGACTGACCCTAGGATTGCACCATGACCATAGTTTCCCGGGCGCGACATTCGCCCGCAATTCGAGCACCGATCGACGATCCGGATTTGATCCACTTCATGGCCAGCGGCACGCAAAGCATCTTGATCGTCGAGGACGATCAGCAGACCAAGGACCTCATCGCACGCTACCTGCGCGAGCACGCATTTGCGGTTGGCGCAGTCACGAACGGCCGCGAGATGGACCGCTATCTCTCGCAGAACCGGGTCGATCTGATCGTGCTCGATCTGATGCTGCCGGGAGAGGACGGCTTAAGCCTCTGCCGCCGCCTGCGCGTTGAGTCGACGACGCCGATCATCATCCTCACCGCGAAGGGCGAGGATCTCGATCGCATCCTCGGTCTCGAGATGGGCGCCGACGACTATCTGCCGAAGCCGTTCAACCCACGCGAGCTGCTTGCCAGGATCAATGCGGTGTTGCGCCGACAGTCGGGCGGGTCGGCGGCGGGGCCGACCGCGACGCGGCTCAAGTTCCGGAATTGGACGATCGATCTCCGGCTGCGCGAATTGCGCGATCCCGAGGGCGCACAGGTGCCCGTGACCAGCGCCGAATTCGATCTCCTTCAGGCCTTCTGCGAACGGCCCGGCCGGATCCTCACCCGCGACAACCTCTTGAGCATGACGCGCAGCCGGCCCGGCGGCGCCTTCGGCCGCAGCATCGACGTGCTGGTGAGCCGGTTGCGCCGCAAGCTCGACAGGAGCGAAGGCACCTCCATGATCAGGACCGTGCGGACCGGCGGCTACATCTTCACGCCGGAGGTGGAGCAGCCGTGAGCCGCGCAGCCGACATCGCGGCGCTCTTCAGCCTCAGGCGGATCAGCGGCCAGATCGCGGCCTTGATCCTGGTCTCGCTCGTCCTGATCCATGTCCTGATCGCCGGATATTTCCTGCTCAACCGGCCGAAGCTGCTGACGAACAGGCCGATGGAGCAGTTCGAGCTGGCCGCGCGGATCATTTCCAGCACGCCGCGATCCGAGCGCGGCATCGTTCTGCAAAACATCGACCGCACCTTCCCCGCGCTGAAGCTGCAATTGAGAGAGGGCGGCCCCGGTTCTGTCGCGCCACCGCCCGGCCGAAGCCTCACGACAATCCCCTCACCGCTCGACGGTCAGGTCGATATCGTTAGAGGCGCGTCGTCGGAGGACGATCGGGTATGGTTCTATCTGCCGAACAACGAGGTGCTTGAGGCCACCGTCGGATCACCGAACCTGCCGCCGTTCGTCAGCGGCCTCTGGACGAGCACGCTGCTGTTCCTGGTCGCAAGCGTCACGCTTCTTGGCGTATGGGCCGGCCGCGCGCTCAGCTCGCCCCTATCCGCCTTCGCACGCGCGGCGGAAGATTTCAGCTTGAGCCGGTCCTCCGCCCCCCTGCCCGAAACCGGTCCCGAGGAGATCCGCTCGACCGCCAAGGCGCTCAACCGGATGCGCGAGCGGATTACCGCGCTGATGAACGACAGAACGCGGATGCTGGCGGCCATCAGCCACGACCTTCGGACCCCGATCACCCGCCTGCGGTTGCGCTCGGAATACATTGACGATTCGACGCAGCGCGCGCAGACGCTGCGCGACCTCGATCAGATGCAGTCGATGCTCGAGTCCGTCCTGTCGCTGCTGCGCAGCGAGAGCGCCGTCAAGCCGACACTGGTGGACCTCGCCGCGCTGTTGCAGATGGTCTGCGAGCAGTTTTCCGATTGCGGGCATGCGGTTGCCTATCAGGGGCCCGATCGGGCCGCGGTCACCGTACGGCCGGATGAGATCATCCGCGCGGTCGGGAATCTCGTCGAGAATGCAACGCGGTTCGGGACCGAGGTAATCGTCGCGCTCTCGCTCGCCGGCGACCACATCGTCATCGAGGTCTGCGACGACGGCCCTGGAATCCCGGACGAGAAAAAGGCGGCGATGCTGGAGCCCTTCGTGCGGGGTGAAGAAGCCCGCACCATGGACGAGACCGCGGGGTTCGGGCTGGGCCTAGCGATCGCGCAGGCCATCGCGGCTGCCCATGGTGGATCGCTCCTGCTGCGCGACAACGAGCCTAAGGGTCTTTGCGCCCGCTTGCTGCTTTCGAGCGCCACCCAACGCACGTGCTGACTTGCGCGGAGGACATTGGACGAGCCGGCCTCGCCACGGGGACGAACGCCGTCTACGCCGGATTTGACTTGCAGCTTGATGATTGCATTTCCTGCCAGATGGCCTTCAAACGCGGAAGGTTCTGGTTGCTCTCCTTCCCGCCTCCGGAATTGGAATTCGGATCGCCTTCGGTCTGGCGATGGATCCGACGCTGGACGAGCGGCGATTCCCACCAGCTCATGGACAGGGGTTTGTCGCCATCGGGCGAGATGCGGAGCTGGATCACGAGCTTGTCGCACTCCGGAATGGCAGCGTGCAACCAGGTGCGCAATGCATCGACAGCCTGCACGCCATGCGCCGTCCGGGCGTTGAAGACCGTGGTGATCGGAGCGGTGACCTCGCTGAGCACTTCACCCGCGGTTGCCGTCGGGCGTGACGGAACCTGCGGATCATTGGCAACGTCGTCAGCGGGACCGAGCTGATCGGCAGGATCATTCGAGATCACGATCACGAGCGGCTTGAGTTGCGGAGCGATCGCATGCAGGGCCAAGGCCAATTCCCTGGCGGTCAGCGTGCCGTAATTCTCGAAATAGCCTCCGTCCACGATGCGATCGACGAGCCGATACTCCTGATTGCGGACCGAACCCGGCGGCGAGATCAGCGGGAAGCGCGCCGAGTTGAGCGCAGCCGTGCTCAGACGAATATCGTTGTTCTGCGGCGTGCTGTACAGAAATTGCCCGGACATGCCCAATCGATCACGCTGGTGCCGGGAAGCGTTCTGCGTCCGCAGCAATTGATGAAAACTGTCAGCCTCCACGAACAACGGACAGGGGCTCGCTGCGACGGCCGTCGGGCATTGGCCCTGCGGCACATAGCTCATCGCCAGCGGCGTGGTCAGGATCCGGCGGCCGATCGCCTCGGAGGTGCCATTGAGGACCAGCAGCGGGATCCAGTGTCCCGGCTGCGGCCGTAACGAAAGAAATGGACAGTCCAGGCCCCGGCAGTCCGATTCTGTCGCTTGCTTTGCCATGGGCACGACATCGCGGAAGCGATTGCGCCAACTGTCTTCCAGCACCGCGGCGCGGTCGCGGAAGGCGAAGGGCAGCGCATCGTTGAAGGCAAAGCCGAGAAAACCGGCCGTGAGGAAGTCCCCGCTGGTCAAGGCCTCGAAACAGTCACGCCAATTGTTGACCTTGAATCCCCACCACTGATCGACCGCCGCGTTCACGCAAGGCGGCTTGTCGGCGACCGGTGATGACGCGCCCAGCGCTGCGGTGACCATCACCGCTCCCATTGCGCCGCCTGATACGGCTGAAATCGCGAACAAACGGTTGCGGACATCGCGGGAGCTCAGCGTCTTGATTCCATACGACTCCCCTTGGTCGGTATCGATGAAGTAGCCCACCATGCTTGCCATCATGAAACCGGCCCGGCTTGCTCCACCGGCCGCCGCGACGATGATCGGACGTGGACAATTCCGGACGGGCGTATTGTTGGAGGCCTTCGGATTGCAACCGTTCTCTGTCATCCAAAGGTTGATCGCCTCCTCGATCTTCATGGGTGCGGCGTCCTTGGACGCCACTCGGCGCACCGTGTGGTTATCGCCGAATATGACGGCGACGATCGCAACCAGCATGGCCAGTCCCGTGATCAACGGCGCGCGACGTTGCCGTCCAAGGCCGGACAGATAGGTCAGAAACGGCAACCATCCGCCGAGGATGAACGGAATCGCCATCGACCGCGGAAACCAGGCGGCCACGCGATCGGCGCCCAGCAGAAATATCAACGCAAAGATGACGAACACAGCGGCGAGGATGAGCCTGCCGAAGTCGCGGCTCTCTTCGTCTGCCGCCCCGCTTTTGCGTCCCGGAGAGACCGCCTGCCAGAACCATCCGAGCTTGGCATTGAGGCGCCCGAGCAGGCCTCTCGGCCTGAAATGGCGGGGCCGCAGGTAGATCCAGGCCAGATATGCACCGGCACCGAGCGCGACCAGAACTGCCAATGCGAGCAGCGCATGCTCGACACGCTGCACGACGTCCTGCTCGTCCAGCGTCGGAATGTTCATGTAGGAGCGCAGGATCGAGACCTCGACGGCCACGAATGTCAGCAATCCCAGCAGACGGGGCAGATAGACTGCCGCGCCCTCAAGGCACGGGGTTGCATTCACGGGCAGCCTGGAATCGCTGTTGACCAGCATGCGGGCGGCATAATGGGTCGGCAGGGCCCAGAGCAGCGTCAGCACAAACACGAACAGAACCATCCGCAGCCACGTGTCGGCCAGATCCGTAAACTCCGTGAACAGGTCCTGCGCCTGCGGCGCGACACCGAGCAGAAGCCATCCGAGCACGGTCGTTGTCGCCGGCACGCGGAGGACCCACAGGACGAGCGCAGCGCTGAGCACGCATTGCCACCATCGCGGTATCGGCGGCGGACCGCACGGCTTCACCGTTTTTTCTCGACCTGCTTCAGTCGAAAAACGCTCGCTCATCGTCACGACGCGTCTCCCCTCGCGCATTGACCGGTTCATAAGCCCCGAAATTCGCCGGCGCGTGTGAGGCAATTCACTTTCGACGAAGAAATCGATCGAGTCTCCCGCAGGAAAGGGACGAGCGTTCACTCTTTCAGCACGATGCAAGGCCCCTGCCGCAATCACTGGACCGGCAAAAGGCGTCGGATCATCTCAGCGCGATTGCAATCTGGCTGATGTTCGCCGCAAGCTCCAGGCCGGCTTTCGGGCCTTGCAGCACGATCGTGACGCCCTTCTCGTTGCGCAAGTGGACGCCGTTGACGCCGCCGACCAGGGCGAAGCCGCCGCCGACAGAGCTGTAGGTGCCGGCGAAGTCGCTGACCTCGCGGATACCCGATGCCCAGCCGTCGAGCCGGCCGACCGTGGCGCCGACCGTGATGCCGAAGCTCATGCCAGTGATTTTGAAGGGATAGGCCTTGCCGCGGTAGGTCAGCACACCGCTGCCGGTGCCGCCGCCGATCAGGAGACCGGCCTTGACGATCTTGATCCGGACATGGCCGACGGCCTGCGCGAGGCATGGCGTGACCGGCACGGCGAGCGCCAGCAGGACAATCGCGATCAAGCGGCCTGCGCGCAGGCGCAACGCCATTCGCTGGTCATGGCTTTGCGGCATCGACTTTCTTCCAGGTCTGATCTGGATCGAACAGCGTCGTACGCTCTGCGATGAACTCGGTCCGCTTGCCCAAGTCCTTCTGGTAGACCGTGCCGGCATGATTGACCAGGAAGGTCATGGCGCCGGAGTTGCCGTATTCCGCAGGCCACGCAATCAGTCCATAGCCGCCGATCATCTTGCCCTTGACGACATAGTTGAGCGCGCCGCCGGGAGCGTCGGGCCCCTGGCCCTTCAGGATACGGAAGTAGTAGCCGTGATACGGCGCCGGCCCCGCATCGCCCGCCCTGTAACCCTCCTTCGATGCTTCGGCCGCCAGCGCGCCGAGCGGGCTCGGATCGTTGTCGTCGCGCCAGAACAGGCCATCCTTCCTGCCGGGCGTGGAGACGATGCGCTGGGCGTAGACGCCCACGCCCTCGCCGCGATCCTTCTCGGCATATTCGTTCTGCGCATCGGCATAGGCGAGCGCGGTCTGGATCGCATCCAGCTCGTTGCGACCGATCCGGCGATACAGCACTTCCTTCCGCCCCTCGTCGGTATCGAACTCCCAGCCGCCTTTGGTGTTGACCAGCGGAATCGGGAACGGGAAGTCGTCCGGCCCGAGCATCAGCGTCGCCGTCTTGTTGCCCTCCGCCTTGATCGCGTGCTTGGCGTCGTACATCGACGTGAAGCGCTGGCGCGTGTCGGCGTCTGCGACCTCGTCACCGGAGGAGACGATGTCTTCGGCGGCCTTGCCGAGCACTTTCAGGATGTCGCGGGGGCCGCTCTTGACCGCGGACGCCAGCGCGGCGGCCGCGTCTTCCGGCGTCTTGTAGGCCTCCTGTGCTTGTGACGCACCGGGCAGCGCCAACGCCACGAGGCTCAGCACGGCCGCACCTCGAAGCGATTTCAGACCGATCATGGCGACACCTCCGCAGGAATCCTCGCACCGCCAGCCAGCCAGTCGCCGTAGGTGCGGAATTTCAATCCGAGCTTTTCGTAATAGACCCGCAGATATCCATCGCTGCCGCGGGTCACGGCGTCCGGCATCACCCGCTCGACCTCCTGCGCGATGACGCCGACATAGGCCTTGTCGCTCCCGATATAGCTAAAGCGGTAATAGCCGAGGCCGTTGGCGAGATGACCGAGGAGAACGACGTCGTGCTTCAGCGCGAGATCGGAGCGACGGCCACCGCCGCCGCCTCCGCGGAAGCCGCCTCCACCGCCTCCGCCACGGAAGCCACCACCGCCACCGCGCCCGGCAAAGCTCGCGCCGCCGCCACCGCGCGGCATGCTCGCCATGCTCGCGCGGCCGCGAGCCGATGCCGCGGCCGCCGCGCGGCCGGATGAAACATTCATGGCGCCACCGCGATTGCCGCCGCCGGCGCCGGCCCGGTTGCCCGCACCGCCACCTCCGCGGTTGGCGGCCTTTGCACGATCGCCGCCGCCCTTGGCGCGATCACCGGCGCCCTTGGCGCGATCGCCGGCACCGGCACGATCGCCGCCGCCGGGCCGGTCGCGCGAACCTGCACGGTCACCGCCACGATCACCTGCGCCTGCCCGATCGCCACCGCGATTGCCGGCGCGATCACCCGCGCGATCTCCGGCACGGTCACCGGCGCGATCGCCCGCCCGATCCCCGGCGCCCTGATTGGGCCGCAGCACCTGCTGGCCATCACGGCCGCGGAACTCCATCCGGTCGGACGCACCGGCCTTCAGATTGTTGTTGCCGAAACGCTGCTGGACGTTGGTGTTGTTGTAGCGCACGCCCTGGCGATGCGCCGGATTGTGCTGCCAGCCGTTTGCGATGTTGGTCGTGCGATGATTGACGTAAACGTTGCGGTTACCCCAGTTGCAGCCGCCGCCCCAGTAATTGCCCCAGCGCCCGATCGCCCAAGCCGTGCCGAAGGCGATGCCGGCTGCGACCATGCCGGCGCCGATATAGGAGGGATAGCCGAAGTAGTACGGCGGATAGTCCGCATAAGGCCAACTACCATAGACCGTGGCCGGATCGTAGTACGGCACGTACATCGTCTGGGGATCGGCCTGCTGGATCACGACGACCTGCCTGCCTTCCTGGTTCTGGACGCTGACCTTCTGCTGCTTGGTCGTAACCAGCTTCTTGTTGTCATAGGCCTTGTTGCGCAGGCGCTGGATCGCATCCATCACGTCGGGCTGCTGCGCGAGAAAGGCATCGCCGAGATTCTTGGTCCATTCGAGCTTGTCGCTCATCATCGAGAGAACATCGGCGGTGCTGGCGAGCGCCTTGACGCTGTCGTCCCAGGCCTGCTTGTCGACTTCTGCCTTGAGCGCATCGCCCTTCAGGGTCTTGCGCTCCTTCAGCCAGCGGTCGGCCTGCACCACCTCGAGCGGATAGGTCGATGCGGCCAGCACGTTGGCGAGGAGTTCGTCGGGATAGAGCGCGATCGGCGCGACCAGCGCTTCGAGCTGTTCGGGCTTCAGAAGCTCCGCGGTCGGCGCCGGCGGACTTGAAGGCTGCGCCTGCGTGCTCGGGGTCGCCGGCTTGTCGGCGGTCTGCGCCGTTGCAGCGACCGGGATCGCCATCAGCAGCGCAAGCGCCATCAGGGTCTTGCCGCAGAGAAACATCACCACCTCCCATGGACCTCCAGTCCAGGAAGATCGGGGTCGGAGCATGGGTGTATGTTGATCAAGATCAACGAAAGGGCACCCTCACGCTGTTGCAACGCGGGAGAGACGGCTCGAGGCGTGGCCGTCAACGGATGATCGGCAACCTGATCGTGAACAGCGCCCCGCCCGATGGCTGGGTCATCGCTGCGATCGTGCCGTGATGAGCTTCGACGATGGTCTTGGCGATCGCAAGGCCCATACCCATGCCCTGCGGCTTGGTGGTGAAGAACGGATTGAAGACATTTGTAAGATCTGAAGCCGCGATCCCCGGACCGGTATCGACGACCCTGATCTCGGCCTGGTTGCCGATACGCTCGGTCGAGACGCTGACCTCACGCTTCTTCATGTCCGCGTCCGAGACCGCGTCCATCGCATTGATGATCAGGTTGAGAATGACCTGCTGGAGCTGGACCGGATCGCCCTTGACGTGAAGATCGGCGACGGCGGGCATATAGGTCAATACGATCCGGCGCCCTTCGGCGACGGCGGCTACGAAGCCGATCACGTCGCGCACCGTGTCATTGAGCTCGATATCCCGGATCTCGAACGGCGCTTTCTTCAACACGCTGCGCAGCCTGCGGATCACCTCGCTCGCGCGTTGATCGTCGCGCCTGATATCGGCAAGGATCTGCCGGATCTCATCGAGGTCCGGCGAGGTACCCTGGAGCATCAGCTCCGCGGTTTCCGTGTTGGTCAGGATGGATCCGAGCGGCTGATTGAGTTCATGCGCGATCGACGTCGTCAACTCGCCGACGGCAGAGTAGCGATTGACGTGGGCGAGCTCGGCGAGGCGCTGACGCGATTCGACCTCGGCGACTTGGCGGCGGTGGCGTTCATGGAGCAATCCGCTGATTAGGCCCGCCTGCACCAGGATCACGGCCATGATCAACAATATCTGCCATCGGTAGCTTTCCCAGGGGTGCGGCTCGCGAAACAGGATTTCGCTACCTGGCGGCAAATCGCTTTCGCTGATGCCCCAGCGGTTCAATTCGCGCCAATCATATTTCGGCGGCCCAAATCCGATCGGCTCATACTTGATATTGGCGGGCTTCTCGCCGCCGAGAATGCGGATGGCGGCACCGACGGTCTTTGAACTGGTTTCCGCGACCGAATGCATGGGCCCTCCGACCGTGCTGCCGCCGAAGAATGGCTCCTGGTAGGAAAAGATTGGCCTGTTCGCAACCGCATGCAGATTGCGCAGGGCGATATCGCCCTCGTGGACGATGCCGGCGGCATCAACCGACATCAGCCCCCAGAACAGCACCGTGTGGGGCGGAAGACTCGATGCGCGTTTCAATATCTCATCGAATGACAAGTCGGAGTACCAGACGAGGTCAAGCCGGCCATCCATGGGCTTCAGCTCCCGCTTCACCTCGTCGATCCAGAACCTTTCGAGCGGTGAGGCGCCAACCACAACGGCGACCGTCCTGGTAGCGGGCAGGACCTGGAGGATGTTCTTGAAGGCAGCCGTGAAATCGTTACGGACCGCTACGACGACGTCGTTGTCGGTGAGATCGAGCCGATTCATAAGCCGCTGCTCGACCGCGGTCAGCACCATCGGCGTATCCGGAAAGAGCTTTCCCCGGTATTTCTGCACGAACTGTGCTGCGGGTGCGCCGATGCTCAGCACGATATCGGGCGGCGCTCCATGGTAAAGTGAGCCGAGATATTCGACGAAGGGCGCTTCCGGCCCCGGATTGTTGAAGCGTGCGGTAAGGAGCGCATGCTCCTGAATGTCGAGAGGCCAGGGCGACTGCCGCTCGAGCTCGGCCTTAATGCTGCGCGCATATTCGCTCCATGGCCGAAACTCGCGACCGAAGGAATGCAGCACCAATATGTGCTTGGGCTCGCTTCGCGTGAGGGCGTTCGACTCGTCGGCGTCGGCGGGCTCAGACAGGATACACACAGCGAACAGGAGGGCAAGACACAGCAGCGCCGCCGCGGCTCGCCACGGCTTGATCGACGCAATGGTCGTGCGCCCGCTCATCCTTCTCCTCGGCAGCTTCCGATCCCGCTCTCCAGGATAATTCTAGCGGGGATCGTCGAGCGCCGACAACCCGTTCACCTGTCGCTATTTCGGACAGCGATGGTAGCGGATCTCCATATCCTCCATACCCGGGAACAGGCGGACGAGACTGTCGGAATTGAGCTCCTTGAGACTGAACTGAACGCTGGAGAGCATCATGTCGGTCGCGCAGGCGGCAATCAGGCTGACGTTCGGCCCGTTATCCTTCCTGGCCTTGATCCGGCAACGTGCGAACTTGCCGATCATCTGGTCACCATCGATGATGAAGCCGCCACCATAGACATCCGACATATCCGTGAAGCCGAGCTGCGCCCCCTGGCGCGCGAAGACCTTCGTGCAGTTATCGGCATCGCTGGCCCAGGCACCGTTGAGATCGAGCGCGCCGGCGCGGCTGCCCGTGATGAGCAGCGATGCGAGCAGAAGCGCGCCCGGCGCGAGTACCTTTCGCAAATCCATTCTCGTTGTCCTTCCTTCGCACGGTTAATGGCCGCTCAGCACCAGCGTCTGGATCGGCAATAGCAGCGCCTGGATGCGCAGCAAGAGCGCATGCACGAGGCCGACGCCGTCGATGACGTGCAGCGCAATCCTCCGGCTGGTGGGGGTGTCCTTGGCCGAGATTTCCTCGTGATTGCTGGTGTACGCATTAACGATGCAGCTACTGCCCGGCGTCACGCCGTCGAGACCGCCCTTGTAGAGCGGCTCCAGGAACACCAGGATCGTGCCGGGACGTACTGCATTTTGCGCTTCAATCAACTGCTCGCCGGAACGGAACTGTCCGGCGGCGATGTAGTCCTGCACCGCCGTGATCACCATCGGGATGATGACCCATGGCTTCGAGATGCAAGTCGCCTCGGCCACCATGCCCGTCTGCATCACCTGCGCCTCGATCTGGCCAAAGCCCGCCTGGAGCGCCTTGCGGCCCGCGCCCTCGGGGATGAGAACGCCTGCGGGACGCATGAGCTGGTTGACGACGTCACCAGGGCGGATCAGGAATTGCTCAACCCGCCCGTCGACACCGGCGCGGACGATGGTCTTGTCGAGATCGACCTGGGCTTGATCAAGCGCCGCCTCGGCGCTCGCCTTTTGCGCCGGCAGCAACGTCGATACCTGCAGGTTCGCAGATTGTTTGGCTGCGGTCGCGGCATCGACGCCGGCCTGGCGCTGATCGACCAGCACCTGGAGCTTCTCGATGTCGCGCTGCGGAACGATGCCGGGATTGCGGCGCTGGAGCTCGGTCTTGACCTCGAGCTCATCCTTGGCCTGCTGATAATTGGCTTTTGCTTCGCCGATCTGCGCCTCCGCCTTGACCACGTCGGCCTCTGCCGCCTGCATGGCGGCGTCGACCTCGGCAACCTTCCGCTTTGCTGTTTCAAAAGCGGCCCGCTGCTTCGAGCTGTCGAGCGTGAACAGCACCTCGCCCTTCTTCACCGGCGCGCTAAGGCCGATCTTGACGTCGGCGACGCGGCCCGAACCTTCAGGCAGGATCGGCACAGTACGAAAATACAATGTCGCCGACGACGTCGACGGATGGAAGTAGAAAATTACCGTGATCAACGAGATCGTCAGCATGAGGCAACCGGTGATACCCCAGCGCAGCTCGTACCAGATCGAGAAGAAGGTGATCTCCTTACCCAAGCGCTTGCCCTGCACGTAACGCCGGTAGAGGTAATCGGGCAGAATCGTCACAAGGGAGCAAATCATGAGCTCAAGCATGGCTGTGCTCCTTGGCCTTGCTCGTGTCCGGCTTGTCCGTAGCAACAGCAGCTGAACCGGGTTGCGCCCCCTCGCCCTCCTCCCCAGGCGTCGCATCGGCGATCTTCTCGACCGAATCGGCGATGCTGCGCAGCGGCGTGCCGAAATCGGGGATGTCGATCAGCGCGAGCAACAGGCCCGCGATCCAGAAGATGTGCATGTGCGTGAACAGCGAGATCAGGCCGAGCACGGCGACGAACTCGAATTGCAGCTTCTGCGACTTGTGCGCCATCCGCTCAGGAAGACTGTGCAGCTTCCAATAGAGTGTCCCGACCCAGAGCACGGTGCCGATCAGGAACACCCCCATCACCACCATCAGCGTATCGGTCCCGCTTCCCGGCGCGAGATAGAAGGGCAGATGGTGCGGCGCCATCGGATGAAGCTGATCGTTCAAATGTCTCTCCCCGTCGGGATCCGAAATCGCGGAGCACGTGCGGCACTCTGCGCAGGTGGGATCGGAGTTTGCTTGATTTGAATCAAGGGATTGCCTCCCACCCGACATAGCCTCCCCCCAAAGTCGAACCGCTCACAGCCATTGAGGAGCCGCAACCATGCCCGGCCTCGACGAACTCATTCCCAACGCCGCCCAGATCCGGAAGGAAGCCGCCCTCAAGGAGGCCGAGAAGGCCGAGGAATATGCCCGTCTCGCGGCCGCCGCCGACGCCGAAAAGCGCGCTCTGATTGAGCGCCTCGGCAAGCCGTCAGGCAAGACCGAAGAGGAGAAAATCCAGCTCGCTTCGACCATCATCCAGCGTGCGGTGCGCAACGGCCAGACCCAGGTTCAGGTCTATCGCTTCCCCAACACGCTGTGCACGGACAGGGGGCGCGCTATCAACCAGCAGGAGAAGGGCTGGGAGAACACGCTGACCGGCATCCCGAAAGAAATCTTCGAGCTCTGGACCGACTATCTGAAGCCGCGCGGCTATCGCATCGCCTATCAGATCATCGATTTTCCGGGCGGCGTGCCGGGCGATGTCGGCGTGACCATTTCCTGGGGCGATGATTGACGGCCACCAGAGGGGTTTAAGCAGCGAAAGGACAGGCATGGCCAAGGACGAAGCCACGGCGCGGATGAAGCGGAAGGACTATGAGAAGGAGCTGGAGAAGCTCCAGGTCGAGCTGTGTCACCTCCAGGATTATGTGAGGGAAAACAAGCTCCGGGTCATCGTCCTGTTCGAAGGCCGGGACGCGGCCGGCAAGGGCGGCACGATCAAGGCGATCACAGAAAAGGTCAGCCCGCGCGTATTTCGCGTCGTCGCGCTGCCGGCACCCTCGGACCGTGAAAAGACCCAGCTCTTCTTCCAGCGCTACATGGAGAAATTTCCTGCCGGCGGCGAGATCGTGATCTTCGACCGGAGCTGGTACAACCGCGCGGGCGTCGAATATGTGATGGACTTTTGCACACCCGCCGAGCACCAGCGGTTTCTGAACCTGTGCCCCCAGATGGAAAAATACGTCATCGAGGGCGGCATCGTCCTGATCAAATTCTGGCTCGAGGTCGGTATGGACGAGCAGGAGCGGCGTTTCAACGCCCGCATCGACGATCCCGTGCGGCAATGGAAATTGAGCCCGATGGATCTGGAATCCTACCGGCGCTGGTACGACTATTCGCGGGCGCGCGATCTGATGCTGAAGAGCACGAGCACGAAGGATGCGCCCTGGTACATCATCCGCTCAGACGACAAGCGCCGGGCACGGCTGAACTGCATCGCGCATCTCCTGAGCGCGATCCCCTACAAGCGTGTCAAGAAGGACAAGATCAGGCTGCCGAAGCGCACCAACAACGGACGCTACAACGATCAGGCCAGCCTGAAGGGAATGAACTTCGTCGCCGAGCGATATTGAGAGGGGACCAGGTCGCGATGACGCGGCCTGTTCCTCTACCTACGTCCTGCCCTACTTCAGCCGGATCGTGACGCCGCCGACCGCGGCCGACACTTCCGCGCCGACCCTCGGACCGCTGAGCTGCAGGATCACGCCATTGCTGTTCTGGAGCTGAACGGCACCTGCGCCCGCCGCGACCGCGCCGCCTGCCCCGCCCGCCGCGTAGGAGCCTTCGATGGATTGCGGTCCCCGCAGATTGAGGGCCCGGCCGACAAATTTGGTGGTCGAGGCCCCGATCGTGAAGCCGACGCTCATGCCCGAGACTGTGAAGGGGTACTTCTTGCCCCTATACAGCAGCACGCCCTCTCCGCCACCGACACCGACGACGAACCCGCCCTTGGTGAAGACGACCGCAACCTGGCCGGTATCGGCACGCGAGGGCGTGCTGAGGCCGGCGACGGCCGCGAAGGCAACCAGAGCAGTCCCGAACACAACTCTTCTCATGACTTTCGTTCCTCTCAGTGTGTGATGCCGGCTACTGCGCCAGCAGCATCGCGAAGTGACCGAAGATGGTGGGCAGGATGGCCGACCGGCAACATCAAGAGGGCGCGCAAGAGACGGCTGCCCGCGCGGATCGACGTGCCCCGGCGCGGACTTGGCTCCTTGGACATGCGCCTCTCTCGATCCCCTTCAACAAAGCTCGTGCGGGATCGTGCGTACGGTACCGGCCGCTGCATTGATCCAAGTCAACGGTCGAGCGCATTCTGACAAAGCCGACGGTCTCCGCTAGGCCCTCGCGTCGCAAAACGGCACCGTCAATCAGGCCGTGCGTTGAGGCATATCGGCGTGATCGTCGCCGAGAACACTGTCGAGTGACCGTAGCCACTGGCCACTGTCGGTTCTCTCCGCCAGCCCTTCCGCCCGCAGCAGGTCGCGCAACTGCGCATGCGCGCCGACGATACAGAACGTGACCTGACGAGAGACAAGCTCGTGGTAGAGGTCGTGCAACATGCGCGCCCCGGCCAGATCGATATAGGGCGACGCCGAGAGGTCGCAAACCACCAGCCGGATGCCCGGCGAGTTCCGGATCGCGACCAGGACCGTCTCCAGGATCATCTCGGCGTTGATGTAGAGCAGCGAGGCTTCGGGCCGGAACGCGATGACCCCCACCAGTGGTTCGACGCCGTCGTGCCTGGCGCGGTCGGAGTAGCGGCCGCTGCCTGGCAAACGGCCGAGAAAGGCGACGTTCGGCTGCGAGGCCCGCGCCAACAGCAGGAAGATCGACGCAATCGATGCCAGCAGGACGCCCTGGAGGATGCCGAGCAGCAGCACAGAGACCAACGCAATGGCGGCGGCGTAGAAATCGATCCGGCTGACCTGCCACATGCGCAGCAGCGCGCGGACATCCACCAGCCTATAGACGGCGGCAAAGACGATGGCCGCCAGCACCGCCTTGGGCAGGTTGGTCAGGAGCCCCGTGAAGAACAGCAGGCATAGCCCGAGCGTCAGCGAACAGATCACCAGGGCCAGCGGCGTCCGCGCGCCGGCGCTGTCATTGACGGCCGATTGCGACAGGCCGCCGGCGACGGGATAGCCATGGCCGAAGGCGGCCGCGAAATTCGCGGCTCCCAGCCCCAAAAATTCCTGCCGGACGTCGAGGGGATAGCCGTGCTTCGCGGCAAAGCTGCGGGCCGCCGAGACACCTTCGATATAGGCCAGCAACACGCATCCGGCGGCGAGCGGAAAGAGATCGTCGAATTCCAGCAGACCGAATGTCGGCAGCCCCAAGGCCGGCAAACCTTCCGGAATCTTCCCAGTGACGGGCACACCGAGAGACGGAAAGCCAAGGAGTGTTGCCACCGCAATCGACAACGCTACGATGGTGATACCGACCGGCTTTCCCGGCAGAAGCCGCTCCCCGAGTAGGAGCAATAGCAGCGCAACGGCGCCGATCGCGAGCACGAGCGGGTCGATATTGCCGAGCTGCCCTGTCAGCTTGATGGCACGGTCGAAGAAATTGTGGCCGCCGCCGGCGACACCCAGCAGGCTCGGCAACTGGCTCATGATGATAGTCAGCCCAGCACCGGCTTTGAAGCCAACCAGGATGCTGTCGCTGACAAGGCGGACGAGCACGCTGAGCTTAAACAGCCAGGCGATGAGACACAGTGTCGCCACCGCGAAAGCCGCAAGGCTTGCGATCTGCGCGTAGCGCACCGCATCACCGCCGGCGAGCACGCCGACGGTACCGGCAATCATCAGGGAGATCGCCGAGGTCGGACCGATTGCGAGCTGCCGCGACGCTCCGAACAAGGCGTAGCCCATGCCGCCGAGCATGTAGCCGTAAACGCCGACTTGCGGCGCCAGCCCGGCCAGCGCCGCATAAGCAAGCGAAACTGGAATCGCGTAAGCGGCCAGGGTGACGCCGGCAACCGCGTCAGCCGACAGCCAATTGCGCTGATAGGTGGCGAGCCAACCGGCGGGCGGAAAGTACCGCATCCACTCAGACCGCGCACTCATCGCGGCTCCAGAAGTTGGACCTCGCAGCGCGGCAACACGACGAACAAGGTCACGGCAGGAATGCTCATGTTGGCGATGCGGATTTGTCGCAGGTTCTGTATGTTCTCACAGGCGGCAAGCGAGGCTTGATCTGGATCAAGCAATTCCGCTCTGCCGCAACGCAAATCGGCGCAAAGTGCCGCACGAATTGCGAGTACGGACTGCGTCAGGTGGATCATCGGCACCCCATCGGAGATCTCCTGTTGCTGTTGACGGAGCCGAGGAGGTCGCGATGCATCGCCATCCGCCTGCAATTCTGTGGCCCTTGACGGCCGCCCTGCTCCTCATTGCTACTCTCGCTGCGCCCGCGCGTGCCGAGAACGATGTGCGTATCCAGGAAGAGATCTGGGCGCTGCCGCTCCCGCTGCCGATGTTCGCCTATCTGGTGCGCCCGGTCGGCGATGGTCGTTTCCCGCTGGTCATCATGAACCACGGTGTCTCGCTCAACCCGACCGACCGCAGCTTCTTTCCCCTGGTCGAATTCCGCGATGCTGCCAAATGGTTCGCCAAGCGGGGCTATCTCGTGGTGGCGCCGGTCGGCAGCGGCTATGGCGCTGCCGCGATCGACATTCCCGATCGCGCGCTCTACGGCCCGTTCTTCTCCAAGGTCGGCAGGTGCACCAACCCCAACTTCCACGACGCGGGCCTTGCGGTCGCGCAGGTCGATCTCTGGATCATCGACTACATGGCCGCGGAGAAACGGATCCTCCCAAAGGACGTGATCGTGGTCGGGCAATCCGCCGGCGGCTGGGCCTCGATCGCGCTGTCGAGCGTGAACCCGCCGCAAGTGAAGGCCATCATCACCTTCGCCGCCGGCCGCGGCGGCCGCGTCGGCGGCAAGCCGAATAACAATTGCGCACCCGACAAGCTGGTCGAAGCCACCGCCGATTTCGGCCGCACCTCGCGCGTGCCGATGCTGTGGATCTACATCGAGAACGATACCTTTTTCGGGCCGGATCTGTCGAAGCGCATGCATCGGGCCTTCACCGCCGCCGGTGGCCGTGCCGAATACCACCTGATGCCGCCGTTCGGCAACGAGGGGCATTTCTTCATCGGCTCGCCGGACGCGATTCCACTCTGGTCGCCGCTCGTCACGAAGTTTCTCGACGAGCGGAGATAATGCCAACGCTTGGAGCCAGAATCATGATCAGTGCTCGTGATTGCCTCGCAGGTCTTGTGCTCGCCATTGCCGCGGTCGCGACATCTGCCGGCGTCGTTGCGCAAAAGACCGCACAGCCGGACAATCCGGCCGAGGTCGCAACGCGCGGCCAGCGCGAGGCCAGGGATATCAGTTATGGAGATTGGCAAAAGCTCTGCTTCAAGGCGGGCGGCGCGCCAATACTGTGCCGTACGTCCATTACCGGAAAGTTTCCGACCGGCCAGATGGCCGTGCGCGTGGACCTGATCGAGCGCGAGGATGCGCCGGCGGCACGGCTGCAATTGTTCGTGCCCGTCGGCATGTACCTGCAACAGCCGGCGAAGCTGACCATCGATCAAGGCTCCCCGCACCGGGTGCCCTATAGCTGGTGCGTTACCAATGCTTGCATCGCGGCCGATGTTGCAGATCCCGGAATCATCAAGGAGATGGAATCCGGAACGACGCTGGCCCTCGAGGTCGTCGATTCCAATCTTCTCGCACTGACGACATCGATCCCGTTGGCGCAGTTTGCGCCCGTCCACAAGGGAGCGCCGTCGAAGATGCTGGAGCAATATGTCGACGAATGATCAGACGTGCGGTCTATGGGATAGACGCCCGCGTGACCGACTCGATCAGGGATTGCGCCGTGAATGGCTTGGTCAGATAGGCGATGCACCCCGATGCGATCGCGGCAGCGCGGTTCGCCGCGCAGTCATTGCCGGTGATGTAGATGACCGGAGCCGTGGCGCCCGCGGCCGCCAGCTTTTGCCGCAGATCGATGCCGGACTTGCCATCGAGATTGATGTCGAGGACGAAGCAGATTGCCTTGTCGAAATTGCCGTGATCGAGCAAGGCGGTTCCGGAATCGAACAGCTTGGCCACGAAGCCGTGCTCGCGCAACAGCCTGTTCATGCTGGTCCGCATGGATAGGTCATCATCGACGACAAAGACGGAATCGCGCGTCGGCAAGGCTGTCGACCTCCGCGGAATTGAGCGAATTGCGGGACGGTGATGCAGCGGGATGCAGACCCGTGCTATGCCCACCAGCCGAACGCTCTCGCACCATTGCGCACGCCGGGTCGCGCACTGTCAATAAACTACGATATTGTCCCTTGGGGAAGTTTCACCGCCGAAACCGCATCGCGATGACGATGCAGCTAATGGTCGTTCGAATCGAGCATTCCCAGTCGTTCCGCGATCGACACGAGCTCAGCAAGCGAATGTACCTGCATCTTCTCCATCACCTGATGGCGGTGCGCTTTCACCGTGCGCTCGGTCGTTCCGAGCTCATACGCGATCTGCTTGTTGATCCTGCCGCGCACGATGAGATCGAACACCTGCCGCTCGCGCTGTGTCAGCGTAGTGAGGTGGGCGCGAAACGTATCGAGCCTGCCGCGCTGCGCGCGCGCCGCTTGCTGGCGCGCCAGCGCGCGCTCGATCGCGTCGATCAACTGCTCCGACGATATCGGTTTTGTCAAAAAATCCTCCGCGCCGGCCTTAATGGCCCGCACAGTGGTCGGCGTGTCGGCGTGTCCGGTGAGGAAGATGATCGGCAGCGTCGAGCCTTGTTCGATCAGGCGGGTCTGCAAGTCGGGGCCACTCAGTCCCGGTATCCGCACGTCGAGCAGGATGCATCCCGGCCGTTGGTCGTCCGGCGCGGCATCCAGAAGCTCCTGCGCAGACGCATAGGTTGCGACGTCATAGCCGGCGAGCTTGAGCCGGCGCTCGATCGCCGTCCGAAAGGAGTCGTCGTCGTCGACCACGTGAACGAGGCCAGGCAAGCTTCACCTCTCGCCAGGTGCGCGGAGAACCATCGAAATGCCCTCGCTCTGCAAATTGCTACAAATGGTTCGATCGTCGAAATTTCTGCTTCGCAATACGATACACCTCAAACGCGGCACCAACTTCTCACTCCGCGCAGCAAATAACCGACCAAAACCCGTGCTGCCCCTTGGTACATTGAACCTTGGGACAATGGTTGAGAATACGGCCTTGGTCGTAAATCAACTTCAGCGGGAGTAAGATAGCGCGGCGTATTCCTTGCTGTAATATTTTTTGTCTGACGGACCAATCCAGCGATGAGTTGAGGAGTTGGCCTATGTTTGTTCGCATCACAACGGATCCCGCCCTGCGTCCCAATTCCCTCCGTGACCTCGGAATGACCGGTAATTCTAATGCGCTCGTCAGTTTAAGCGAATTTTCTTACAAGAAAGGCACCGAGATCTACGGCGAGAAGGAGCCGGCCGAATACGTCTATCAGGTCCGGTCCGGTGCAGTGCGGAGCTACAAGCTGCTGTCGGACGGTCGCCGGCAGATCGGCGCCTTTCATCTCGCGGGCGACATCTTCGGGCTCGAGAACGGCAGCGAGCACCGGTTCACGACCGAAGCCATCGTCGACACCACGGTGCGCCTGATCCGACGGCAAAGCCTCGAAATGGTCGCCGAGAGCGATGCCCTGGTTGCCAGAAACCTGCTCAGCATGACCACCAGCAATCTCCAGCATGCCGAGGACCACATGCTGCTGCTGGGCCGCAAGACCTCGCTGGAGCGGGTCGCAGCCTTCCTGCTCGAGATGGACAAGCGGTTGACGGCGTCCGGCGTCATGGCGTTGCCGATGTCGCGGCGCGATATCGCCGATTATCTCGGGCTGACGTTGGAAACCGTGTCCCGCGCCCTGTCGCGCCTGCACGAGTACGGCGTACTCGGATTTGTCGGGAATACCCAGCGTCAGATCGTGCTGCTGGACCGGCACCAGCTCGCGAGCCTCGATCTACAGCCTTGAACGGGCGAAAACAGCGAGTTCGCGCCGCGCATCGTCCAGGATGAGCACATACGGCGGAACCCCCATGGCCCCCTCCTCGGCGAGTGGCACAAACTGCACATCACGCAGGCTCCATCCGCTGCTACCATCAAGCCATGTGGAGCGAGATCGCATTTCGGGTCGCGGTGATTGTGTTCGGGACGTTACCGGTCGCGTTCACGGCCATTATCCTTTTCCTGGGGTAAGATCGCCCCTGCCGATGCCGTCGGTTCGCATCCGGCCAGCGGCGGTCTGGAGCCCCGCGCATCGGTCAGTCCGAGGTGCTCGAGCGTCTTGCGCAAGACTTCGAACAAGATGGCGGCCGACCAGCCGAACAGCAGAACGCCGTTCATGGCAGTCATCGGGCCGATGAGCCGCCATTCGCGCACCGGCGTGATATCGCCGTAGCCGAGCGTGGTGTAGTTGACGAAGGCAAAATAGAGCAAACCGCTCCCCGGCGCTGCGGCTCGGACGATGCCATAGGTTCCGGCCCAGACCAGGATTTCCAGCGTGTGGGCGAGCTGCAACACCGCCGCCGTAGCGACCATCACGCCCATCAAGTGCAACCTCGGCCGTGCCGTTTTCCGCAGGCCGGCGCTGCGCGCAATCCAGACGGCGACGACCGTCACCAGCGCGTGGATTCCGATATTGATCGCGCTCACGAGCGCGCCGACGAGAAACTGAAGCAGCATAGCGGCCGACCAGACCTCAACTTGCCTCGCTCTGGCGCGAAGCGCTGAACCGTGTCGACATCGCACATCGCGACGGCGGCGAACCTTGACGCAGATCAACGGTGCGAGACAGCGCTCCGTCAACATCCCTCTGCCGCTAGCTCGTGCGCCTGCCGACCGGAGGTCCGATCATGAAGGCCGTTTCCGTCGAAGAAGCCGTTGCGATGATCCCGACCGGCGCGAGCATCATGGTGGGCGGCTTCATGGGCGTCGGGACGCCCGAGCGTCTGCTTGATGAAGTCGTGCGGCAGCACAAGTCGGGACTGTCGCTGATCTGCAATGACGCATCCACGCCCGGCAAGGGCGTCGGCAAGCTGTTCGACGCGGCACTCGTGTCCCGGCTGACGGCAACCCATATCGGACTCAACCCGAAGGCGCAGCAGCAGATGCTGGCGAGCCAGGTCACCGTCGACCTGGTCCCCCAGGGCACCCTGGTCGAACGCATTCGCGCAGGCGGCTGTGGACTTGGCGGTGTACTCACGCCGACCGGCGTCGGCACGCTGGTTGCCGAAGGCAAACGCCAAATCGAGGTCGACGGCAAGCCGTTCCTGGTGGAGACCGCGCTGCGGGCGCAGTTCGCGCTGGTGCACGCCTTTCTTGCCGATTATCTCGGAAACCTTGCCTACGCCCTGACCGCGCGCAACTTCAATCCGATCATGGCGATGGCCGCCGACACCGTCATCGTCACGGCGGAGAACATCGTACCGGTCGGCGTCATCGCGCCCGATCACGTCATGACGCCGGCACCACTCGTCGACTTCCTCATTACGAACGGGTGAGATCATGGATGCTCAGGTCATCATCGCCCGACGCGTCGCCAGGGAGTTGAAGAACGGCGACCTCGTCAATCTCGGCATCGGTATCCCGACACTGGTCGCGAACTACGTTCCGTCCGATCTCAAGGTCTTCTTCCAGTCCGAGAACGGCCTGATCGGCACCGGCCCGATTCCTGAGCAAGGGATGGCCCATCCCCTGCTCACCGATGCTGGCGGCCGCCCGATCAGCGCGCTGCCCGGAGCCGCCACATTCGACAGCGCGATGTCGTTCGGCCTGATCCGCGGCGGCCATGTCGACGTCACCGTGCTCGGCGGGCTCCAGGTCGATGCGCACGGCCTTCTCGCCAACTGGATGATCCCGGGCAAGATGGTCCCGGGCATGGGCGGTGCCATGGACCTCGTCAGCGGCGCCAGGCGCGTCATTGTCGCGATGCAGCACGCGGCCAAGGGCAAGTCGAAGATCGTCGCCAAATGCACCCTGCCCCTGACCTCGGCGCGGCCGGTGAGCCTGGTCGTCACCGACATGGCCGTGATCGGCTTTCCCGACGGCAAGGCGACGCTGCTGGAAACCGCGCCTGGCGTCAGCATCGGCGAGGTCTTGGCGGTGACGGACGCCGAACTCGCCGTTCCCGATACCGTGCCGGAGATGAAGATCTGACGAGGGCACCATGCGGCTATCCAGCACTGATCGCCCTCGACTAGCGTTGAACACAAAAAATGAAAAACAACCCCATGCAAAGTAGCCTTGGGGTTGAGTGCATGGAGCTTTCCCTCAGCGAACCCCTTTGACACGTCGGGCAAAACACCGGCACGATGACATGATCAGCCCAACTGTCCTGACCGGCCCGAGGTCCGAAGGGCCATGTGTGGACGGCTCCGGGTTGGCAAGAAGAATCTTCACTTTGCAGCATTGGTCGGAGCAGCCATGTGTTCGGCCTGTTTACGCGGTACGCATGACCGCTGGCCATAATGCCCTCCGCGGATCAGGTCCCGGTCAATAGCACGCATTCGACGATGCTGTGGCCCAAGTGGGTTGTCCTGATCGCCGGATCGACCGGCGCTGCATTAGTGCTGTTCGCCCTTCCAACCGTTACGTCACACCCGGATGACCGGTGTGATCTCGTCACGCCGCGAGAGCGACGGGTTCATTGTAACGTTCGTTCCTTGCCATCATCGCCCAAGCCATCCGGGCGAGTTTGTTGGCGAGCGCAATGGCGGCGACCTTGGTGGGGCGCCGGGCCAACAATCGGGTGAGCCAGGGCCGATGATTGGTGCCATGGATCTTGGCATAGCGGATCACTGCGAGCGCGCCAGCCGTGAACAGGCTACGCAAATAGCGATCCCCTTGTTTGCTGATATTGCCAAGCTTGTCCTTGCCCCCGCTCGAGTTCTGCTTCGGCACGAGCCCAACCCAGGCCGAGAAGTCTCGTCCCGATCGGAAAGCCTTGGGATCCGCAATGCTGGCGACCAGAGCTGTTGCCAGCGCCGGCCCGACGCCGGGGATCGCGTCCAGCCGTTTGCTCGTCACGCTTGATCGATGCCAGGCGATGATGCGTCGGTCGAACTCCAGGATTTGAGCCTTCAGTGCGCGCAATTGACTGCCGAGAGCAGCAAGACACGCACGGGCCACCTCGGGGAGCCGGTGGTCGGCTGTATCGGCGACGACTTCCAGCAGTTGCTCGACACCCCTGCGCCCGACAGGGGCAACAATCCCGAACTCGGCGAGATAGGCGCGGATTGAGTTGATCACGGCAGTCTGCTGGCGGATGAAGAGATGGCGCGCCCGGTGAAGCATCAGACAGCTTTGTTGCTCGACCGTCTTGGTCGGCACGAACCGCATGTTGGGTCTCGTGACTGCCTCGCAAATTGCCTCCGCGTCGGTGCTGTCGTTCTTCTGCCGCTTGACGTAGGGCTTCACATAGGCCGGAGGCATCAATCGCACCGTATGCCCTAACAACTGCAACTCGCGGGACCAATGGTGCGATGATGCGCAAGCCTCGATCCCCACCAGGCATGGCGGCAGCTTCTGGAAAAACGCCAGGACGTGCCGGCGCCTCAACTGGCGGCGTATGACCACCTGGCCGGCTGCATCAACGCCGTGTACCTGAAAGACGGACTTCGCGATATCCAAACCGATAGTCGAAATTGGCTGCATAGGCCGCTCCTCCGAATCGTGGGAGCCTCAAAACGGCGCCCATTCCTTGGCACTCTCGTGCCGGTGGAGGAGCCGTCCACAGCATCAACAGCAGAAATTCGCAAGATCAATCCTCAGGCTCGGCTACTAGCCCGACATTCACTTCTCGGGAAGTCCTGCCTTGCGTAGACCCTCGGCGATACGCGTTCGCTGCACGAGACAGGTCGGATTGTCAGTTGGACAACTTGCGTGGAATTGGGCGATGCTGAAATCAGGAGCGAGGATGAGCCCCGCCTGCACGAAAGCCCGAGCTTCCTCGCCCCGCCCGAGATGAGCCAACGCGGCGGCGAGAAAGAAATGTACGAAGGGGGCAATGTTCCGGTTGGTCTCGATTGATCGCTTGAACCAGTGAACGGCAGCTTCATCGGCCCCGAGATATGACTGCGCGACGCCTGCCGTGTTCATCCAGGAAGAGGCCTTGCTGTCGCGGGGAGAGAGCCGAAATGCCTCCATGATGTGGGCTTCCGTCTCCTCGGCCCGACCCAGATTGCACTTGCCAAGTCCGATCCATGCATGGGCGGTGGCCAGATTCCGATCGAGCGCCAATGCCCGCTCACATTCGGCAATGCCCTGGGCGGCGCGTTTTGTGAAAATCTGGACGACACCCATCAAGCAATGCGCCCTCGCGTGATTGGGCGTGTGAGCAAGTATCCGGGCCAAGGACGCCTCGACCATCCGCAGGGGCGCCGTCCGGTCGATCAGCATGGAGGTAGCCCGCATGGTGTCGACATCGGCCATGCCCACCATCGCCTCGACGTTAGTGGCGTCCAGGCGGAGCGCTTGTTCGAAGAACGGGCGCGCCTGCGACAGGCTTGCGGGATCCGTCCCTCGATTCAGATACGCCATGCCCTGGAAATACAGGTCCATCGAATCCGGATTCGGCGCTCGCGCTGCGCGCCGTGCCTCCACCGTGACCAGCTCGGTTCCCAGTTGATTGGCAAGGCGGGCACCGATCTCGTCCTGCATGTCGAAGAGGTCGGCGACCTGTTTGTCGAATCGTTCGCCCCACAAATGGTTGCCGGCCTCGGCATTGATGAGCTGAACGTTGATGCGCATACGGCCTCCAGCGCGCTGTACCGAGCCCTCGAGCACGTAGCGAACGCCGAGTTCGCGGCCGACCTGCTGCAGATCGACATGCTTTCCTTTGTAGGTGAAGGCGGTGTTGCGGCCGATCACGAAGATGCCGGCCATCCGCGATAGATCCGTGGTCAGGCTTTGGGTCACGCCGTCAACGAAATAATCCTGCGCAGGATCCGGGCTCAGATTGGCGAAGGGCAGAACAACGAGAGACGGCTTACCTGCGGTGGGAGTCGTCGAGTTCATGACGGTTGCTGTCGGCGGCGCTTCGCGGACCGCCGCGACGAAGCGGACGCCCTTGCGCGGAAACGTCTTGATGAGGCGCTGCTCGTCCCCGGAATCGCCGATCGCCTTCCGCAACGCGTTGAGGCGCGTGGTCAGAGCGACGTCCGAGACGGCGCGACCCTGCCAGATGGCGCTGATCAGATCGTCCTTGCTGACGACGCGCTCGCGGTTGCCGATCAGATATCCGAGCAGGTCGAACACCTGCGGTGCGATGGCGACGACCTCCGGCCCGCGACAAAGCTCGCGTCGCTCGGTATCGAGCGAAAATTTGTCAAAGAAATAGCGCAAGGCGCTTCCCCGCAACGGCAGTCGATCGTTGAAATCCGTCTGCTCAAGAATAAACTGCCGGTAAGGAAAAAGTAAGCCGGCGAACAAGCCTCTCGGTCCTCGACGTAATACACCTAACGGTAGAAGCCGTGCTAGTTCGGCTGGCTTAGGGAGACAGGTGATGATTACGCGTCGTGATGTGCTGACCGCGTCGGCCGGTATCGCGCTCTCCGCCGCATATCGCGCACCGACGGCGCTCGCGCAGCCGCTGGCAAGAACCGCGTACATCCTTACGGGCTTCTCGCCGGGGCTGCAGGACGCCATGGCGCGTCTCGTGGCCGGGCAGATGAGTGACTATGCGGAAAGCATCGTGGTCGAGACCCGGCCGGGCGCAGCCGGTCGCATTGCGGTGGAGGCGGTGAGGAATTCCGATTCCGACGGATCGGTCATGCTGTTCGGGCCACTTGGCTTCATGATGTTGTTCCCGCACATTTACAAGACGCTGAGATACCAGCCACGTGATTTTACGCCGGTGTCGACCGTCGCCTCGGCCCCTGCATTTCTGACGCTCGGTCCGATGGTGCCCCCCGAGGTGACGACGGTTGCCGACTTTGCCATCTGGTGCCGCGCCAACCCGAAGCTCGCCACCTATGGCACGCCGGGCGTCGGAACCACGTTGCATTTTCTCGGTATGATGCTCGGCCGCAGCGCGGGCTTCGATTTTCTTCACGTCCCCTATCAAGGCGTTGGCGCGATCCAGGATCTGGTCAAGGGCGTGATTGCAGCGGCCATCATGCCGGTCGGCAGTTCGCTCGGACTCGTCCAGTCTGGAGATCTTCGTGCGTTGGCGACCACCGGGCCGCGCCGCTGCCCGTTTGTGCCAACGGTACCCACGGTGCGGGAAGCCGGATATCCGTCACTCGAGGACCTCACATGGTTTGGTTTCTTCGTTCCGGCGAAGACGCCGGTGCCCATCGTCGACAAGCTCAATGCCGCGATCCAGGCGGCCTTGCGTACCGAAGAGGTCAAGGCCGGCCTGGTAAAGCTGGCCGTAGAGCCCGATGCGATTGCGAGGGACGACTTCGCTCGGCTGATCGCATCCGAATCCGGTCGGTGGAAAGCGATCGTGCAGGCAACGGGGTTCGTCCCGACCGATTGAACCCGGCATCGAGAGAAGGCAGCACATGAGCAGACCAGCATCCGTGCATGATCTCGTGCAGTCGCATCGCATCACCGCGGTGATCTATGCGGCGGCGAGGCTCAATCTCGCCGAGGCCATCGGCGATCAGGCGAAATCGGTGGCCGAACTCGCCAGGCTTGTCTCCGCCGACGAAAGTGCATTGCGCAGACTGCTCGTTGGCCTGACGACACTTGGCCTCTGCAGGCAAGTCGACCGGAACCGGTTTGCCATGACCGATCTCGGCCGGCAGCTCGATGAGACCGCCGATCCATCCTTCAAGGACTGGGTCCTCTTTGAGGGCGAGATGCTCGTGCAATCCTGGAGCGGACTGGTCGATTCGGTTCGCACCGGCAAGACCGCGACGCAGTTGCGCGGTGACGGTGACGATCGCTATGCCGTGACGGGCCGCGCGACGGAATGGACCCGCCGGTTCAACGCCGCGATGGTCAGCCTTACGCGAACCATCGTTCCAAAGATCGTTGCGGCCCACGACTTCGCGGCCGCACGCGTCGTCATGGATGTCGGCGGCGGCACCGGCGAATTGATCGGCGGCGTGCTCCAGCGCAACCCCCATCTTGAGGGGATCGCCTTCGACCTTGCGCGTTGCGAGGCAGACGCGCGTGCGCATTTCGATCGGCTCGGAATCGCCGACCGCTGCAGGTTCGTCGCAGGCAGTTTCTTCGAAAAGGTCCCAAGCGGCGCGGACACTATCCTGATGAAGAGCATCATTCACAATTGGAACGACGACCGTTGCGAGGTCATTCTGCGCAACTGCCGGGACGCGCTGCCGTCCAGCGGGACGCTGATCGTCATCGAGCGGATGGTGCCGGAGCCTGCCACGACGGAACCCGAGGATCGCTCCTGCGTCATGAGCGACCTCAACATGCTGCGCGGACCCGGTGGCTGCGAGCGCACGGAAGCTGAGTATCGCAGGCTGGCCATATTGGCCGGCTTCGCTTTCGTAGGCACGACGGGCATCGGCCCGTTCAGCTTGGTCAAATTCAGGAAAGTCGGGAATTGAAGGGGCTTTCCCTTGTAGCGCGTGAGGACACTGATTGCGCAGACCACCGCGCCTCAATGACGAATCCAAACTTCCCCAGAGGATGATGGGATAAAACTTCCGCGTCGTCCGCCTCGCGTTCAATCGATGATGTGATAGCCGCCATCGATGTAGAGAACGCTGCCGGTCATCAGCCTGGCGCCGTCGAGTGCCAGGAACGCGGTGGCATTGCCAACGTCGTCGATGCTGACGAGGCTACGCGCCGGCGCCTTCGACTGCGCCTTGTTCATGAGCTCGTCGAACTCGGGGATGCCTGACGCCGCGCGGGTCGCCAGCGGGCCCGGCGAGATTGCATGCACGCGGATGCCTTTCGGGCCAAGCTCCGCGGCGATGTAACGGACAGATGCCTCCAGCGCCGCTTTCGCCACGCCCATGATGTTGTAGTTCTCCACCACCATCTGGCTGCCGTAGTAGGTCATGGTGAACATCGTGCCGCCGTTCTTCATCAGGGGCTCGGCGAGATGGGCCATGCGCAGGAACGACCAGCACGACACGTCCATGGTCTTGAGGAAGCCGTCACGACCGACATCCACGACGCGGCCGTGCAAGGCCTCCTTGGGCGCGAAGGCGATGGAATGAAGCAGGAAGTCGAGCTGACCCCACTCCTTCGCGATGCGCTCGAACACCGCCTCGGTCTGGCCTTCGGCCATGACATCGAGCGGCATGAAGATCGGCGCCTCCAGCGCCTGCGCCAGCGGCTCGACATGCTTTTTGGCGCGGTCGTTCAGATAGGTGACGGCGAGATCGGCCCCGAGCGCGCGAAACGCCCGCGCGCAACCCCAGGCGATCGACTGATCATTGGCGATGCCGACGACCAGGCCCTTCTTTCCCTTGAGGGCCACTTTGCTATCCGGAAATACGGGGATCATGACGCCCTCTCAGATCTTAGGCTGCGCGATTGACCGTTCATCAACAGCGACAGCGTGTGCTGCGCGATCATCAGCTCCTCGTCGGTCGGGACGACATAGACGGGGATGAGGCTACCGGCGCGCGAGATCAGCCGCGCATGACGCGCGTTCTCGGTGGCATCGAGTGCAACGCCGAGCCATCCGAGCTGCTCCGCGATGCGCGCGCGCAGGGATACGGAGTTTTCGCCGATCCCGGCCGTGAAGACGAAGGCGTCCAGACCCTGCAGGGCCGCCGTCAGCATGCCGGCGTTGAGGCCGATCCGGTAGACGAAATAGTCGATCGCGAGCCGCGCATGCGGATCCGTGCTCGCTTCCAGCTCCCGCATGTCGTTGCTGACGCCGGAAAGGCCTTTCAGGCCGCACTCGCGGTAGAGGAAGTCCTGCAGTTTCGCCGCCGGCATTCCCTTCTCGGAGATGAGATAGAGCACCACGCCGGGATCGATTTGTCCCGGACGCGTTCCCATCGGCAGGCCGTCGAGCGCGGTGAAGCCCATGGTGCTTTCGACACTACGCCCGTCCTTCAGCGCGCACATCGAGGCGCCGCTGCCGAGATGAGCGACGATCACCCGCCGCCTGGCGATATCCGGCGCCACGCTCGGCAAGGTTCTGGCGATATACTCGTAGGACAGGCCATGGAAGCCGTAGCGCCGCACGCCCTCGGCGTGGAGCTGATGCGGAATGGCGTAGTGATCGGCGACCGCGTCATGCGTGCGGTGGAATGCCGTGTCGAAGCACGCGACCTGAGGCAGCGTCGGGAAGTTCGCCAGCAGCGATCGGATGGGCGCAAGGTTGTGCGGCTGATGCAGTGGCGCGAGCGGAACGAACCGTTCGAGGCGAGCCACGACGCCGTGGTCGATCAGGACCGGCCGCGCATAGTCCGGGCCGCCATGCACGACGCGATGACCGACCGCAATCGGCGTGACCCGGAGTTCGTCCCGCAGCCAGTCTCCGGCAACCGCCATCGCGGCCGGAACGTCCGCCACGGCCTCGATCGGATAGGCGCGGTCGGCCAACGGATCGCCGCCTGCGCCGGTCGCCCGCAGGCGTGGCCGGCTGCCGATGCCGTCCATCTGTCCCTTGATATGCCGGCGAAGCGTCCCCTCGCCTTCAACCGAATAGACCTGGAACTTGACGCTGGAGGAGCCGGCATTGATGACCAGGATCGTGTCCATGGCGGTCACGCGGCAACCGTCGGCGCCGTCTGGCGCCGGGCGCGGGCATAGAGCGCCGCCACCGCGCAGGATGCCATCCGCGCGCGCGGTGAATCCGCGCGCGAGGTCAGGACGACCGGCACCCTCGCGCCAAGCACGATGCCGGCGCTATCCGCCTTGGCGAAATAGGCGAGGTTCTTGGCGAGCATGTTGCCGGATTCGAGATCCGGAACGACCAGGATCTGCGCACGGCCGGCGACCTCGGAGGCGATGCCCTTGATCCGCGCCGCTTCCATGTCGATGGCATTGTCGAAGGCCAAGGGACCGTCGAGCACGCCGCCGGTGATCTGCCCACGATCAGCCATCTTGCAGAGGGCTGCGGCTTCGATCGTCGAGGGGATTTTCGAGGTCACCGTCTCGACCGCCGACAGAATCGCAACGCGCGGCGTCTTGCCAAAGCCGGCCTGATTGTAGAGATCGATCGCGTTCTGGATGATGTCGCGTTTGGCGTCCAGATCCGGAAAAATGTTGATGGCGGCGTCCGTCACGAAGATGGTCTCGGCGTAGGCCGGCACGTCCATGACGAAGACATGGCTGATGCGCCGGTCAGTGCGCAGGCCGCCGACCTTGGCGGTCACGGCGCGCATCAGCTCGTCTGTGTGCAGGCTGCCCTTCATCAGCAGCTCGCCCCTGGCAGCATGAATCAGTTCGACGCCCTTCGCGGCTGCCGCCTCACTATGCGGCGCGTCGACGATCTCGAAGCCGGAGACGTCAAGTTCGAATTTAGCAGCCGTGTCCCTGATCTTCTTCTCGGGCCCGACCAGGACCGGCCGGATGATGCCGGCGCTCGCGCTGTCGACGGCGCCGCGGAGCGAGGTCTCGTCGCAGGGATCCACGACCATGGTCGGGGTTGGCGGTGCGGCTCTGGCCGCCGCGATCAGGCGCTCATACTTGCTGCCGGGCTTGGCTTGCGTCGTGTCCGACATGGTGTCACTCCCGATCCTGCCAATCCGCGTTACGATGCCCTTGCCTTGGAGTCGAAAGGGGCGACGTTCGAGGTCGACTCCCCTTCGCCGTCCAGACCGAACAGCTCGGCGACGTGCTTCAGACGCTTGGCGCGTTCACCGGTGATGTCCGCGCTCGCCGACAGCACCTCGCGCATCGCCGCGAAGGCCCCGCGCCGTAGCGTCATGTCGTCGGGCAACAGCCGCGGGATGGTGGCCAGGGCGCCCTCGCGGTCCAGCAGCAGCATGAAAAACTGCTCGCGCACCAGCATCTTGAATTCCGACAGCGTCAGCCGAGGACCGGCGTGGTCGCGCCGAACCTGCCGCAGCGCCTCGATGCTTCGCTCGTCGACCATGCCGCGCGCGGAGCCGACATAAAGCAGCGCGCGAAGTGCGGCTTCGCGAAGTCCACCCTCGCCGATCCTCGACTTCAGCTCGGCGATCCGCTTCGCCAGCATGGCGCGGTGCTCCGGCGACATCTCACGCCGGCGCGTTGGCACGGCATTCGGGTCGACGCCGACGGCAGCCTGGAGCACGGGCGAGCCGTAGACGTTGAGGAAGATCATCTCGCTCAGCGCCTCCTGCGCGTCGCGCCAGCTATCGAGCGCGTGGACGATCTGTTTCGAGATCTGTTCCTGGAACGCCAGGAACGGATTGTCATCCGAAGCCGGCCTGCGATTGTCCTCGACACGGTCGGCGGCCGCCTTGACGGTGGACATCCAGGGATTTTGACTGCTGAACGCCTCATATTGCAATCGCAGCGGATGCATCTTGCGCGCCCATTCGGCGATCTGCGGTGTCACCATCCGCTTGACCCAAGGCTGCACGAACTTCTGGTAGGCCGCGAGATTGAGCTCGGAGATGCGCTTGGCAGCGGCAAAGCGGCGCTCGTCCTCCGGCGAATTGCCGCCCATCGCACGGATATCGTCGAGCGTTCGGGCCTCGCAGCGCATCACCCACTGGCCGGCCGCGAGATCAGCATTAACCGTCTCGGGGCCGCGGGCCTCGAACGTGGCTTCATAGAGCCCGGGCGGTAGCACGTCGATCAGATCGATATTGCTCGAGAATTCCGCATGCTCCTTCTTCGCGACGCCGCCGGAGACGAAGATGCCGAGATGACCGACACTTTCGTGGACGGTGTAGACGATGGTCTGGCCATAGGCCCTGATCTCATCGACGTCGGCGTAGCAGTCGAGGATCCAGTCCAGCGCCTGCTGCGGCGGGGTGATGTTGTCACCCTTGGAGCAGAACACCACGATCGGCGAGCGGATGTTGCGCAGATCCACCTTCTGTCCGTCGGACATCTCGATGCGACCCGCGGCGAGATTGTTGCCGATGAACAGTTCATCGACGATGAACTGGATCTCCTCGGCATTGAGATTGACGTGCCCGCCCCACCAACGCTCGAAATCGAGGTAGCGCTCGGCCTCGGTGTCGACCTTCGCATAGACGTTGTATTGCTTGGTCCAGAGCGTGTTGGAGGGGTTCTGGCTCTCGAAGTTCTGCACCAGCCAGGCACCGTCGAACTTTCCGGCGCCAAGGTCGCTCGTCAGCGCCGTCAGCCAGCTTCCGCCCAAGAGGCCGCCGGAATAGCGCATCGGATATTTTCCGTGCACGCCTGCCCAGTAGGCCAGCGGCGCGCCGGCGATGATCAGGGGGCCGAACAGCTCGGGCCGCAGCGACGCCAGGATCATGATGGCCCAGCCGGCCTGGCAGTTTCCGATCACGCACGGCTTGCCGTCAGCCTCGGGATGACGGCTGATGACCGTCTCGAGGAACTTCGCTTCCGCACGCGCGATCCGCTCGATGGTCTGGCCCGGCACCGGCTCGGGCAGGAAGCCGATGAAATAGCAGGGATGTCCCGCCTTCATCGCAACGCCGATCTCGCTGTCCGCCTTGAAGCCGCCGATCCCCGGGCCGTGGCCGGCGCGCGGATCGACCACGACGAACGGCCGCCGGCCCATATCGATCTCGACATCGCTGGGCGGAATGATGCGCACCAGCGCGTAGTTGACCGGCTCGTCCAGCGTCCGGCCGTCAATGATCAATTCGGCGGCATATTGCAGGACGTGCGGGGCGGTCTGTGCGACATGCTCGCGATACTGGTCGCCGCGCTGGCGCATGATGTCCAGGAACAGGACGCTGCGCTGTCCCGCATCGACCATGTATTCCACGGCGGAGGACACCCAGCCCGACATTGGGCCGCCCGGCAGTCTTACGTTTTTCATCGACATATTCGACCTCGCCGTCGCAGGCCCCCATTCAAGGAGGTCTGCAATCCCCCGACGTTGACATAGGTCAACGGTCGGCGACGACGTCCGAGGCCGGCGTGGCGCGATCGATCCGGATCCAGGCCGCCGCCAGTTCCCAGGCAACCGACAGGATGATCGGCCCGATGAAGAGACCGATGATCCCGTGCGCGAGCGTCCCGCCGATCACCCCGATCAGGATTACGAGCGTCGGCGTCGTCAGGCCGCGGCCCATGACGAGCGGTTTTAAGATGTTGTCGAGCAGACCGACGACGACGAGATAGACCGTCAGGAGCAAGGCCGTGGTCACGTCCTTGTCCATCCAGATCCAGATGAGCACGGGAAGAAGGACGATGGTGGCACCGATCTGCACGATCGACAGCAGCAGCACGATGACGGCGAGCAAGCCGGCGCTCAGGAGGCCTGCGAGCTTGAAGCCGATGCCCGCCAAAAGCGCCTGCACGATCGCGACGCCGATGATGCCCTGCGACACCGCGCGGATGGTCGCGCCGGCAAGCTCCAGAAAATGCTCGCTCTGCTCCGGCACGATGCGGAACAGGAAGCCGCGGACCGCGCCGACGAGCTGCGGCCCGTACGGGAATAGGAAGCCGGCGACGAGCACCGACAGCAGAAACTCGAGCGTGCCGAGACCGGCGCTGCCCGCGAATGACAACATCATCCCGGCGAGCGGCTTCAGATATGGCGCGATCTCGCGCAGAGCCGCCCGGATATTGGTGTAGGCTTCAGTCCAGAGATCGTAGAGCCATGGTCCGACCAGCGGCCAACCCTTAATCTGCTCGGGAGCGGCCTGAAGCGCGAAATCGCCGGTGGCGATCTGGCTTGCGAGATCCCTAATCCCTTCGACGGCGCTGAGGCCAAGCCAGGTGGCAGGACCAATGACGATACCAAGCGTGACCAAGGTGAGAATGGCCGCGGCGATCCGGGGCCGGCCACCGAGGCGCTTGGCAAGCCAGCCGAACGCCGGATAGAACGCCACCGCAAGCACCGCGCTCCAGGTCAGGATCGGCACGAAGGGCTTGATGATGAGGAAGGTCCAGACGATCAGCAGCGCCAGCAATCCGAGCCGGATCACGAACTGAATGATGTCGTCCGCGGACAGGAGCTGGCGAAGTGTCTTCAAGGCTTGAGGCCCGGGTCTTGAGCAGTGACACACGCGCGGAGCGTAACGTCCCATCTCGCCCAGCAGGCTTGATCCAGATCAAGCGGGGCGTAGCCCCAGGGCCGGCTACTGCGGATGTGCTCGCGCACGAAGACCGCAGCGGCAGTTTGGCCTCGCTCGCTCAGTTCACCTGGCTTCGGCCTGCGACCCGATGCCGCCGGTCCTCAGATCTGATCCGTTCTGTCAATGCCTGGCGCATGACGAAATCAGGTTCGGCCTGCTGTCCTGCGTTCACCTATCGCCGACGCGAGAGTGCTTCGAGCTCTCGGCCTGCGTCGATTCAACCAATACTCATCCCGCTTTAGCGCTTTGCCTGCCAAAGCGGCCGCCAATCTTCATTCGCTTCAACGAGGGAGCACCAGACTTTCCGGCAGGCTGGTTGCGGCGTCCGCCCGTGATTCCCGCTCTCGATCGGCCATCAGACCAAGTCTGACATGCGACAGGGAATCCTGCTGGACCGATTGCACGCTTTGCATTGTGGTAGCACGTCAACGCCTGGGCTTCGACTGGCTCTCCGAGGGGGAAACTAATCGCGTCTTCCTGCATCACGCACGCAACTCATCTCCGCGCCAGCCCTGACAACGTTTGAAAACATTGCGCCGCTTCAGACGGCCCGCAACGTCGCTGTCATGGCTAGGGCGAGATCGCTTGAGGAATGGCAGACATGGCGACCACGATTGGTAACTTGATCACGCTTGACGGGCAGTTCTCCGATTGGCCAGCGGCCGAAGCCATCATGACGCCGTCAAACACCGTCGCCGGATATCAGGTCTATGGCGCTCTTCTCGACGATCAGACACTCGGCAAGACGTATCTGATCGGCATCAACGCGACACTGGCGACCGACCCGACCATCGCTGCATTCACCTACATCTATCTGAACACGGATCAGAGCAGAACGACCGGCTATAGCCCGTTCGGCAGCGTGGGGGCCGAGTACTTCGTCCAGTTCATCGCCAGCCAGGGCGGCGCGCTCCAGCCCTATCTCTATTCGGTCGATTCCGCCGGAGTTGCCACCCAGATCAACGGTGGAGCGCCGCTCGACTTCGGCATCTCGGCCGACGGTGAAAGTGTCGAGATCGCGATCCCGCAAACCCTGCTGACGCCATCGGGCGGCACCGCGCCGACCTCGATCAATTTCGCGGCCCTGATCAACAATGGGCAGGCTGCGCTGCCCGGGGATTTCAGCAACAGCCCGCAATACACCATCACCGATACGTCCGTTCCGGCAAGCCCTCCCGTCACGATCGGAAACTTGATCACGCTCGATGGTCAGTTTGCGGATTGGCCCGCGGCCGATTCCGTCGAGAGGCCGGGAAATGCCGTCGCGAATTACCAGATCGACGGCGCCCTGATCGACGATGCGACCCTCGGCAAGACTTACGTCATCGGCATTGAGGCGACCGCCGCGGAAGATCCGGTCATCGCATCAAACACCTTCATCTATCTGAACACGGACCAGAACGCCACGACCGGCTACAAAGTGTTCGGCAGCACGATTGGCGCGGAATATTACGTGAAGTTCGCGCCCGACGTGAACAACAACAATACGCTTAAGCCCTATCTGTATTCCGTGGCGCCGAATGGCGCCGAGACCCTGCTCAACAACGGCGCGCCGCTCAATTTTGCCATGTCGGCCGATGGCAAGAGCGTCGAATTGGCGATCCCGCAGGCACTGTTGACGCCCGCCGGCGGCGCCGCGCCCACCTCGATCAATTTTGCCGCCCTGGTCAACAATGGCGCGGTCGCACTGCCGGGCGATTTCAGCGGTCCGCAATACACCATTACCGATCCCTCGACGCTGATCCCGGTCGATCATACGGTCAAGAAAGTCGCAATCATCTATTCGGCAACGACGGCCGCCCTGTATTTCGGCGGCGCCGGCAGCGGCGGCGAGTCGGGCTCAGGATCGGTTCCTGGTGCCAGCGGGGCGGGACAGACCGCCTATGCCGACCTGTTCATGGCCGCGCAACACCAGGCGGCGGCAGCCGGCGTCTCCTATGACCTCCTGACCGAGGCCGACCTGACCAACGTCGCCAAGCTCTCGCAGTACAGCGCGCTGATCTTCCCGAGCATGGAGAATGTCCAGTCGAGCCAGGTGTCCGCGATCGTGAGCGCACTGACCCACGTGGTCTACGATTACCATGTGCCGATCATTACCGCCGGCAATTTCCTGACCAACGACGAGACCGGCGCGCCGCTATCCGGCAATTCCTACGCCAACATGCAGTCGCTGCTGAACGTCACGCTGGGCCAGTCCGGTAGCGCGACGTATTCAGTGACGGCCAACGCGGATGCACTGGCCAGCAACAATTCCGTGGTCTCCGGCTACACCGCCGGCGAGCTGATCGGCGGCGCCAGCGGCCAATTCGCCGGCCAGCCGGCAGGCTATTACACCAACACCGGCTATCTCACCTTCAACGGCGTGACGCAGCCCGCCACGGTGCTGGCGGATATCAACATCCAGGGCGGAGGCTCGGTGGCCGGCGTGGTGCAAACGACCACGGGCGGCACCAACACCGTATTTTCGACCACCGGCCTGCTCGGCGACAGCAATCTGCTGCAGCACGCGATCCAGAACGCCGTGTTCGGCACGACGCCGAGCCTGACGATCGATGTCTCCCGTATGCAGGGCGTGCTCGCCTCGCGCACCGATCTCGACCAATCGCAGTTCCCGTCCGACGTCTCGCCCGAGGGCGGCGGCGCGGGCATCTACGCCCAGTTGATCCCGATCCTGCAGCAATGGAAGCAGCAGTATAATTTCGTCGGCAGCTACTACGCCAATATCGGCGACGACGCCAATACGGCCAACGCGAACTTCACGAATTGGTCCGTGTCCGCCCCGATCTACAAGGCCCTCATGGCGATGGGCAACGAGATCGGCACCCACTCCTATACCCATCTCATCAATCCGCCCACGGTCGACGCCAACGGCAATCCGGTGCCGACCACGATCATCAACGGCGAGGTTGTCTCCACCTGGAACGAGAATACCAACACGCTCTATGTCACGGCGCCCGCCAACGGCTCGGCGCCGAACTGGACCTTCGCCTACGAGTTCGGGCAATCGAAGTCGATCCTTGAGCAGCAGCTCGGCATCACGCTTGCTGGCGCGGCGGTGCCCGGCGCCAATGACTTCATCGCGACGTCGGCGCAGATTCTGCCCTACTTCCAGAGTACGGCGGGCCTCACCGGCTACGTCACCGGCGGCTGGACCGGCGCCGGTGCGGGCTATCCCAATGCCTTCGGCTACATCGATCCGAGCAACACCAACTCGGTCTATATCGCGCCCAATGTCACGTTCGATTTCACCGAGATCGGATACCAGCACAAGACGCCGGCGCAGGCGCTGGCCGATTGGCAGACACTGTTCGGTCAGCTCTCGGCGAACTCGTCGGCACCGATCATCGTTTGGCCGTGGCACGACTATGGGCCGACAAACTGGGACACCAACGGCACCGGCGCAGATTCGGGCTACAACACGCAGATGTTCACGGACTTCATCGCCTACGCTTACAACCAGGGCTATGAGTTCGTCACTGTCTCCGATCTCGCCGCGCGCATTGCCGCACAGCAAAAGGCGACGCTGACCGAGACCACCAATGGCAACGTGATCACCGCGACGATCACACCGGACCCGACGGCGCCCGATCTCGGCGCGATGGCATTGAATGTCACCAACGGTGCCGGCCAGATCATTCAGAACGCGGGCAATTGGTACGCTTACGACAACGACAGCATCTTCCTGCCGAGGAATGGCGGCACCTTCAACGTCACGCTCGGTACCAGCGCGGACGATGTCACACATATCAACTACCTGCCGATGCGGGCTGACCTGCTCTCCGTGACCGGCGATGGTACGAACCTGGCGTTTTCGATGACGGGCGACGGCGAGGTCGACGTCCATGTCCAGACGCCGGGGGTGAACATCGTCTCGATCCAGGGCGCCCTGACCGCAACGCTGTTCGGATACGATCTGGCGCTGATGTTCAATGATGGCGCGTTGGCCGTCGATCCAAACGGACCACAGGGCTTGGCGGTCCGGCATGACGTCACCATCACGGATGGGGCCGCCGCGGTTGCATCGAGCGGCAACGACATCATCTTCGGCGGTTCGGCCAACGATACAATCAGTGCCCTGGACGGCAACGACACCATCAGCGGCGGTGGCGGGAATGACATCATCGATGGCGGAACCGGTACCAACACGGCAGTCTATTCTGGTCTTACCACCGACTACACTTTCACCTTGAATGCTGACGGCAGCGTCATTGCTGCCGACATGCGCGATGGCTCGCCCGACGGCACCGACACCGACATCAATATCCAGAATTTCCAGTTTGGTGACGGCAGCGTGGTGGCCAAGGCTTTACTGCCATTTTCCGCCATCATGGGAACGGCGGGCAACGATACTCTGACCAACTCCGCCGTCATCCCCAGCACGGGCCAGACCCTCTTCGGGCTGGGCGGCGACGACACGTTGACCGCCGGCACCGGAGGCAACGCCATTCTGGACGGTGGCGATGGCAATGACACGCTGACCGACGCGGGCGCGAGCGCTCCGGTAAGCATCGTCGATACCATGATCGGCGGAGCGGGCGACGACACCTATGTCGTGACGCGGGCCAATGACATCATCATTGAACAACCCAATGGCGGTACTGACACGGTTCGCACCAACCTTGCCAGCCTCGTGCTGGCCGACAACGTCGAGAACGTGGTCTACACGGGCACGACTGGTATCTCTCTCACCGGCAACGCCTCGGCAAACACGTTCAGCGGCTTTCACGGCACCACCACTTTCAACGGAGGCGACGGCACCGACACCGTCTTGTTCACGGGCGAGTTCGGCCAATACACCAAGACGCAGAATGCCGATGGCAGCATCAAGCTTGTCGATACAAGAACAGCTTCGCCGGACGGCACCGCGACATTCAGCAACGTCGAGATGTTCCAGTTCAGCGACGGGCTGGTCCTCACCGCGGCGCAGCTCGGTCCGGCGGCCGTCGTCAATGGAACGTCCGGCAACGACACCCTAACGAGCACGATGGCCGGCGCCATCATTTCCGGACTCGCGGGCAATGACACCATGACGGCCGGCGCCGCCAATCAGATCCTCAATGGCGGAGCCGGTAACGATACGCTGAGGGACAATGGCAAGACCGGCGTAGTCTTGTTCGGCGGAGCGGGCAACGACACCTACGTCGTGACCAGCGCAGGGACCGTCGTTACCGAGCTTGCGGGGAATGGTACGGACGCCGTTCAGACCTCCCTTTCGAGCTATCAGCTCTCCGTCAATATCGAGAGCCTCACCTATACGGGAAGCGGAAGCTTTACCTCGACCGCAACTGCGGCAGGACAAACGATTTCCGGCGGCTCTGGAGCCGATACGCTCAGCGACGGCGGATTCGGCAGTGTCACACTCCGCGGCAATGGCGGCGCCGACAAGTTCTTCGTGAGCAGCGCTTCGACTTCAGTCGTCGAAACGGGCAGCGCGAGCTCGAGCGTGACCACCACACTGTCCAGCTATACGCTGACGAACAACGTCCAGAACCTGACCTACACTGGATCCGCCGCCTTCACCGGCACTGGCAACTCATCGGCAAATACCATCACGGGCAGCACAGGCAACGACACGCTGTCCGGTGGTGGTGGCGGCGATACGCTGATCGGCGGCGCCGGTAACGACCGCATGTCAGGCGGAGGCGGAGGCGTCGACAATTTCGTGTTCGCGCCGATCAATCCCACCACGGTGAACGGCGTCTACAACGCCGGCTTCGGCAGCGATGTGATCACCGACTTCAACGCGAATGCGCTCAGCTCCGATCACGACGTCCTGCAGCTCTCCGCGTCGATGTTCGCCGCGGGCACCACCGCATCGGCGATCGCCAATGGAACGGCGCACAATGCTGCGGGCGGCCTCGTTACGGTTGTGCAGTCGGGATCCAACGTCGTGATCACGGTGGACCCGACCGACACGATCACGCTCAACAGCGTTTCGCTTACGCTGCTCAAGCTCGGCGCCACCACCGACATCCATCTCGTCTGACCGAAAGGGACCGAATCCGGCCGACTTAAGCATCACACATCATCGTTCGCAGCCAATCACATTTGTTCTCTTTATCTCGGGCGACTTTCATACGGAACTCTTATCGCAAACCTTCGATCGCGTTGCATTTTTATGGGGCCAGTCACATGATCACCTCGCATCACGAGATTGCTTTCATCGACCGTAACGTGGACCAACTGACCGCGCTGCTGGCAGGTTTGCGAGCAGAGGTCGAGCCGATCGTGCTGTCGGCCGATGCTCCCGCTCCGCGGCAGATGGCGGACGTCCTGAAGCATCGGTCGGACCTCGCGGCCATTCACCTGATCGCGCATGGCGCGCCGGGACAGGTGAACTGCGGAACGAGCGCGCTCACACTCGAGACGATCGAAAACGAGGACGAGGATCTCGCGGCAATCGGCCGCGCACTGGGCAACGGCGGCTCACTCCAGCTATGGGCGTGCAACGCGGCCAGAGGCGCGCGCGGCACGGCGTTCGTCGATGCCTTGGCGCGGGCGACGGGCGCACAGGTGTTGGCTGCAACGGGTCTGGTCGGTGCCGCTGCGCTCGGTGGCGGCTGGGAGCTTCACGCGCGCTCGGGCGCGAATCATGCCCAGGCGCCGCTGACGGCGCAGGGAATCGGGAACTACGCGGCCGTGATGGCGGCAAAGACCTGGACCGGCGGCGGCAGCACGGGCAATCCGAACAGCGGAAACTGGAGTTCTTCGGGCAATTGGAGCCCGAGCGGCGTTCCCGCGGCCGGTGATGACGTCACGATCGGCGGCAACTCCGGCGGCAGCTATACCGTTACCCTCGACGTCAGCTCCGCGGCGCTCAATTCGCTGACCATGAATTTCAACAATACGGCGACGCTGTTGATCGGCAGCGGCAAAACGCTCAACGTGACCAATACCGTAAGCCTGAACTCGACCAACATCATCTCGATGTCGGGCGGCACGGTCAACGCAGGCACCCTCGCGCTGATAGCCCCAAGCGCCAACGTGACCGGTTTTGGCACGCTGAGTATCTCCGGTCATTACACCGGGACGGGCAAGTTGACTGCAAACGGCGGCACGCTCGATGTGTTCGGGACAGTCGACAGCGGCGTTGTCTTGACGATCGGCACTTCCTCCAATTCGAACCTGAAGCTTGAAGGCACGGCGACCTCGGCTGCGATCACCATCAACAACGCCAACCAGACGCTCGAAATCGGCGCCAGCGGCAGCCTGACGCTAACCGCGGCGGAAAGCATCACCAATGGCAAGATCCAGCTCGACGGCGGCACGCTGACCGATGCGTCCGGCCTGACGATCGGTGCCAGTGCGACCTTGATCGGTTCGGGCACGGTGGCGGCGAACATCGCCGCCGGCACCGGCACGATCACGGCCAGCGGCGGTGTGCTGAATTTGAACGGCACCGTGGCCAGCGGCAACGCGTTTACGATTGCGAGCGCGTCGGCATCGACGCTGAAGTTCTCCGGCACGTCGACCATGGCGACTGCGGTCTCGATCACCAGCGCCAACCAGACGCTCGAGGTTGGAGCCGGCGGCAATCTGACGATCGGCTCAACCGAAATCGTTACCAACGGCAAGATTGTATTGAGCGGCGGCACGCTGACCGACAGCAACGGCATCGTCATCAGCAGCGGCGCGACACTGAGCGGCACTGGCACGGCAGGTGCGATCACGCTCTCGGGTGGAACGATCACGCAGACCGGCGGCACACTCACGTTGGCAAGCATCATTGGCAGCGGAAATGTCAATGGCACCATCACCAATGCGGCGATTACCGCCAAGGGCGGCACGCTAGACCTGTTCGGCTCGATTGCCGGAACCAGCACGCTCGCCATCGACTTCAGTGCAGCGACGATTTTGAAGATCGATGGGACGGTATCTTCCGGCGCGATTTCGATCGTCAGTTCCAACCAGACGCTGGAGATCGGCGCCACCGGTAGCCTGACGCTGACCTCGGCGCAAAGCATCACCAACGGCAAGATCCAGCTCGACGGCGGCACGCTGACCGATGCGTTCGGCCTCTCGATCGATAATGCCGCGACGTTGATCGGAAAGGGTATAGTTGCGGCAACGGTGAATACCAGTGGCATCGGAACCATCACGGCGAGCGGCGGTACGCTCGAGTTTTCCAGCGCTGTCGGCAGCACAAGCGCCGCCTCGTTCCACATCGCCAACGTCGCCGGCTCGGTGCTGAAGTTCGATGGTGCCGTCGGCACGGCCTCGATTCATCCGACCATCACGTTCGATGGCGGCCAGGGCGTTCTCGATCTCTCGTCGGACACGCTTCCGAATTTCCATGGCACCATAGCCAATTTCGCGGGCGGCGAAGGCATCAAGGTCAATGGCGCGGCCGCCGCCGTGCTCGATTCATCGGGCACCTTCATCACCGTTTATGACTCCGCGCACAACTCTCTTGGGACCCTCAATCTGTCCACTTCATATGCCGGCAGTGAGTTTACCGTCTCGAGCGGCACCATTTCGGTAAACGCGGACACGACGACGCCAACCGGCGGAACGCCGGACCTGATCGATGCGTCCGATTCCGGCGTGCTGCATACCGACAACATTACGAATGTCACCGCACCTGCGTTCACCGTCACGCTCGATGGGACGGTCGCGGTTGGTGATACCGTTCAGTTGCTGCTTGACGGCTCGCCGCTGGCGCATGCCGTAACGCATACGATCTCGTTCGCTGATCTCAGCGCCGGCAAGGTGACTCTCACGGTGACGGCAGGCGACCTCGGTGCCGATGGCATCAAGTCGATTTCGGCCAAGTTTAGCGACGTGGCTGGGCACACATCGACAACCTCGGCGCTGGCGATTACACTTGATACCACGGCACCGACGGGCGGGGCGCCCGACCTGACCGCAATCTCCGATACCGGTTCGTCAAGCACCGACGACCTCACCAATGAGACGGCGCCGACCTTCCAGGTCGCGCTCGATCCGTCTGTGCAGGCGGGCGACACGGTCGAGCTTAAGCTCGGCGGGGCATCGCTGGCGAATCCGGTACTGCATACGATTACGGCAGCCGAAGTTGCGGCTCAGTCCGTTCAGTTGACGGTGACGGCCGGCGACCTGGGCGCCGATGGCACGAAGTCGCTCACCGCGGTCTTTACCGATGCCGCCGGGAATACATCGACGACCTCGGCAACGGTCATCACGCTCGACACGACGCCGCCGACGGCGAGCATCACGCTTGACGCCATCACTCCCGACAATATCCTCAACGCAGCAGAGGCCGGCAGCACGGTCACCGTAACCGGCACGGTCGGCGGCGACGTCCATGATGGCGACACCGTCACCCTGACGGTGAACGGCACCACCTATACCGGCATGGTCTCGGGCACGACGTTCAGCATCGGTATCGCTGGCAGCAATCTCACCGCCGATGGCGACCGTACGGTCGACGCCAGCGTCACCACGGCTGACGCCGCCGGCAATGCGACCACGGCCACGGCGACCAAGGCCTACGCGGTCGACACGGTGGCGCCGACCGCCACCCTGGCAGTCAATGACATCACCGCGGACAACGTGCTCAATGCAGCGGAGGCCAGCGCCACGGTCGCCGTGACCGGCACGGTCGGCGGCGATGTCCATGATGGCGACACCGTCGCCTTGACGGTGAATGGTACCGCCTACAACGGCGTGGTCTCGGGTACGACCTTCAGCATCGGCATCAACGGCAGCGATCTCGTCGCCGACGCCGATCACACGGTCGACGCCAGCGTCACGACCACCGATCCGGCCGGCAACAGCACCACGGCCACGGCGACGAAGGCCTATACGGTCGATACTACGGCGCCGACGGCGAGCATCGCCGTGGACGCCATCACCTCCGACAACGTCCTCAACGCAGCGGAGGCCGGCGGCACCGTGGCGGTGACCGGTACGGTCGGCGGCGACGTCCATGATGGCGACACCGTCACCCTGACGGTGAACGGCACTGCCTACACCGGCGCTGCCAGCAACGGTGGCTTCAGCATCAACGTCGCGGGCAGCGATCTCGCCGCCGATGGCGACCACGCGGTCGACGCCAGCGTCACCACCACCGATCCGGCCGGCAACAGCACGACCGCCACGGCGACCAAAGTCTATGCGGTCGACACTACGGCGCCGACGGCGAGCATCGCCGTGGACGCCATCACCTCCGACAACGTCCTCAACGCAGCGGAGGCCGGCGGCACCGTGGCGGTGACCGGTACGGTCGGCGGCGACGTTCATGATGGTGACACCGTCACCCTGACGGTAAACGGCAATGCTTATACCGGCACAGTCTCGGGCACGACCTTCAGCATCGGCGTGGCTGGCAGCGATCTCACCGCCGACGGCGATCATGCGGTTGACGCCAGCGTCACCACCACGGACACAGCGGGCAACAGCACCACTGCAACGACAACCAAAACCTATGCAGTCGATACTGCCGCGCCGAGCGCCAGCATCACGCTCGACGCTATCACTGCAGACAACGTGCTTAACGCGGCGGAGGCGGCCGGCACCGTGGCGGTGACCGGTACGGTCGGCGGCGACGTCCATGAGGGCGACACCGTCACCCTGACAGTGAACAGCACCGCTTACACTGGCGTGGTCAGCGGTACGACCTTCAGCATCAACGTCGCAGGCAGCGATCTCGCCGCCGATGGCGACCATGCGGTCGACGCCAGCGTCACCACCACCGATCAGGCCGGCAACAGCACCACGGCCACGGCGGCGAAGGCCTATACGGTCGATACCACGGCGCCGACGGCGAGCATCGCCGTGGACGCCATCACTCCCGACAACGTCCTCAATGCAGCCGAGGCCGGCGGCACTGTGGCAGTGGCCGGCACGGTCGGCGGAGACGTCCACGATGGCGACACAGTCACTCTGACGGTGAATGGCACTGCCTATACCGGCGTGGTCTCGGGCACGACGTTCAGCATCCATGTCAACGGCAGCGATCTCGCCGCCGATGGCGACCATACTGTCGACGCCAGCGTCACCACGACCGATGCAGCCGGCAATAGCACGACCGCGACGGCAACCAAAGCCTATGCGGTGGACACTGTGGCGCCGACCGCCAGCTTGGGGGTGAACGACATCACCGCGGATAACGTCCTCAACGCAGCGGAAGCCGGCGGAACTATCGCTGTGACCGGCACGGTCGGCGGCGACGTGCATGACGGCGACACCGTCACCCTGACGGTGAACGGCACGGCCTATTCCGGCGCGGTCTCGGGCACGACGTTCAGCATCGGTGTCGCCGGCAGCGATCTCGCGGCCGATCTCGATCACACGGTCGACGCAAGCGTCACCACAATCGACGCAGCCGGCAATAGCACGACGGCGACGACAACCAAAGCCTATGCGGTGGACACCGTGGCGCCAACCGCCAGCCTGGCGGTGGACGCCATTACCACGGACAACGTCCTCAACGCAGCGGAAGCCGGTGGAACTATCGCTGTGACCGGCACGGTCGGCGGCGACGTCCATGACGGCGACACTGTCACCCTGACGGTGAACGGCAACGCCTATACCGGCGTGGTCAGCGGCACGACTTTCAGCATCGGCGTGGCTGGCAGCGATCTCGCCACCGACGCCGATCACACGGTCGACGCCAGCGTTGCCACCACGGACGCAGCGGGCAACAGCACGACCGCAACGACAACCAAGGTCTATGCGGTCGACACTGTGGCGCCCACCGCCAGCGTCGCACTCGACGCCATCACTGCCGACAACGTCCTCAATGCAGCGGAGGCGGCCGGCACCGTGGCGGTGACCGGCACGATCGGCGGCGACGTCCATGATGGCGACACCGTCACCCTGACGGTGAACGGCAACGCCTATGCCGGCACGGTTTCGGGCACGACCTTCAGCATCGGCGTCGTCGGCAGCGATCTCGCCGCGGACGGCGACCATACGGTCGACGCCAGCGTCACCACGACCGACGCGGCCGGCAACAGTACGACCGCAACGACGACTAAGGCCTACGCGGTCGACACCACGGCCACCGCCAGCATCGCGCTCGACAGCATCACTGCTGACAACGTTCTCAACGCAGCGGAAGCTGGCGGCACCGTCGCAGTGACCGGCACGGTCGGCGGCGATGTCCATGATGGCGACACCGTCACCCTGACGGTGAATGGTAGCGCCTACGCCGGCGCGGTCTCGGGCACGACGTTCAGCATCAATGTGGCGGGCAATGATCTCGCGGCCGATGCAGACCGTACGGTCGATGCCAGCGTCACCACGACCGACGCTGCCGGCAACAGCACGACCGCCACTGCGACCAAAGGCTACGCGGTCGACACTGTGGCGCCGGCCGCCACCCTGGCCGTGAACGACATCACCTCCGACAACGTCCTCAATGCAGCGGAGGCCGGCGGGACGGTCGCGGTGACCGGAACGGTCGGCGGCGACGTCCATGACGGCGACACCGTTACCCTGACGGTGAACGGCACGGCCTACACCGGAACGGTCTCGGGCACGAGCTTCAGCATCAGTGTCGCTGGCAGCGATCTCGCCGCCGATGGCGACCATACGGTCGACGCCGGCGTCACCACGACCGATGCGGCCGGCAATTCAACGACCACGACCACCACCAAGCTGTACACAGTCGACACCGTGGCACCGGCCGCCAGCCTGGCCGTGAACGACATCACCTCCGACAACGTCCTCAATGCAGCGGAGGCCGGCGGGACGGTCGCGGTGACCGGTACGGTCGGCGGCGACGTCCATGATGGCGACACCGTCACCCTGACGGTGAATGGCAATGCCTATATCGGCGCGGTTTCGAGTATGACGTTCAGCATCAGCGTCAACGGCAGCGATCTCGCGGCCGATGGCGACCATACGGTCGACGCCAGCGTCACCACGACCGATGCAGCCGGCAACAGCTCGACCGCCACCGCGACCAAGGCCTACACGGTCGACACCGCGGCGCCGACCGCCAGCCTGGCGGTCAACGACATCACCCCCGACAACGTCCTCAACGCAGCGGAGGCCGGCAGCACGGTCGCCGTGACCGGCACGGTTGGCGGCGACGTCCATGACGGCGACACCGTCACCCTGACTGTGAACGGCAACGCCTATACCGGCACGGTCTCGGGCACGACCTTCAGCATCGGCGTGGCTGGCAGTGATCTCGCCACCGACGCCGATCACACGGTCGACGCCAGCGTCACCACGACCGATGCGGCCGGCAATTCAACGACCGCGACCACAATCAAGCTATACACGGTCGACACCGTGGCACCGACCGCCAGCCTGGCCGTCAACGACATCACCTCCGACAACGTCCTCAACGCAGCGGAGGCCAACGGCACCGTGGCGGTGACCGGCACGGTGGGCGGCGACGTTCATGCTGGCGACACCGTCACCCTCACGGTGAACGGCAATGCCTATACCGGCACAGTCTCCGGCACGACGTTCAGCATCGGCGTCGCCGGCAGCGATCTCGCGGCCGACGGCGACCATACCGTCGACGCCAGCGTCACCACGGCCGATGCAGCCGGCAACAGCACGACCGCCACGGCGGCCAAGAGCTACACGGTTGACACCACCGGAACAGCCAGCATCGCAGTCAGCAACATCACCACGGACAACGTTCTCAACGCAACGGAGGCTGGCAGCACGATCGCCGTGACCGGCACGGTCGGCGGCGACGTCCATGACGGCGACACCGTTACCCTGACGGTGAACGGCAACGCCTATACCGGAACAGTGTCGGGTACGAGCTTCAGCATCGCCGTCGCCGGCAGCGATCTCGCCGCCGATGGCGACCATACGGTCGACGCCAGCGTCACCACCACCGACGCCGCAGGGAACAGCACGACCGCTACCGCGACCAAGGCCTACACGGTCGATACCGTGGCGCCGGCCGCCAGCCTGACGGTGAACGACGTCACCGCGGACAACGTCCTCAACGCAGCGGAGGCCGGCAGCACGGTCACCGTGACCGGGACGGTCGGCGGCGACGTTCATGATGGCGACACCATCACCCTGACGGTGAACGGCAATGCCTACGCCGGAACAGTTTCGGGCACGAGCTTCAACATCGGCGTCGCCGGCAGCGATCTCGCGGCCGATCTCAACCATACGGTCGATGCCAGCGTCACCACCACCGATGCGGCAGGGAACAGCACGACCGCGACCGCGACCAAGGCCTACACGATCGATACGGTGGCACCGATCGCCAGCCTGACGGTGAACGACATCACCGCGGACGACGTCCTCAACGCAGCGGAAGCCAGCAGCACGGTGGCGGTGACCGGCACGGTCGGCGGCGACGTTCATGATGGCGACACCATCACCCTGACGGTGAACGGCAATGCCTATACCGGCACAGTCTCGGGCACGACGTTCAGCATCACCGTCAACGGCAGCGATCTCGCGGCCGATCTCGACCATACGGTCGATGCCAGCGTCACCACAGCCGACGCGGCAGGGAACAGCACGACCGCGACCGCGACCAAGGCCTACACGGTCGATACCGTGGCGCCGATCGCCAGCCTGACGGTGAACGACATCACCACGGACAACGTCCTCAACGCAACGGAGGCCGGCAGCACCGTGGCGGTGACCGGCACGGTCGGCGGCGACGTTCACAGCGGTGACACCGTCACTCTGACGGTAAACGGCACCGCTTATACCGGAACCGTGTCGGGCACGACCTTCAGCATCGGAGTCGCCGGCAGCGATCTCGCGGCCGATGGCGACCATACTGTCGATGCCAGCGTCACCACGACCGATGCGGCCGGCAACAGCACGACTGCCACGGCGAGCAAGACCTACACGGTAGATACCGCTGGAACAGCCAGCATCGCCGTCAACGACATCACTGCGGACAACGTCATCAACGCGGCGGAGGCCGGCAGCACGATTGCCGTGACCGGCACGGTGGGCGGCGACGCCCATGACGGCGACACCGTTACCCTGACGGTGAACGGCAATGCCTATACCGGCACAGTCTCGGGCACAAACTTCAGCATCACCGTCAACGGCAGCGATCTCGCGGCCGATGCCGACCATACGGTCGATGCCAGCGTCACCACGACCGACGCGGTTGGCAACTCAACCACTGCGAGCGCGATCAAGACCTATACTGTCGACACCGTGGCGCCGACCGCTAGCCTGGCGATGAACGCCATCACCCCCGACAACGTCCTCAACGCAGCGGAGGCCGGCAGCACGGTCGCCGTGACCGGCACGGTCGGCGGCGACGTACACAGCGGCGACATCGTCACCCTGACGGTAAACGGCATGGCCTACACCGGCACGGTCTCGGGCACGAGCTTCAGCATCGGCGTGGCCGGCAGCGATATCGCTGCCGATAGCGACCATACGGTCGACGCGAGCGTCACCACGACTGACGCGGCCGGCAACGCGACCACGGCCACGGCGACCAAGAGCTACGCGGTCGACACCACCGCCGATTCAGCGCCAACGGCCGCGGTTGACATCACGCCGACCACAATCGACGCTACCGGCAAGAGCTCAGTCGCGTACACGATTGCGGGCGTCGATCCCGATGCGACCGCCAGCGTCACCTTCACAAGCAGCGGTGGCGGCTCCGTGACGGTCAATGCGCTGGGCAATGGTACGCACAATATCGACCTGACGTCCCTGAGTGACGGGACCGTCACTGCAACGATCGCACTGACGGATATTGCCGGCAACAGTGCGACCGGTATCGGTGACACCGCGAGCCTGACCACCAGCTCAGGCGGCATCACCCAAAACGGCACGTCGGGCCCCGACGTCATGACAGGCACGCCTTTCGACGACACGTTGAACGGCCTCGGCGGCGACGACACCCTGATCGGAAATGGCGGTAACGACAATCTCCAGGGCGGAGCCGGCAACGATACGTTCATGTACAAGGTCGGTGACGGAGCCGACACCATGAACGGCGGTGCGGGCACCGACAGCCTCTACATCACGGGAACTGCCGGCGACGACACCATCCACGTCGTCGCATCCAGCAGCACCCTCACCGGGCTCGAGGGAGGCACACTTGCCGGTATCGAGCGCGTGTATCTCGATCTCGGTGCTGGAAATGCGGACACGCTGAGCTATGCCGGCACGACCGCCAGCCTGACCGTCAACCTGCTGCAGTCGAATGCGACCGGGTTCACCTCGATCGCAGGCGTCGAGAACGTGACCGGCGGCTCTGGCAGCGATGATCTTACCGGAGATGCCCACGACAACGTGCTCGACGGCGGAGCCGGCAGCGACACCATCATCGGCGGTGGCGGAAATGACGTGATCTTCGGTGGCGCCGGCAATGATTTGATCATCTACAAGGTCGGCGATGGCGTCGATACCATCGACGGCGGCGCCGGTACCGATACGCTGGAAATTGACGGAACGTCCGGCACCGACGTCCTCAACGTCGTGGTGACAGGCTCCACAATCACCGGTCTTGCCGGAGGGACAGTTACCAACGTGGAGAAGGTGGAGCTCAATCTTCTTGGCAGCACGAACGACATGCTAAGCTACGCCGGGACCACGTCGAACATCACCGTCAATCTGGCCAACCAGGCCGGGACGGGATTTGTCTCGGTCGCCGGCGTCGAGCACGTCACGGGAGGTAGCGGCAACGATACCCTGACCGGCAATTCGGCGGCCAACCAGCTCATCGGTGGCGACGGCAACGACAAGATCAACGGTGGTGCCGGAGCCGACACGCTCACCGGCGGCGATGGCAGCGATACATTCGTCTACACGTCGCTCGCAAACTCGCGCGTGGCCGCGTTCGACACCATCAACGACTTTACGACCGGTGTCGACAAGCTCCAGATCGGTCACGCGCTCAACGGCCTGACCACCGGCTTGACGAAAACCACCGGTATCACCGGCGACCTGGCGACGGATCTCGCGAGCATCCTCAACAACACGAACCTCAAGGCCAATGGTGCCGCGGAAGTCACCATCGCCAGCGGTAGCGACGCCGGCACCTACGTGATCATCAACGATGGAGCGGCCGGCTATAAGGCCGGAAACGACGCCGTCATCAAGCTGGCTGGCGCCCCGCTCCTGCACACCACGGACTTCATCATCTGACCAGGCATGTGCTCGGTTGATGAGAGCAGTCTGACGCGAGCGCAATTTGGCGGAGTCACACGATGAAACTCGGACTCTTCAACAAGAGGTCAGCCGCCACCCCGCCAACGGGAGGAGGGAGAGGGATCTATCGGCACAAGGATGAGCTGCGCGGCCTTCTCCTATCGTGCAAGAGCTACTTCGTCACGGCTCTGATCTTCAGCCTGGCAATCAACCTGCTGTATCTCGCCGGGCCGCTTTACATGCTTCAGGTCTATGATCGCGTCGTATCGAGCGCGAGCATCGTCACGCTTGTGATGCTCACGCTCCTGTTGTTGATTGCCTTCGCAGCGCTTGCCGCCCTCGACATGATCCGGGCGCGGATTCTCGCACGCGCGTCGGTTCGGCTCGACCAGCGGATGGCGGGACGCGTGATCTCGGCAATCGTCGATGCGTCGCTGAAGACGGGTGTCGCAAAGAGCCAGTATCTCCGCGATTTCGACAATTTTCGGCAATGCGTTACCGGTGCCGGGATTCACGCCATCTTCGACCTCCCGTGGGCGCCAATCTACGTTGCGGTGATCTTTGTCCTGCACCCGCTGCTGGGAGCCTTCGCGCTTGCCTCCGCAGTCGCGCTGCTGCTCCTCGCGCTCCTGAATGAACGCTGGGTGCGCACGCCGCTCACCGAAGCCCACGAAGCCAGTGCCAGAAGCTACGGTTTCACCGACATGAGCCTTCGCAACTCGGAGGCCATACAGGCGATGGGCATGCTTGATGGCCTACTTCACAGGTGGGGGCGCGACCGCAATCTGGCGCTGGATCGCCAGGTGGTCGCGAGCGATCGCGCTGCGGCCATGTCGAGCCTGACCCGCTTCCTTCGGTTGTCCGTGCAATCCATCATTCTTGGCCTTGGCGCCTATCTCGTGATCGAACGCGTCACGACGGTCGGCGCGATGTTTGCGGCCTCGATCCTGCTCGGTCGTGCGATGCAGCCGGTCGAGCAGATCGTGGGTGTCTGGCGCAGCATCGCGTCTGCGCGCAACTCCTACAGGCGCGTCGAGGCGCTTCTCAAGTCGATTCCGGCCGCCGAGCCGCGACTTTCGCTGCCGAAACCCGCAGGCGACCTGTCCGTCGAAAACGTGAGCTATTCGCTTCAGGGAAGCAAGCGACCGATCCTCCGCAACATAAGCTTCGACGTCTCGGCGGGCGAACTTCTTGGCCTCGTCGGGCCTTCGGGTGCCGGAAAATCGACGCTTGCGCGCCAGATCATCGGCGTGCTGGCGCCGTCAGCCGGCTCGGTTCGTCTCGATGGCGCCGACGTATCGACCTGGCCGCGAGGCGCGTTCGGCCGGTATGTCGGCTACCTGCCGCAGGACATCGAATTGTTCGCCGATACCGTCGCGGCCAACATCAGCCGGTTCAACAAAGGTAGCGATGAGAGCGTCATCGAGGCTGCAAAGCTTGCCGGCGTTCATGAGATGATCTTGCGCCTTCCGGACGGATACGACACACAGGTCGGTGAAGGCGGCGCGGTCCTCTCCGGCGGCTATCGCCAGCGGATCGGGCTGGCGCGCGCGATCTATGGAAATCCGCGCCTTGTCGTGCTCGATGAGCCCGCATCGAACCTCGATGTCGATGGCGACGCCGCGCTGACGGAGTGCCTCGTGCAACTGAAGAAGGCCGGGACCACCGTCGTCATCATATCCCATCGTCCGAGCACGCTCGGTGTGGTCGACAAGATTGTGATGATCCGAGACGGTGCAGTGGAGTTGTTCGGTCCGCGAGGCGAGATCTTGGCACGGTTGACCAAGCCGGTGGTCGTTCCGGCTGCGGCATCGAAAAGTCTCGCTTCATAGACGAGCCGGAGCCGCGCAGGAGGATACATGACGAGAGCTGCGATTTCAGCGACGTGGCCGGCGGCCCTTGCCGACCCAGTGGGTCCCAGCGATTCCTACCGTGGATCGGCCGTCGCTGGATGGCTTGTTATACTCGCATTCTTTGGCGGCCTCGGCGTGTGGTCCGTGACGGCACCGCTCAATGGTGCCGTCGTAGCGAATGGCATCGTGAAGGTCGACGGCAACAGAAAGAGCGTTCAGCATCTCGATGGTGGTATCGTCAAGGAATTGCGAGTCAGAGAGGGAGATCAGGTCGAGGTCGGCGAGACTCTCATCGTCCTCGACGACACGCAGGCGCGCGCCGAGTTCGATGTGCTGTCCGAACAATTTACCGTCCTGCGAGCCACGGAAGAGAGGCTCCGGACGGAATTCACCGGTGGCTCCAGTCTCGTTGTGCCGGCTGACGTCGGCGAGGAAACCCAGGCCAGGAGCATTTGGGACAATCAGGTCCGGCAGTTTGAGAGCCGGCGCGTGGCGTTGGACGGTCAGCGCAACATCATCAGGGAGAAGATCTCGCAGCTCGAGCACCAGATTGTTGGCGGCGAAGCGCAGGTGAGAGCTCTCAACGCGCAACTCGACTCTGTTCGCGAAGAAATGAAGTCGATTGCACCTCTGGTGGACAAGGGACTTATCGCGAGGCCACGCTATCTGCAGCTCGAGCGGGCTGGTGCCGGGCTCGACGGACAATCGGCCGATGCCATGGCAAACATAGCCAAGGCCCGGCAAGCAATTGCCGAACAGCAGCAGCAGATCGTGCAGCTCGACAACGACCGCATGGCCGACGTAACCAAGGAGCTGCGCGACGTCCAGGCGAAGCTTCTCGAAGTCATTCCGCGTCTCGCCAATGCCGGCGCCGTTCTGACGCGAATGGAGATTCGCTCGCCGTACGCCGGTCGTGTCGTTGGCCTGACCGTCTTTTCCGTCGGCGGCGTGATTCAGCGGGGAGAGAAGATTCTGGACGTGGTCCCCGAAAAGGACGCGCTCGTGGTCGAAACCCAGGTTGCGGTCGAGGATATCAGCGAAGTCCGGCCCAAGATGCGCGCTGAGGTGCACCTGACCGCATACAAGCAGCGGATCACTCCGATCGTTCACGGCACCGTGCTTCAGGTCTCGGCGGATCGGCTCACGGAAAACCGGACGGGTACGCCGTACTACACCGCCCTGCTCAAGCTCGACGAGGCCGAGCTTGCGGACATGCCGAACGTTCAGCTCTATCCTGGCATGCCGGCCACGGTCATGGTCCCCACCACGGAGCGGACAGCATTTGAATATCTTGTGGGTCCGCTCGTGATGTCGTTCAAACACGGATTTCGGCAGAAATAGCGGACGGTTCTCGTCCGCTTCCGGAAGAGGCGAGGCATTGGCCGTGCGGCCGAGGCCTACGATGATGCCGTCAGAAGCGCCGCGGGCGCCCCGTCGGCCATCAGGCTGGAGCCTTGAAATCGTAGGAGATGCGTCCCGCCGGCAGATAGAACAGCGCGATGACTGCGCCGCCCCTGACCTCCGGATAGTGCCGGCTGCCGGGATCCGGCGCCGTCCAGCCCGGTCCCTGCCAGCCCTGAAGTCCCCTCAATTCCGCGCCCTTGTTCAGGGGCACCACCAGGTTAAGCTCGCCATAGGGATGGCCGTGATACTGCCCGCGCAGCACGTCTTGATCGTCCTCGTCCTTGAAGCGGCGTGGATCGGCGCTGTTCATGTAGACGGCAGTGATGCTGAACTGGAATGTTTCGGGCATCGGTTCCAGGATGCGGCTGCGTCGGTAGTTCGGACCCTCCACTTCCTGATTCGCCGCCCAGCCCTCCTCGACGCCAATCTTGATGAGGCGCGAGAGGTCCTGATAGAGCGCACTTTCCTCGCCGTATGTATCGTTGAGCCAACGCTCCATCTTGGCGCCGGGCGTCATATCCTTGACTTCCCGTAGAAACGGGATGCTGCGCTGGATGAGATCTTCTCGGCTTCCCATGGCCATCTCCTTGTCGCGTTTGTTGTTAAGCTTCGAAACCCGCAAACGTGGCGAATGCATCGACGTCCGCTCGCGGCATCAATCTTTCCCTCGCCTCCGCCTTGGCGCGGCCGATCGAGATGCCGCACACCACCATCTGCTCTGCGGGAATGGAGAGCAGCGGGCGCAGGATCCGGTGATATTTGGCAAATGTTTCCTGCGGACACGAATGCAGCCCGCGCCCCGCCGCGGCCAGCAATACGTTTTGAATGAACATGCCGAGATCGAGCCAGCTCCCGACTTCGAGGCGGCGGTCGATGGTAACGATCAATCCCACCGGCGCGCCAAAGAATGCGTAGTTCCTGGCGGTTTGCCTGCCCCTCGCTTCGATATCCGTTTGCGCGATGCCGAGCGAGCCGTAGAACAGCCGACCGAACTCCTGCCGCCGATCGAGGTATGGCTCAGGCAAGTCGCTTGCATAATATCGGTACTCGGACACGTGTTCGTTTCGTGCTTCCCCGTGCGCGCGCAGAAGGGCCGCCGACACCTTCTCCTTCATTGCGCCGGCAAGCACGTGGACGTGCCAGGGCTGGATGTTCGCGCCGCTCGGTGCGAATCGCGCCACGCGGAGGATCTGCTCGATGGTCTGTCGCGGGACCGGATCACCGGAGAACTCTCGGCATGCGAATCGGGAAGCGATGATGTCGTCGATCCGATTCCGCGCAACGTCGCGCTTACCGATCACGACTTCTTCAAGAGCGGACATCCCCCTTCCTCCATCGGCTTGAACGCTTCCTCTCCGGGAATTGTCGCGAGCAGCTCGTAGTAATCGAACTTGTACCTGGACTCCTCCGGAGCCTTGACGCGGAACAGATACATGTCGCGGACCAGCCGACCGTCCTGACGGATGCGGCCGTTCCTCGTCATGAAGTCATTCACGGGCATTTCGCGCATCTTGGCAGCGACAGTCGGACCATCCAGCGTGCCCGCCGCCTCGACCGCCTTGAGGTAGTGCATGACGGCGCCATAGGTGCCTGCGTGGATCATGGTGGGGACCTTCCGGGCCTTCTCGATGAAGCGCCTCGACCATGCGCGCGTCTCATCGTTGAGGTCCCAGTAGAATGCCGAACTGAGCATCAAACCCTGGGCGCTCTGCAGCCCCAGACTGTGAATGTCGGCAATGAACACGATCAGACCGGCGAGCTTCTGCTGGCGCGTCACCCCGAACTCCCCCGCCTGCTTGACTGCGTTGATGAAATCGCCACCGGCGTCGGCGAGCGCGATCACGTCCGCCCCGGAAGCCTGTGCCTGCAGCAGGAAGGAGGAGAAATCGGGCGTGTTGATCGGATGCTTCACCGAACCGACGACCCTGCCGCCCGTGGCATCGATCACCTTGCGGCTATCAGCCTCGAGCTGGGCGCCGAGGGAATAATCGGCCGAAAGGAAGAACCAGGACTTCGCGCCGAGACGCGAGATCGCTTTGGTCGTGCCTTGCGACAGTGCGTAGGTGTCATAGGTCCAGTGAATGCCGGTCACCGAGCATTCATCACCGGTCAGGCGCGACGTCGCGGCGCCGGTGGCGAGAAACAGCTTCTTCTTGTCGCGGGTGATGCCCTGCACCGCCAGAGCAACGGCGGAATTGGGTACGTCGAGGATTACCTCGACGCCCTCGTTCTCCAGCCATCGTCGCGCAACCGCCGATCCCACATCGGCCTTGTTCTGATGGTCACCGGCGACGATCTGGACGGCGCGCCCCAGCACCTTGCCCTTGAAGTCGTCGACGGCCATCTGCGCCGCGACCACCGAGCCCTGGCCGCCATTGTCGGCGTAAAGGGAGGACATATCGGTAAGCACCCCAAGCTTGACCGGGCCATCCTGTGCAGTCGCGGACGTCGTCGCGAAGAGCGCCAACGCCAGGATCGCCCCGACCGCACTACCCTTGAAAACCCCCATCGACATCCCGCTGCATTTCATGGCCGCCTCCTCCAGACAACGCGCGGCGATAATGACGGGATCGCTCCATTGCGGAAGTGAAACTCTTGCAGATTGGTCCTGAACGGGGTTCAGCTTGCCGACACCACGGCATCGCCGCCTGCTATGGGCGGCCCGCGCAGTTGCGTCGCCGTCGTGCCTCGCTTTAACTTGAGCTGCTTATTGACGCGCGATCCGCTCATAGACGGAAATCCTTATCGTGTCCGTTTCCTTCAAGACATTTGACTTGAACCTGCTCAAGGTCTTCGACGCCGTCATGGAGGAACGCAGCGTGCTGCGCGCCAGCCAGAAGGTCGCATTGAGCCAGTCCGCCGTAAGCCACTCGCTCGCGCGGCTCCGCGAAATGCTCGAAGACGAGCTGTTCGTGCGGACGGCAAGTGGAATGCAGCCGACGGCGCGCGCGCTGACGATGGCGCCGCAAGTTCGCGCGGCGCTGCGATCGCTCGAATCGGCGGTCGAACTGCCGACCTTCGTCCCGGCGGCCTCCACCAAGCAATTCACGCTTGCCGCCAACGACTTCACCACGATGGTGCTGGCGTCTCCGCTCCTCGGAATCCTCGGTCGCGAGGCGCCGGCGGTCGACCTGATCATCAAGCCGGTGACGCGGATCGATCTTGCCGAACAGATCGATCTCGGCCGCATCGACGTCGCCATCGGCGTCTTTTCGATTCCGCCAAGCCGCTTCCGCACGGCGCTGCTGTTCGAATATGACGATGTGCTGATCGTCGGGGGAAGGCGTAAGCTCGGACGGCTCGACAAGGCGAAGCTTGCACGCCTGCCGCTGGTCGTCGTGTCCTTCGGTGGCGAGCAGGAAGGCGCGATCGGAGGCTTCATCTCCGAGCGGGGTCTTGCCAGGCGTTCGGAAATGTACGACCGCGTCGCGCTCGAACGAGCGCTATCCGAAAGTGATCGGCGGCCGCGGATCGCGGTTTCCTTGCCGCATTTTCTTGCGCTGCCCGCACTGCTCGTCGATTCCGAGCTCGCGGCCATCGTCCCGCGTCCGCTGGCACAAGCGCTTGCACAATCCCATGCGATCACGACCTACGAGCTGCCCTACACCACGACGCCCGTCGAGGTACGGCTGCTGTGGCACGAACGTGTCGAGGGCGAGCCATCGCACGAATGGCTTCACGAAATCCTGCGGCGCGCAACCGAGGACCTCCGGCGCAGAGCGCCGACCTGACACGAACCACGGCGAAGTCTGCGCCTATAGCCTTGGGGTTAGCATCGCATCCTGCGCGATAAGGCTTCTTTTCTGTGACCTCTCGCCAGCCCATCCAAGCCCCACATTCAAAAAAGAAGAACCCCGGCGGTTTCCCGCCGGGGTTCTCAATTCAAGTCGTTAGACCGGAATTACCAGTTGCGCTGAGCGCGGAGGAGCAGAACGACCGTGTCCTGATCCTTGAGCTCGTAAGTCGCAGCCGGCTTGGCGGGAATAATGTTGACCGCCGTCGTAGTAACCGTGCCAGCGTACTTCTGGTCGACACGGGTCCAGCTCACGTCGGCCGAGAAGGTCAGGTTCTTGACCGGGGTCCAACGGGTGATGAGACCCACCGTCCCGACATTGAAGTCAGGGTTACAAGACGTGACACCAACGACAGACGAGAACAGGCCACCGGTGCCGCAGAGGAACGACTTAGCCAAGCCACCGAACTGAGCCTGAGCGTAAGCACCGTAGATCGAGGTGTTCCAGTACGGATCCCAGTTGTGGGTGTATGCGCCACGGAAGCCCCAGGTCTTGACCGATTCCTGCGAGCTGCCGTTGATGTACACGGTGTCCGGAGCCGTGACAGCAGCGATGCTGCCGTAAGCGCCGGGCAGACCCGAGCTGCCGTACATCACGTAGGTGCTGCCCGCGAGGTTCTGGAAGTTGTAGCGGGTCGCACCATCCGTGTAGACCGCCTGCATGTTGATCGTGTCACCCGCGCCGGTCGGGATGTTCTTGATCGACAGAGCGAGCTGAACCGCCCAGCCCCACTTGTCGTCGGGGTGGCCAGTGACTTCGCTCGCGCCGTAGTAACCGACGTGGTTGTCCTTCGCGGCAACCGACGCCTGGAACAGACCCCAGGCCTGGTCGACACGGACCATACCGACGAGGTTCGGCGAGCGCGTACCACCGATGGCACCGGTGCCGATACCACCGGAAAGAATGCCGGCCGAAGTAGCGCCGCTCATGTTCAGGTTACCAGCCTGATAGTACTGGGTCACGTCTTCCGCCGAGAACGACGCCGTGATGCCCTGACCGAAGTCAGCGGTGTAGGTGAACTGGTTGACACCAGTGACCGTGCCGGAACCGCCGACGAGACCGTCGAAGTTGTTGCCCGGATAGTTGGTCCAGGGAGCGTCGAACTGCGACACTGCCTTACCCATCGTGAAGCCGGCGAACTGGATGAAGGCATAGTACACGCCGAGCGAACCGGCCGAGGTATTGCCGTCGGTGCCGTTCACCGAGCCCGAACCCGAGCCCACCAAGGCGTTGCCGGCAGCGCTCAGGCCCAGCGTGCCGCTGTACTGAGTCGCACCGAAGGCGCTACCCGTGCCGACGTAGTTGCCGGTCGTCCAGGAGAACACGCCATCGAAGAACGTACGGACGACGCCGTACTCGGTCGCGGTGCGCGTGTCGATGTTGAGATCTTCACGAGCGCGCATGGTGTAGTAGTTGGTCAAACGGTTGCGTGCACCGTTTGCACCCTGCGAGCTGACGTTGAATTGACCATTGATGTCCGAGTTGGTGTTCAGCGCGACTTCAGCGCGCAGATAACCACCCAGCTTGATGCAGGTGTCAGTGCCCGGGATGTAGTAGAATCCGGCACCGTACAGGGAGCAGATCTTCACGTATTCGACCGCCTTGGCCTTTACGGGGAGATCGGCTGCCTGTGCTCCGCCCACGGCGATCAGACCCGCCGCAGAACCGAGCAAAAGGCTCTTAACCAACTTCATGTTAAACCTCCAAGTTGCTCTATTTAGGGAAGGTTCCGGATCCGCTGGGTGACTACACCCTAAGGTAGGTTCCCTTGTCCCTTAACCCACCGCTTAGCCGCTTCGCGCCTTCGGACACACCCGCATGAACGCGAGGGACTTAAGCGAACCACCTAAAACGGGACGACCTCGGGATGCCCCCCTCCGTCGCGGGTTCGATAAGAACCGAAGAGCCGTGATCAATCAACGAAAGACCGCGCGGTTTTGCCCCTGAACGGAACGTTTTCGCGCCAATGTTGCACAAATATCACGCAGCCGTGAGGGGTGAGGCCCGACTTAATTCATTGAATCTATTAGGCAAATCTAGATGCGCCCGCCAATCGTCCCAAGGCGCCTCGCGAACCGTTGCCGCGGTGCGACGGCGCGGTTCGTCCCCCATCCAGGGGACAACTCGATTCGAAGACACGGGATTCTTGCGGAGATTCTCGAGACGATTCCGATCGTCCTGGGGAGCTCCTCGACGGTGCTCAAGACAGCGAGGTCCGGCTTTTGCCGCAGTAATACCTGGGACCTAAAGCAGCGACGCCGGCCGCTCTGAGGGGGAGCAACAGTCGTTTTCCTGGGCAACAACCTAACCGCGACCGAACTCCAACGGTCAGGAACATGGCGTGTCAATGCCGGGGCTTCGCTCGCGCGCGACCGAGCGGCCAAGCCGCTGCAACGCTCCCACCTGCATCTTCGCTGGCCAAGCCGCACGCGCAGAAAAGCCATCGTGACCAAACATCAAATTCTGATTTGAGGCTGTATCAATTCATCGTTGCAATCAGGGAACGAAAGGCTTCTCGACGCTTTGCATTGAGTTGATCAACGCAAGGAGTGACACGATGCGACCGAACAAAGTCTTGCTGACAATTGCGCTCCTCGCTGCCGCTGCAACCGCGCTGCCCAACACGGCGGACGCGCGTCGCATGGGCGGCGGCGCTCGCGCGGCTCACTTCCACGGCGGCGGCGTCAGGCCCGGCTGGCACGGCGGCGGAACAAGATGGCACGCTGGCGGCGGCGCACGATATGCCGGCGGACGCTACTATCACGGCGGCTACTATGGCCGTGGATGGGGCTGGCCCGGCGCCGCGGCAGCCGGTGTGGCTACCGGCGCGGCTCTTGGTGCCGCTGCGGCTTATGGATCGTCCTACGGTTCTTGCTATCAGACACAGAACGTATGGAATGGCTACGCTTACGTTACGCGTACCGTAAACGTCTGTTAGCAGCGTTTGCGATCGGCCGCGCCGACTGGAGCAACGATGGCACGGCTCGGCCAGATGCTTAAGTAGCAGCCACAAGTGACGGCATCCACCAGCGCGACGGGTGCCGATGCGGGGCACGCGCTCTTCAGGGCATTGCCGCGAGCGGCTCGCCGGGTTGGGCCGAAGTCACATCCGCTCTTGTGGCGAGCGCACGTGCGTTACCACGCAGCATCAATCATCGGCAGGCGGAGCCGATCGCGGCAGGATGATTGAAACGGTTGTACCTTCACCCGACGCGCTCTCGAGCACCATGCGTCCGCCCAATCGGTCCACCACGATATGGCGCGCAATGTGCAGGCCAAGTCCGGTCGCGCCCTCGTGACGTCGGGTCGTGAAGAACGGATCGAACGCGCACCGTCTCACTTCGGGAGTCATGCCGACTCCATCGTCGGCCACGCACACCTCGATGTCGTTCCCGGCGGCAAGTACGCGAACATCGATCGCCCCCTTACCATCGCCGGGGAATGCATGCGCCATCGCGTTGATGACGAGATTGGTCAAAACCTGCCCGAATTCGCCGGGGTAGCCGTCCGTGAAGAGGCCAGGCTCGCACCGGACGTTCAGCGAAATGCGGCTCTCGCGATGCTTCCGTCCCAAATGCGACAAAGCCAGCTCCGTGAATTGGCTCACGTCGAAGCTGCGCCGCTCGGACGAACTGGAATCGACCGCTGCCTGCTTGAACAATTGAACGCGGTCAGCCGCTCGGCTGAGATTTGAGACCAATTGCCGAGCGGCGGCCTGGACGAGATCAACGAACTCGTTCAGCGCCGAACGGCGCACAACACCGGACGTGATCGCGGCAGCGAATAAATCGGCCTTGCGCTCCAGCGTCGACGCCACCGTTAGGCCGATGCCGACGGGACTATTGATCTCATGGGCGATGCCGGCAACCATACGGCCGAGGGCGGCGAGCTTTTCCGCTTCGATCAAGGATTCCTGAGTTTCGCGCAAGTGACGCAAGGCCATTTCGGCGGCGTCCTTGGCTTGTCGAATTTCACGCTCCGCGCGCTTGCGCTCGGTGATTTCCTCGGCGGCAACGTTGACGGCAACGATCTCGCCAGAGGGCGCCCTCAGCGGATGCCAATAGGTGATCCATGCCCGCTCCTCGATCTGATCGGGACGCTGTCCTGCGACTTCGATGCCAACGACTGGCTCTCCGGTCTCCATGATCGAGCGGACGATCGCCTCAACGGCATCGGCCAGCGCAGGCACGCAGTCTCTCACGAAACGACCGAGATGGTCCTCAACCGAGATGCCGCATATTTCGGTGAGCCGCTGGTTGATCTGCAAGTATCGGCAATCCGGCGACAGACAAGCAAGACCGATGGGGGCCGTGTCGTAGATGAGCTTCAAGGCGGGCTGGTGCGGAAACAGCACCAGATCCGGAGCGCGCGCTGCTGTGGGCGAATTCGTCAATGACACCTCGCCGCTTCTTCTTTCCGGTCGACCTTACCGCCACCTGCGCCGGTCGTTCAAGGCGCCTGGCCTGCGACAAAGGCGGGCAGGCGCTCGAATTCGGCACATGTTCGCCGCCGGTGCCGTTGGAGCCATCAGAGTCAAAAGAGATGCTTTGCAACTACCGGCTTTCATTCTCTCGTCCTCGTTTCAATTCGAGTCTTCAAGCTCGGATAGACGAAGAGATAGGCATCTGTCGCAATCTTCTGCGCTTCCGGGAAAAGCGATTTGGCTTCGCACCTTTCATCAAGGGCAATAGTCCCAGAACCCTTGGGTCCGTGAGGGATCGGTGTAGTACCAGCACATGCCGGCCGCGGGAGCTGCACCTGCCCAGGCAGCCGCGCTTGCCGCAGTGACGAAGCCGAGCGCGGCTCCAGCGGCAATTGCTCCTCCCGCAGGCCAGCGATACCAGCCGGGCCGCGCCCAACCGCCACGGCCGTAGACGGCGGTTCTGCCGCGAACTGCAACGTTCCCACGTGGTCCCACCACCGCAGTGCGGCCGCGATATGCACCGCCCCGCGGGCCGACCACTGCACCTCCACGATGCACAACTGCGCCGCCTCGTGGTCCAACATAGGCGCGTCCGCCACGTGCGCCGGCACGGACCTGAATGAAAACATCCTCCTGCTGCGCAGCGACCGATGACGGGATCGCAGCGGGACTCAATGGTGCAGCGATGCTGGTCGCTGGCAATGCCGAGGCCGAGACGGCGAGAGTGGCAACCAGGGCGGCCCGAAACGCAAACTTGGTAAGTCCGACCATCTTCATTCCTCCCTTTGCCCGGCGCGGAATCGTGTTTCCTGACATGCGCCACCACCCAACGATTGAGCACCGGCCTCACGACGTCTGCGGACCGGAGACAATCTACTGGAAGCTGAATATGCGCTTCCAATCGTCTTTCATGCTGACAACGGTCCATTTGTTCGCCGCTGCCGCATCCAGAGCCTTGTCGAGACGGCCAAACGACGATTTCCGATCGTATGAATATTCGCGCTCGGCATCGGTGTGATGGACGATCAGGCCGAAGCGTCGGCCGCCCTGCCCCGTTGTCCATTGCAGCATCTGGAAGTCACCATCCGAGTTGCCGAAGGCGGCAATCGGTCGACGTCCGATGTGCGAATTGATGCCGACCGGCTTACCGGGACCGTCATCGACCAGATCAATTGCCGGCAAACGCATCAAGGCCGGATGCCCGCCGTCGATCTCGAACTTGGTCTTGATGCTGGATCCCACAACCTGCTCGGGCGGGATGCCATAAACCTTCTCGCTCCATGGCCGCATGAATTCGATGCCACCGCCGGAGACGATGAACGTCTTGAAACCGTTGGCGCGCAGATAGGCAAGCAATTCCAGCATCGGCTGATAGACCAGCTCGGTATACAGTCGACCGAACTTCGGATGACGCGCGGTCGCAATCCAATCGCTGGCGATTTTCTCGAACTCTGCCGTAGTCATGCCGGCATGGGTCGCCATGACGAGCTCAACCAGCCCCTTTTCGCCGGATTTGGCGAGCGCAGCGATGTCGTTGTCGAGCACCGCCTTGAAGGGCTGCTTCTTTCTCCACTCCGGATGCTTGCCGGCCAGCGCCTTGACCCGGTCCAGGGCGAAGGCGAGCTGCACATACATCGGCTGCTCGCACCAGAGTGTGCCGTCGTTGTCGAATGTAGCAATTCGCTCGGGCGCAGGAACGAAGTCCGGCGACCCTTCGCGCGTGACCGCCGAGACGAAGTCCACGATCGACCTCTTCGGCTGCCCCTCCGACCATGACGGGAGGGGATCGTCCTGTGCCACGGCAACATGGTTGGAGAGAGAGAGAGTGGCAGTCGACACCAGCAAGCCTGCCACTATCGCGCGTCGATCAACCCACGTTCCTTTCATAACCCCCGTCCCGTTCATGAGAAGCGAAGACCGAGCGGCCCCGACACTCTCGGGGCCGTTCCATGCGCCTGATCAATTGCCTGTAGGCAGGCCGATACTGAAGCCTTCCTTCGCAAGCTGATCCCTGAAGAACTGGAACCGCTCGTACTGTTGGATAGTGATCGGCCCCGCGTAGGTCTCGCTCTGGATCTTCCGTGGAGGATACTTCACGTACGTCTGCATCAGATCCTTCACGGCGGCATTGATCGTGACCAGGGACCAAGTGTGCTCCGTGTAATTGTTCATGAAGATGTCGTAGCGCTCTTGCGGGTCTTGCCAGAGGTCGAACACCTGCGGAACGGTCGCCACATATGATTCCGGTCCCTTCCAGCCAAGGTTGCTGTCGACAGCAAGCCCGCCGGTCTTTGCGCCGTTATCACCGCGCAAATTGAACACGGCCTTGTAGTTGCCGACGCGCGCCGCGCCGGGCGAGAGCTCAGACTCCGTGAAGTAGAACCAGCTCTTGCGCTCCGACTTTCCGGTCCCGAACAGGATCGGCGACATGTCGTAGCTGTCGAAGACGATCGGTTTACCTTCGCGGTCGTTCTCGGGCAGCTTGATGCCGGCGAGCTTCCCGAAGGTCGCCATGTAGTCGAGACCGCCGACGATGTCGGAATTCTTCGTTCCGGCCTTGATCCCCGGTCCCCAGGCAATCGAGGGAACGCGGTTGCCGCCTTCACGAACCGTGCCTTTCGTGCCACGGAATGGCGTGTACCCCGCATCCGGATAGACGTCCTGCCATGCACCATTGTCCGTCGTCCAGAACACGTAGGTGTTCTTGTCGAGCCCAAGGGAGCGGACCTTATCCATGATACGCCCGATACGCGTATCGTTCTCCACGACGGAATCCGCGTATTTGCTCTTCGACAGCGACTTCCCCTGGAATTCGGGAGCCGGCATGTTTGGCTGATGCACCTTCATGAAGTTGATGCTCATGAAGAAGGGCTGTGTCGATCCCCTGTTGCGGTCCAGATAATCGAGCGAGGCCTTCTCGACATAATCGTCAAAGAACGGAATGCCGACGACGCCCTTGTCGGGCGTGTTGACATACTGCCCATTGATCTTGAAATCCTCCTTCGCGGGCTGGCCAGCGTTTCCGGACAGCGCTCCCTTGGTCACGCGCTCGAACATCGCCCTGAGCTCGGGGTCCATATAGGGAAACCAGGTGGGATCGGCATACGTGTAGGCATTGAGATGATACAAGCCTGCGTATTTCATCTCATCGTAGCCTTGCGCGTTCGGTAGTGCGTAGTCGGCTTCACCGAGATGCCATTTGCCCGTGAAGAATGTCTTGTAACCACCGGTCTTCAGGACCGACGCCAATGTCCACTCGGCTGCATGCATACCGCCGCCCTGGCCCTGGAATGCCACCGTCGTCATGCCGCTGCGGTTGGGAATGCGACCGGTTTGCACGGCGGCCCGACCGGGCGTGCAGCTTGGCTGCGCATAGAAGGACATGAACTGCACACCTTCTGACGCCAGACGATCGATGCTTGGCGTCGGCATGCCGCGATTTTCACCGCCTCCGTACGCGGCGGAGTCTCCATAGCCGAAATCGTCCGACAGGATCAGGATGATGTTCGGCTTCTGCACTGGCGCCTGGGCGTAAGCCGCGGTGCCAAGCAGCGGCACGGCCAGTATCGCGCAGCCAAACCGCCTGAGCCTTTCGATGGTGTTCTTCACGGGTCAGATCTCCATTGTTGGTATCGTGCGGTTGAGACGAAGGCAGCAGATGTCGCCAACCACGGTGAAGCCCTCCCGCGTCCACGTCGCCACACTCAGGGACGACTCAGATGGGCGAGGATTTCCTCCTCCAGTTCGACGAGCAGGTGGTTGTATTCTTTCACGCGTCGATCTCTCTCAGGATCCGCTTCCTCCAAAGTTTTCTGCCAATGACGAAGCGCCTTCGTCGCCTCCTCGTAGTCCGAACAAATCGATCTAAATGATGCGTCGCGACCAAAGCGGCGCCGAATATCCAGCTCGCGCTGGGGAAACCGGGCCACGATGGATCGGAACTCCTCCATAGAGACAACCAGGTCGATGGAGTGGCGACGTGCATCCAAGGATCATCACATCTTGCGATCATGACAGCAGGGCTGTCAGAACAGCGTTCTCGTAGCGTGCCAGCATCGCCTCGCGCACGCGCCAAACAAGGTGCGAACAGGTTCGCACCCCAGGTGCGAACACGAACACCGCACGCAGCAACGGCGGAATACGGAAAAATACATAAAGTTGTAATGTAGAGTGTTGCTGCAGTGCCGCGCTCGCTCACGACCGCGACGCCATCATCGCTCGAGGCCTACGACGAAATGCGCGACCCTCGTCATCCCTTTGGCACAAAATGCATACTCGTGTGACCGACAGCGTCACTCACTCGTGAGTTGAAGAGCCTTGGTTGCCAAGCCGACCGTTACCCGAGTAAGGTGCACATTCGACAGTTTAAGGTTTAATGAGTGAGTTGCCGAATTTTCCCGCGGTAGACGCTGATGTCTCCGGCGTGACTCGGCGTGAAGGCGCCGAGGTAACGGCTGAGGACGTGCGTGCGGAGCTTGAGCGAATTTGCTCGAGTCCGCGCTTTCAGGCGAGCGAGAGGCGACGTCAGTTTTTGCGCTTCGTCGTGGGCGAAACGCTTGCCGGCCGTGCAGAGAGCCTGAAGGGCTTTACAATTGCCTTGGCCGTGTTCGGCCGCGACGAGTCCTTCGATCCTCAAGCAGACCCTGTGGTTCGCCTCGAAGCGAGACGGCTGCGACGCGATCTCGACAGCTATTACATGGATGCCGGCCAGAAGGACGCAGTCCGCATCTCAATTCCGAAGGGATCATACGTCCCCACTTTTGAGTGGTATAACGCACCCGCCGCTCCGATCGAACGCGAGCCTAGTTTTCACGAAACTCCAGCTCAGCCTGCGGGAGGTGCAAAGCCGGCGAGCCCAACACCGGGCATTCGTGCCTGGCCAATCGTCGCAACCATTGCCGCCATGCTCGCACTAGGCGCGGTGTTGTGGGGCTTATCCTACGTGCCGGCACATTTCCGTTCGGGCTCGCCGAAGGAGCCTGCCCTTCTGGTCATGCCATTCGAGTCATTGAGCCCGGGAGAGAGTGCTCGCTACCTTGCTGTTGGACTAAGCCAGGAGCTGACCAGCAATCTATTCCGATTTCCGAGCATTCGACTCTATACCTTCCCGCCAGGCTCCAACCAGGACAAGAGCGTCGCCGCGACGGAGCTGGGACGCAATCTTGGCGCTTCATACATTGTGAATGGAGGCGTTCAGACAGATGCCGAACAAGTTCGCGTCATGACGACTCTGTCGAATGCGGCAACCGGCCAGATCGTGTGGACCCGGACTGATACGCGACCGTCCGATCCGCAATCGCTCATAGGCGTTCAAAAAGATCTCGCGAGCGAGATTGCGACCGTGATCGGTCAGCCCTACGGCATAGTCAATCGCGATATCGCCAGTAGCCCGTCTGCACCCAACGTATCGAACATGGAAAGTTACCTGTGCGTCTTGCGCGGGTACGGGTACCGCCGCAGCTTTGCGAGAGCGGAGTTCGAGCCCGTCTTGCGGTGTCTCGAACAGACCGTTCAGCGGGATCCGGAGTACAGTGATGCATGGGCGATGCTCGGTTGGCTGCATGTCGACGCTGGACGCCTCGGATATACCGGCGACGGCAACCGGCAAACCGAATATGCGCGGTCGCTCGAGGCGACGTCTCGCGCGGTCGCCATTCAACCGAACAACGCTATGGCTCTGAAGGCTCGGGCAAGCGCCTATTTCTACACAGGACGCTACGCCGAAAGCGAGGATCTGACGCGTCAAGCGGCGGCTCTCAATCCCAACGACCCCGAGGTCCTGGCCCAGCTCGGCTGGCGGCTTGCTGTGCGGGGGAATTTCGAAGAGGGCATCCCCATTCTCAAGCGTGCGATCGAGCGTACTTTGAGTCCTCCAGGCTGGTATTTTCATTTGATCGCCATCGATCTGTATCTGAAGGGCGACTATTCGCAGATGCTCAGAGTTGCCGAACGCTCCGCGATGGACGATCCCGGCTTCAGTCAATTCTTGCTTGCGGTAGCGAATGCAGAGCTCGGAGACCGCAAGGCCACCCGGCGCGCGTTGGACAAGATGTCTCAGTATGAGCCCGTGGGGCGCGATCCCAAGGGATTCCTGCAGCGGCACGGCGCGACTGACCCGCTCGTCAAGACGCTCATGGTCGGCCTGGAGAAGGCGCGTGCGCTAGCCGTAATGAAATGAAGGGCCAGGCGGTTCGTTGACATTCTCACTCGCGCCTTGTGAAATCCGGAGCGTCCGGCGCAGCGCCAAAATTGCAGTGCACTCGGGGGAAGCAGATTTGCCAAAATCCAAATCGGTCTCCGGTCGATCGCGTAAGCGCCCCAGACACGGCAGCGAGGAGAGCCGCGTGGCGCCGGGTCGAACGCTGCTCGATCGCCGCTGGGGCATCATCGCCCTGATCAGCGTTGTCCTGATTGTCGGAGGCGCCGTGTTTTGGCTGTCCGTCGCCGGTTCGTCCTTCGACCAGACGGCAGCCAAGGCGCCGCCTGCCGTCGCTAATTATGTTGGCAGCCAATCCTGCGCCGTTTGCCATCCGACCGAGACGGGCCTTTGGCAGCAATCGCAGCACAAGCTGGCGATGGCACATGCAACCGAAGCGACCGTTCTCGGCGACTTCAACGGCGTGACATTTGAACATTTTGGCGTGCGTAGCCGCTTTTTCCGCAAGGACGGCAAGTTCTTCGTCGAAACTGACGGGCCCGACGGAAACCTGGCCGAGTACGAAATCAAATACACATTCGGCGTCGATCCCCTTCAGCAATACCTGATCGAATTTCCCGACGGACGCCTGCAGGCGCTATCGATCGCGTGGGATGCGCGCCCCAAGGAAAAGGGAGGACAGCGCTGGTTTCATCTCTATCCCAACGAAAAGATCGATCACACGGACCCGCTTCACTGGACCCGGTTGAACCAAAACTGGAACTTCATGTGCAGCGAATGCCATTCCACCGGCGTTCGGAAGAACTACGATGCGTCCAAGGATCGGTTCAACACCACGTGGGCCGAGATAAGTGTGGGCTGCGAGACATGCCATGGACAGGGTTCGAACCATGTTGCCTGGGCCGCATCGCAGAAGAAGCTTTGGCCGTTCGGCAAATCGGACAGCGAGACGATGGGTCTTCTGGTCCGCTTTTCGGAGCGGTTGAACGCGTCCTGGTCGCTCGAAAAAGCTTCTTCCACGGCATCGCGCAACCCGCCGCCCGCAACGCTGCGAACGGAAGTCGAAACCTGCGGCCTCTGTCATGCCAGGCGGAGCCAGATCTCCGAAGACTGGATTCCCGGCCAGTGGCTATCCGAGACACATTTGGTTCTGCCTCTGTCGAGGGGTCTCTACCACGCCGACGGCCAAATGCTGGACGAGGTCTACAACTACGAATCATTCAAGCAGAGCAAGATGTTCGCCGCCGGCGTAACCTGCAGCAATTGTCACGACCCCCACAGCGGCAAAACGCGGCTGGCAGGAGACGGCGTTTGCCTGCAATGCCACGCCCCCGAGAAATTCGCCGCCGTATCCCATCACCATCATGCCGAAGCAAATCCCCCGCCGGCCTGCGCGTCGTGCCACATGCCCGTCCACACCTACATGGTCGTGGATTCCCGGCATGACCACAGCTTCCGTGTGCCCCGCCCTGACCTTTCCGTTCAGCTCGGCACCCCCAACGCCTGTAACGATTGCCATACAGACAAGACAGCGGAATGGGCAGCGGCCGCGATCGAGAAGTGGCACGGACCCGAGCGCAAGGGATTCCAAACCTACGGCCCGGCCTTCCACGCTGCCTGGACCGATGGCACCAACCCTGCGGCCTTGCTTGCCCATATTGCGGGCGACCAGCACAATCCCGGTTTCGCCCGCGCCGGGGCTCTCGCGGAGTTGAACGCTTATTTGTCTGCGGAAACAGTCAAGATCGCGAGTACGGCCCTTGGCGACTCCGACCCAATGGTTCGCATTGGTGCGCTCGACATGCTCGACGGCATGCCTCTACAACAGCTCTGGCCTATCGCCGGAAAGGCGCTTGCGGATCCGGTGCGAGGCGTCCGTATTCGCGCCGTTTCCCTGCTGGCGGGATTACCCGCCTCCTCGCAGCCGCCGGAGTATCGTGCACCATATGAGAAGGCTGTGGCGGAATTCACGGAAGCGCAAAGGCTGAACGCCGATCGTCCGGAAGGACGGACCAACCTTGGAAATCTTTTCGCGCGCGAAGGCCAATTGGATCGTGCCGAAGCAGAATACGTCGCAGCATTGCGCCTTAGCGGCGAGTATGTTCCGGCGACCATCAATCTCGCGGACCTCTATGCACGACAGAAGCGCGAGGATCGTGTTGAAGCCGTTTTGCGCAAGTCAATCGAGCAAGTTCCGCGGAATGCCGCCCTTCATCATGCGCTTGGCCTCTCATTTGTCCGTTCGCGACATCAGCAGGACGCATTGGAGGAGTTGCGCCTGGCCAGTGAACTCCAACCAGCCCAGGCGCGCTATGCATATGTCTATGCGGTCGCACTCAATTCGGCAGGTCGGGTTTCCGACGCGATACGGCAACTCGAAGAAAACGTCGCCCGTCACCCTTCGCATCGCGAGACTTTGGCCGCGCTGGTGACGATCAATCAGCGGGCCGGCGATCTGCCAAGCGCCCTGAAATACGCCGAGCAACTAGCGAAAATCATCCCGGACGATCCCAACATCACGCGCCTGGTCAAGGAATTGAGGGAGGCCGTCGCTAAGGCTCCGCGCCCAAATTGAAAGGCCGGCAATTCGCGGCGAAGATGACGTCGCGGCAACGCTTGCTCCGGAATGCTGCCTGGTCGTTGTGACGAATTGCGAGAAGCCGGCCCTTCGAAAGCCATCGATCAATTGAGCACGCCACAGCGGCACTTTGGCGCACAGGCCAACCAGACGATCCAAAAAACAAAGGCCGGCTGTGACAGCCGGCCTTTGCATGCATCGGGTGATCGGAAATCAGTATCGGGCTGCCACCGGAGCACCAACACCGCCCCAACCGAAGCGATAGTTCAGACGGAGCGTAACCATGTCGATGTCCTGGTCGACACGATTGATCGCTCCCGCGACAATCGGATTGACCACGGAGAACGAGTTGTTGTTATGCCCCATGAACAGGTGATCGTATTCGACGCCAACCGACCAGTTCGGCGTAAAGCCGTATTCGAAGCCGACACCGACGGTCGCACCCCACCGCGTCGAGTCGGCCGATGCGAGCGTCGTGCCTGTGGCGGTGTCCAGAATGCTAAAGGTGTTGCCGGTGACCGCAGCACCGCCCTTGACGTAGAGCAACGCGGCATTCCAGGCATAACCAATCTGCCCGGTGAAAAGGCCGATGCCGTCGGTTTTCACGCGCGTCGAGAAGGCAGGATTGATCAGGCTGACCCGCGTCCGGTTGAGATCCGCCCAGTCGCCCTGAGCTTCGAGACCGAAGACCCAACCAGCGGACTGCCACCGATAGCCGACCTGGCCACCGATCACGCCGCCTGAACGATCGCTACATGCATCGGCGACGATCGCACCACCGGCAGTGAGGAAATCCCAGCAATTGTGGCTGTTTGCCCAACCGCCGTTGGCGCCGATGTAGAAACCTGTCCAGTCATACACCGCGACCACCGGAGCGGGCGGAGCCTTGGTGTACGGCCGTGCGGCCAGATCGGCAGCGCTTGCGGGAGCCGACATCCCGATTGCCAAGGCGCCAATCGCGCCGACAAAGATTTTCTTCATCTCGCAGTATCCCTTCCGTTTTTGCTTTGCCGAAATGAGTCGCACCCCCAATCGCAACCTCCGCGAACATTTGTACCTGAATACGCTGTAGAGAGATGTCTCCGGGCCGCCACAGTCGGGCAAATTCGGAACGCCACGAAGCTCAGGCGAGGTGCTGGTGTGCCACGAACCGATCGACATGGAGGCGCCTCCGCCGGGCAGCGCTTTCATCGACAGGCCATTGATACATCGAAAGGATTTTCAGCTTGGTCACTGCTCTCCGCGGTGATCGCGGCTCAGCCGTGTCGGCCGCCCTAACCTAGCGCGATCCCTGCACGGCGGATTTTCTGGGAGCTCGGCGCTCGATCCAGGCATACCGCCGGGCAGCCGCACCCGAACGCGCAATGCTGGACACCCCTTCCCCCGCCTCGAGCAGGGGCACCACAGCGACTTCTTCGGCTCACTCCCGCATTTTCGCGGCTCGTTTGACGGCCTGGTCCTGAGACCGCGCGATCTGAGCGCGCCGATTTCGACGGCCGACCCGACGATGGCATTCTATGTCCGGCGCTATCTTGACGAGGTCGTTGCGCGGCCTGCCGTCATGATGGATGCCACTGTTCGCCAACTGATTTTCACGCTGCTCCCATCGGGTCGCTGCACCAGCGAGTTGGTGTCGCGTCATTTAGGGATCGATCGCCGCACTCTGACCCGGCGGCTGGCCGCGCGCGGTGCAACCTTCTCTGACATTCTCGCTGCTGTTCGCGTCGAACTGGTCCAGCGCCATATCAAGGTAGAAGGAAGGTCTCTCGCCGAGACTGCCCAACTTCTTGGCTTCTCCGGACTGCCGGCGTTTTCACGATGGTTTACGACGAACTTCGGTATGTCTGCATCGCATTGGCGTGCGGAGGATTCGGGACGAGGGCACAGGCCCTGAGCCGTACGCAGGCGTATGAACGATGGACAACGCTATCCAACTACTCTCCGAATGTTGCTGAGCAACTCCAAATCGCGGAGGCGCAACACACGATTCTTGCCGCGTGCTCTCCGCGCGAAGTTGTGTCGAGCGGAGGGCGCGCCGGTTGGATGCGGGATGTCTCGTCGTAGGCTGCTTCAGATCGATGAGGCGGAGACACCAGGCCGAAATGCGGGCTGCTCGTCGGTCTCGATCTCAATAGTTGCAGGCTTGGCGCTGGCTGACCCATTGAGCTCATTGTGGAGGCGTGCAAGATCGCACTCTCCCTCCCAGATTGCGATCGCAATGCAAGCGACTGCATTGCTCACCAGGCTGGTCAGCGCACGCGCTTCCGACAGGAAGCGATCGATGCCTGCAATGATGACGACGCCAGCGACCGGCAAGGTGTCCGGCATGGCCGCAAGTGTCGCCACCAGCGCCGCAAAGCCGCTTCCCGTGACGCCGGCGGCTCCCTTCGAGGTAAGCAGCATCACGAAGATCATCGACATGATCTGCCAATTCGAGAGGTGGACATCCATAGCCTGCGCCAGAAACAGCGAGGCGAGCGTCAGGTAGATTGCCGTGCCATCCAGGTTGAATGAATAACCGAGCGGCAGCGTCAATCCGACTGACCCCTTGCTGCAACCGAGCCGCTCCAGCTTGTACAGGAGCGCCGGCAGCACGGGCTCGGTGGAGGAGGTGCCGAGTACGACCAGCAGCTCCTCGCGGATGTAGCGCAGCAGCTTGAACAGGCTGAGGCCATTGATGCGGGCGAGCAACCACAGCGCTCCAAAAACGAAAATCCCGCAAGCCACGTAGAGCGTCAGAATCAGCAGGCCAAGATTTCCGATGGTGCGAATGCCGTTCTTTGCGACGATGAACGCGATGGCGCCAAATGCACCAAGAGGCGCCAGCTTCATCAGGAAACTGAAGGCAGCGAACAGCGCCCTGGAGAATGATTCGAGGCCGCGCAGAAACGGTTCTCCCGCGCCCCCGATCTTGCGGAGCCCAAAGCCAGTGATGATCGCAATGAACAGTACGGGGAGCACCTCGCCTTCTGCAAACGGAGTGAAGAAGCTGCGCGGGATGACATGCAACAGCATCTCGACGGCGTCGAGCTTCTTCGCTGATCTTGCGTACCGTGCGGCCTCCGTCGGATCGATCGCGTGAACGTCAATGTGCAGACCTACGCCCGGCTGCAGCGCTTCGACCGAGATCAGGCCGACGAACAGCGCAACCGCCGTCAACACGTAAAACAGTGCCATGGCCTTCAGCAACGTCGAACCGACACTTCGTTCGCGCCCAATGCCGGCAATACCGAGCACGATCGTGCAGAACACGACCGGCACGATCATCATTTTGACGACCTTGACGAAACCATCTCCGAGCGGCTTCACGAGGACTCCGGCCTCTGGAACGAAGTGCCCCAGCAGAATGCCGCCGGTCACCCCCACGAGCACCTGGAAGTAGAGCGTCTGATAGAATCTGTTGGACTTATCCCTTCCATCTGTCGCTGCACGAGCTACCTGCATGGTCTGCATGTTGCCTCCCAATTTGCATTATTTGTTAGCGAGCGGGCTTTTCGCCCTGTCGGTTCAGGCTGCAGCCAGCGGCACGGCGGCCTGCGGGAGGCGGGCAAACACTGCGCCTTCGAAGATCCGCCTCGCCGTGCGGACGACTGATACGGTGGGCACCTTCGCTCCTTCGGCCCAGGAGAGTTCGAGCTCCATCTGACCTGACGGATGCTCAATCTTGACAGTGGTCGGAAGCCCATTGCTAACAAACGCGTGGGCGACTGAGCCAGGAATGGCGCACGCCGTTGCCAGCGCGACGGCGCCGGTCACCGCAAATGTCCTATGACAGGCATGCGGCATGAAGTATCGGGCGGAGACGGTGCCGCCATGTAGCGCCGGCGCAATCAGAACGGGCTTAGGGATGACGAGCCCGGGTAACAGCCCCATGCGTACGGCGGCCGCACGCCTCACCGCTTCGAGCCGAGTCATGAACGCGCGATCCGCATCAAGTTCGCTCGGCCGCTCCAGCCCGCTCTTGCCAAGATCTTCCGCCCGCATGATCAGGAGAGGTGTCGCGGCGTCGATGCAGGTGATCGGCACATTCTCCACCACGTCGGTAGCGCTGCCCGTTGGCAGCAGGAGCCCGGTCTTGGATCCGGCTGCATCAAGGAAAGTGAGATGGATTGGCGCGGCGCCGCCGGGCACGCCGTCGATACTCGTTGCGCCCTCATAGGTGACGGCGCCTTCGGGCGTCTGCACGGTCGCCGCAACCAGTTTGCCGGTGTTCACATTGTGGATGCGAACCGTCGTGCGCCCGTCCCGAGCACGTACAAGGCCTTGCTCTATGGCAAAAGGAGCGACTGCCGACAGCATGTTGCCGCAGTTGGGTGAGGTGTCCACCGCGCATTCGGCGACTTTTACCTGGGCAAACAGGTAGTCGACGTCAGCATCGGGATGCGTCGATGGCCCTACGATGGCAACCTTGCTGGTCAGCGGACTACCACCGCCGATGCCGTCGATCTGCAACTCATGTCCGGCGCCGAGCGCGGAGATCAGCAGTTGATCGCGTTCGGCGACATTGCTCGGAAGGTCGGTCGCCAGAAAGAACGGTCCTCTCGATGTGCCGCCACGCATCAGGACGCAGGGAACGCGAACGGAACGAAGCATGGCAGCGAAATCCTTCGGCTGGTTTGCGTCTAGACCCTGGCGGAAGACCTCTTTGTTGTGAAATGCAAAGATTTGGATTATTGATGCGCAATGCGCATCAATTTCGAGCTGCTCGACATTCGTGCCTTCCTGGCGGTCCTCGACCTGGGCAGCTTTAGCAAGGCAGCCAACTCCTTGAACCTATCGCAGCCGGCGCTGTCGCGGCGCATTCAGTCGCTCGAGGGAGCCATCGGGGCTCCTCTGCTTGAGCGCACCACGCGGCATGTTGCACCGACTGCAGTCGGCCAATCGCTGGCGCCGTTGATGCGGCGCCTGCTCGATGAGTTTGAGGAGTCCCTCCTCGGCACGACCGGCGCCGCCGCTCGCCAGACCGGGCAGATCACGCTCGCCTGCGTTCCAACAGCAGTGTTCTATTTCCTGCCGAAGGCCATCGAGCAGTTCAACGCCCGCTTTCCTCACATCCGATTCCGGATTCTCGACCTCTCGGCAAATGAGGGGCTGGCAAGCGTGGCAAACGGCGAAGCCGAGTTCGGCATCAATCTGACCGGCAGTACGGACCCCGATCTCAGCTTTACTCCGCTGCTGGACGATCCGTTCGTGCTGGCCTGCCGGCGCGACCACGCTCTGGCGACCAAGCGTCGCCTGACCTGGAAAGACCTCGAAGACGAAATCCTGATCGGCGTGAGCCGCGCGAGCGGCAATCGTCTGATCCTCGAAGCGGCGTTGATGAAATCAAAGGTGCGGCTCAACTTTCATTTCGAAGTCAATCACCTCACCACCTCGTTAGGCCTGGTCGAACGCGGGCTCGGCGTGTCCGTGTTGCCAAAGCTGGCGACGCCACCGCCCGGACACCCCATCATCGTAACAAGATCGATTGGCGAACCTGAGATCAAACGCACGATCGGCATTGTCGAGCGGCGCGCTGCGCGCCTCTCCCCAGCAGCCCAACGCTTCCGCGATATGCTGGTTGCCACCTGGCAGCGCGGATAGGCCGTAGCTTAGTCGCACATTCAAGGGATCGCGCTGGCTCCGGCTCTGCAGCGGGGCGATACCCTGCAACTGCGCGCTGTATCGAATGGGGTGAAGATACAGAAACAAAGGCAAGCCGGACGGCAATCCGGCCGCGCGACGTCCGCCGCAAAAAAACGTCGCAAGAGACCCGTTTTGTTCTCGATGAGCTTTCGGCGACCTATTGAGGAAGGACGCCTTCG